>DAOSVX010000066.1:0-1575 GCA_035379765.1 Bacilli bacterium | reverse complement strand
TAGAAGATCAAAAGCAATTAATAGAAAAAATGGGCTTTGCTGTTGAAGAATTCGGTATTAATACCATTAAGATTACTGAACATCCAACTTGGTTGAAAGAAGGTTATGAAGAAGAATCTATTCGTAAAATATTAGATTTATTAGTTATTAGTCAAAAAGATTTTGATGTTGTTAAATTTAACGAACATGTGGCTATAACATTAGCATGTAAATTGAGTATTAAAGCTAATTATGAAATAAACATTGGCGAAATGGAAAAAATCATTGATGATTTGTTTAAATGTGAGAATCCTTATAATTGTCCTCATGGCAGACCAACTATAATTTCTTTTACTACTTATGAATTAGAAAAAATGTTTAAAAGGGTGATGTAGATGAAAGTTTTAATATTATCTTGTAATACTGGTGAGGGACATAACAGCGCAGCTAGAGCTATATATGAAGAAATGAAACAAAGAAAAGTTCCTTGTAAAATGATGAATGCTTTATCTTTTGCTAATCATAAAACTGCTAAAATAATAACTGATTCTTTTAATAAAATAGTTACCAAAACACCAAGAGTTTTTGGCTTAATGTATAAAACTGGTGATTTAGTAAGTAATAGTTTATTAAAATCTCCAGTTTATTTAGCGAATATTTTGTATGCTAAAAAGCTTTATAATTATATTATTAGTAATAACTTTGATATAATTATTTCTTCTCATTTATTTCCGATGGAAGCTTTAACATTTTTAAAATTTAAATATAATTTAAAAGCTAAATGTTATGGTATTTTAACTGATTATACTTGTATTCCTTTTTTAGAAGAAACTAATATGGATGCTTATTTTATACCTCATGAAATATTAAAAAAAGAATTAATAAAACACAAAATACCAAAAGAAAAAATAGTCCCTTTAGGAATCCCAGTTATGAATAAGTTTATTGGTAAAGAAGATAAATTAGTGGCTCGAAAAGAATTAAAATTGCCTATAGAAAACAAATTGATTATGTTAATGACTGGTGGAATAGGTTGTGGGAATGTCGTATTTATGCTAAAAAGTCTTTTAGCCAATTTAAATAATGAGGAAAAAATAGTCGTTTTAGTTGGCAAAAACAAAGACTTAATAAAAAATATTAAAGATTCCTTTCCTAAGAATAAAAGAATTATAATTGTTCCATTTACCAAAAAAGTAAATATTTATATGGATGCTTGTGATATTTTACTTACTAAACCGGGGGGATTATCTACTACTGAAGCTGCTGTAAAGGGAGTGCCTTTTATTCACACTTTGCCTATACCGGGGTGTGAAACCAAGAATGCTTTATTTTATGAAAAATGTGGTATGTCTTTAAAAGCTAATAATATAAAAGAATTGGTAATAAAAACCCAAGAATTATTAAGAAATGAAAAATTGAGAAGAAAAATAATTACGAATCAAACCAAACATATTAATAAAAATGCTTCATATGATATATGCAACTATATCATTAAAAGTAATATAAAAAACTAATAATATATGATAAAATTATTTTAAGAAGGTGTCTTATGATAGATATAAATTTAATTAGGGAAAATCCTGGGTTAGTAAAAGA
>DAOSVX010000065.1:0-1634 GCA_035379765.1 Bacilli bacterium | reverse complement strand
ATATCCTAAAGCATCATTTGAAAGATATTTTGATAAAATAAAAGAAGAAAAAGGGATTACTAGTGACTTAGAACTAACAGCTGATGATATGGTTGAAGTAGCCGAAAAATTTAAAGAAAATTATCAAAAATTAGCAGGTGAAGAATTTCCTCAAGATCCAAAAGTTCAATTAATGGAAGCTATTAGAGCTGTCTTTGGTTCATGGATGAATGATAGAGCTATCGTATACAGGAAATTAAATGATATTCCTAGCAGCTGGGGAACAGCTGTTAATGTTCAAGAAATGGTTTATGGAAATAAAGGCGAAACATCAGGAACAGGAGTAGCATTTACGAGAAATCCTTCAACTGGGGAAAAAGAATTATATGGTGAATATTTAATTAATGCTCAAGGTGAAGACGTGGTTGCAGGTATTAGAACTCCAGCTCCTATTTCTAAACTAGAAAGTGATTTACCAGAAGTATATAAAGAGTTTGTTAAAACGGCTAATATATTAGAAAATCATTATAAAGATATGCAAGATATGGAGTTTACGATTGAAAATGGTAAATTATTTATGTTACAAACAAGAAACGGCAAAAGAACAGCTCCGGCTGCTTTAAAAATAGCTGTTGATTTAGTAGCTGAAGGAATGTTAACTAAAGAAGAAGCTTTACTTAAAGTTGAACCTAAACAATTAGATCAATTATTACATCCTAATTTTGATAAAGAAGCTTTAAAAAATAGTGAGATAATTACTACTGGTTTAGCAGCATCTCCTGGAGCAGCTACTGGTAAAATTTATTTTACAGCAGCTGATGTTGTTAAAGCCAAAGAAGCCGGTGAAAAAGAAGTCCTATTAGTAAGATTAGAAACAAGCCCTGAAGATATTGAAGGAATGAACTCTGCTAGTGGTATATTAACCATTCGTGGCGGAATGACTTCTCATGCTGCTGTTGTAGCTAGAGGGATGGGTAGATGTTGTGTATCTGGTTGTGGAGAATTAAAAATAGATGAAGAAAATAAAACTCTTACAACTAAAGATGGCAAAGTATTTAAAGAAGGTGACTTCCTGAGTTTAGATGGTTCTACTGGTAATGTTTATGGTGAACAAATTAAAACAGTTGAACCAGAAATAAGTGGTAATTTTGAAACATTTATGACCTGGGCTGATGATGTTAGAAGATTAAAAGTTAGAACTAATGCTGATACACCAAAAGATGCTAAACAAGCTAGAAAATTTGGGGCTGAAGGTATTGGCCTTTGTCGAACAGAGCATATGTTTTTTGAAGAAGATAGAATATTTAACTTTAGAAGAATGATAGCAGCCGAAACGCTTGAACAAAGAGAAGAAGCATTAGAAAAAATTCTGCCTTATCAAAGAGGTGACTTTGAAGAATTATTTAAAGCTATGGCTCCATATTCAGTAACTATTCGTTACTTAGATCCACCTTTACATGAATTCTTGCCTCATACTGATGAGGAGATTAAACCACTGGCCGAAAGCTTAGGAATGACTTTTGAAGCTTTAAAAGCCAGAGTAGAGTCATTAAAAGAATTTAACCCAATGATGGGTCATAGAGGATGTAGATTAGCTGTTACTTATCCTGAAATAGCTAAAATGCAAACTAGAGCTGTTATAGAAGCAGCTATTA
>DAOSVX010000064.1:0-1640 GCA_035379765.1 Bacilli bacterium | reverse complement strand
TTAAGGAGTACTTTTTTGATAATACTGTAATTGATATAGTTTATGAAGCTTATGATGGAGAAAAAGGATTAAGCATTATATTAAAAGAAGAGGGAAACTATGATTTGGTTCTTCTTGATTTAGTTATGCCATATAAAGATGGTTTATATGTTTTAGAAGAATTAAAAAGGTTTGGTAAGAAAACAAAAGTAATAGTAATATCTGGTTTAGGTAAAGAAGAAGTAATAAGAAAAACTTGTAGTTATGGAATAAAATATTTTATTTTAAAACCATTTGATTTAAAAGATTTAGAAACCAGAATAATAAATATTTTCCGTAATGAAGATAATTTTTATTATCCAGAAATAAGTCTGCAATGTTTAACTATAAATCTTTTACATTCTTTAGGTATACCATCTCATATTAAAGGGTATAAATACTTAAAAGAAGCCATTTTCATGGTATATGAAGATTATTTATTAGCTACTAATGTAATGAAAGGATTATATCAAAAGATAGCTAATAAAAATAATACAACCGTTTTAAGAGTTGAAAGAGCTATGAGGCATGCTATAGAAATAGGTTGGAATAGAGGAGACTATAATTTAATAGAAGAATTATTTGGTAATAGTATCGATTTTAATAAATCTAAACCAACAAATTTAGAATTTATTACGACCATAGTTGATAAATTAAAAATAGATATGATAAAAAATAAAGTAGGATGACCTACTTTTTTAATTTATGCTTTTATGATATTATTATATTGGTGAAAATATGAAGAAAATAGTAATGATAATATTAGATGGTTTTGGGTGTCGAGAAGAGGAATATGGTAATGCTATTAAACAAGCTAATATGCCTAATTTTAATATGCTCTGGGATAAATATCCCCATTCTTTATTGAAAGCTAGTGAAGAAGCAGTAGGTCTTCCTATTGGCCAAATGGGTGGTAGTGAAGTTGGTCATATGACTATTGGAGCTGGCAGAGTAATAAAACAAGAAATATTAAAAATAAATGATTATTTTGCTAACAATCAAGTTGTTAATAATGAAAAATATCAAGAAATGATTGCTAATGTTAAAAGTAATAACTCTAATCTTCATTTAATGGGTCTTTTATCTGATGGTGGAGTTCATTCTCATATTGATCATTTTAAAGAAATGATTAAATTGATAAAAACATCAGGAATTTCTAAATGTTATTTACATCTCATAACAGATGGTAGAGACACAGGTAGAGAAAGTTCTTTAAAATATATTAAAGAAATAGAGGCACTTATAAAAAATGATGATATTTTTAGTATAGCTACTATTTGTGGAAGATATTATGCCATGGATAGAGATAACAGATGGGAAAGAACAAAAATATATTATGATCTAGTGGTAAATGGATTGGGATATACGACTTTAAATTATGAAAAAACTATTAATAGTTGTTATAAAAAACAAGTTTTTGATGAATTTTTACCACCTATTGTAAATAATCCAGAAGGACTTATTAGAGATAATGACTATTTGATGTGGATGAATTTTAGAGCTGATAGAGCTAAACAAACTATGAAAAGTTTAACAGATGAAAACTTTAGTGAATTTAAGACTAAAAAAATGCCTAATTTAAAAGTTTTCTCCTTTTTTGAAAATTTAGCACAAAGTTTGAC
>DAOSVX010000063.1:0-1761 GCA_035379765.1 Bacilli bacterium | reverse complement strand
CAGTATTAGTATTACTTGCTGTACCTAGTGTTTTAAAAATGATGGATGGAGCTAAGACCAATGCTTTTCAAATTGAAGCAGAAAATATTGCTAAAGCTGCAAAGGCCGCTTATGCTGATGACTTACTAGATGATGATACAACACGTTCAGTAACTGGTGGATATTGCTATAGTATTTCTTATCTTCAAACAAATGGTTATGTTGATAAAACATTTGGTACCAGCCATCATGGCTCAGTATTAGTTGGATCATCATCAACTACTGTTTGGTATATTGATGGTAGCCATTCTATAACTGGTGGTACAGCTGGAGACTTATCGGCTGATGAGACTTTACAAACAACCATAACAAACTTTGATACATGTAATATAGCTTAATATTAAGTTAATAAAGGAGGAAATATGCAAAATAGAAAAGGGTTTACATTAGTAGAACTATTAGCTGTAATCGTTATTTTAGCAGTATTAGTATTACTTGCTGTACCTAGTGTTTTAAAAATGATGGATGGAGCTAAAGAAAATGCTTTTGAAATCGAAGCTGAAAACATAATTGATGGAGCTAAGTTAAAATATTCAGATGATTTATTAGATAGTACATTACCAACAGCTTTAACAGTTACTATTAGTGGTAGTTCAGTTACTGGATATTGTTATGATATATATGATTTAACTGATTATGTTGATAAAACATTTGATGCAGCTAAACATGTAGGGTCTATATTAATAGATTCAACCAATAATAACTATTATATTTGGTATACTGATAATGGCCATTCTATAACAGCAAGTTCTACCGTTAAAGGTGGTAGTATTGCCGCTGATTCTACAACTGTTACAACAGCAGCTGCTACATCAGCTGTTTGGAACAATTGTTTAACAGCTTAATTTAATATAAATAAATCAAGTTTACACTTGATTTTTTTTATGAGATAATTTTTTTAGGGTGATAAAAATATGTTAATAATAGGAAGTCATGTATCGTATAAAGGAGGATTACTTTTTTCTGTAAAGGAAGCATTAAGTTATGATGCTAATACCTTTATGTTTTATGCTGGAGCACCAACTAATACTATTAGAAGTAAAATAGATGATAATAATACCAAAGAAGCTTGGAAATTAATGAAAGAAAATAACATTGATATTAATAATGTTATTTGTCATGCTCCTTATATTATAAATTTAGCTAATAAAAAAGATTTAGATAAATATAAGTTTAGTATTAATTTTATTAAGGAAGAAATACAAAGATGCGCAGTTTTAGGAGTAAACAAAATAGTTTTGCATCCTGGTAATGCAGTGGGCATTTCTAAAGAAGAAGGTTTACAAAATATTGTTGAAGCTTTAAATGAAGTATTAGAAAAAACAACTAAAGTAATAATTTTATTAGAAACTATGGCAGGTAAAGGTAGTGAATGTGGTAGTAGTACTGAAGAATTAAAATACATAATTGAAAATGTTGAAGATAATAAAAGACTAGGTGTATGTTTAGATACTTGTCATTTAAATGATGCTGGTTATGATATAAGTAAATTTGCTGATTATTTAAACGAATTTGATAAATTGATTGGAATAGATAAAATAAAATGTGTTCATGTTAATGATAGTAAAAATACTTTGGCGGCTCATAAAGATCGTCATGAAAATATTGGTTTTGGTACTCTTGGTTTTACCAATTTATTAAATGTTATTTATAACAAACGCTTAGAAGATGTACCTAAAATATTAGAAACCCCTTATATTGAAAAAGAGTATCCACCATACA
>DAOSVX010000062.1:0-1814 GCA_035379765.1 Bacilli bacterium | reverse complement strand
ATACCGGTAGTGCTACAGAAGCTAATAATATAGCCATTAAAGGTATTGCTAAAAAATATCAAAGTAAAGGTAAACATATTTTAGTATCTAGATTAGAGCATCCTTCTGTATATGAAATATTAAAATATTTAGAAAAACAAGGATTTAAGATAGAATTTGTGCGTCATGAAGCTAATGGGTTAATATCTTTTAAAGATTTAAAGAACAAAATAAGAAAAGAGACTATTTTAGTTATTGTTAATGCTGTTAATGGTGAGTTAGGAATAAGACAACCACTAAAAGCTATTAGACAGATAATTAAGAAAGAAAACCCTGATACTTTATTACATGCTGATGTAACCCAAGCTATTGGTAAGGTTAATATAAACTTAAAAGATGTAGATAGTGCTTCGATGTCAGCTCATAAATTTTATGGCCCCAAAGGAATAGGGATTTTATATACTAATGAAAAAATTCAAATAGAACCACTTATTCATGGCAATTCTATTCCGCCTTTACCACTTATAGTTGCTATGTCTAAAGCTCTAAGAATAGCTTTAACAGATCTTTCTCATAAAGAAGAACATGTTAAAAGATTAAACAATAAAATAATTAATGAATTAACTAAAGAAACAAATATAGTTTCTAATAATACTAGCTATTCTATTCCGCATATTATAAATTTAAGTATTAAAAACATCGATCCTCAAGTACTAATTAATGCTTTATCAGAAAAAGAAATATATCTTGATACTAAAGGATTTAATGAGGATGTTATGACTTTATATAACGATAAAGAAAGAGCTTCTTCATCTATTAGAATTAGCATTTCTCATGTTACTACTGTTGATGAGATAGAAAGATTTATTAACTATTTTAAAATGGTTTATGAAGATTTATTAAAATAAATTATTGTGAACATATTTTAATTATGTTATCATAATGTCTTGTTTAGGGAGGTGCTAAAATGGTTTATTTACAACAAGATGATAAAATAATTTCTATTAAACCACAAGCTAAAGAAGATTGCCGAAATTATTTATATAGAATGCTTGATGACATTTTAAGTATTGCTAATTATTTAACAATTGATTCTAGATATACAGAAGTTAAAGCAGAGATTCCCGAACAACTAGGTATCTTGGAGGAATATAAAGTAATTGGTTTTTCTAAGTCGACCGGATTACCCATTTATTATTATCAAAAAAATGTTAATAAATTTTTAGGTGTGATTAGACTATTAACCGAAATTTTATATAATAATAAAAAAGTTGTTCAAGATTTTACAGTGTTTTTTCAAAGATTATTTTATGAAAAAGATTCAGTTAGTTTTCTTTATGGGACAAAGGGAGCGCCGGTTGATAAAGAAATGGAGCGCCTTACTAAATTAGTAGAAAGAGCTACTGATAGAAAATATTTAAAAACTATTAGAACGTGTTATCCTGATTTTACCTTATTTTGGGAAAAGTTATTACCATATATAAATTTTGATATGGTAACTGGTGAATGGGATTTACCAGCTTTTGAAGCATTTAGTAGAAAAATAAAACAGCCTAACAATATTATTGTTGCAGAAAATAACGCTAAGATTTTAACCTTAGCAGATAAAGCTCCAAGATTTATGATTTAATTATTTTGTAAATCTAAAAAACTGTGTTACAATAAAAATTAATTTTAGGAGGGTTATATGATATATTTATCAGATAAGAAAAAATTGTTTTCAGTAAAAGCGAAACCAAAACTAGTGTCTTACATTACTGAATTAGAAGATATTTTTAATAAGATTATAGGTAGCGAAAATTATGTGCCAATTTTTAGTGGGCAGACTAATTTGG
>DAOSVX010000061.1:0-2145 GCA_035379765.1 Bacilli bacterium | reverse complement strand
TGGTGTTTTGTTGACTGATTAACCCGTTTATATTATAATTTTATGTACAACAGATTTAATTTTAAGAAATTTGGTGGGATAATGTTAGAATTAAAAAATATAAATTTCGAAAGAAATGGGCATAAAATATTAAATAATATAAATTTAAAGTTTGAAAATAATAAATTTATAATTATTACTGGTCCAAATGGTAGTGGTAAATCAACTTTAGCTAAAATTATTATGGGTATTGAAAAACCAGATTCAGGAGCGGTTATTTTTAATGAACAAGATATTACTAATTTGGGAATTGATGAAAGAGCCAATTTAGGAATAAGTTTTGCTTTTCAAACTCCAGTAAGATTTAAGGGAATAACAGTCTATGATTTATTAAATTTATCATTACATCATGAGATAGATCGCAAGAAAGCTTGTAATATTTTATTACAAACTGGTTTATGTGCTAGGAATTATTTAGATAGGGAAGTAAATAGTTCTCTTTCTGGTGGAGAATTAAAAAGAATAGAAATTGCTTCTGTTTTAGCAAGAAAACCTAAGCTATGTATTTTTGATGAACCCGAAGCAGGAATAGATTTATGGAGCTTTCAAAATCTAATTGAGGTTTTTGCTAATTTAAAGAATAATACCAAAAATATTACGATAATTATTTCTCACCAAGAAAGAATACTAAATATTGCTGATGAAATAATTATGTTGGAAGATGGCAAAGTAAAATTAATAGGGGATACAAAAGCAGCTCTTGATAATATTATGCCTGGACGTAAATGTTGTAAGGGGGTGCTTACAAATGAACAATGTGGAGAGTAAATTATTAAAAGAAATAGCTGGAAACGATTATGAAAACAAAACGGCTTATAATGTTCGAAAAAATGGCGAAACATTTGCTCGTAAAGGAACAGATAATATAATTATTTCTTCAAAGAAAGATGGAACAGGGCTTGATATTACAGTAAAAGATAATACTATGTTTGGGATAATAAATATACCAGTTATTATTTCTGAGAGTGGCTTAAAAGAGACTGTTTATAATGATTTTTATATAGGCAGGAATGCTAATGTGGTTATAATAGCTGGATGTGCTATTCACAATGATAAAAGCAAAGATTCTAGTCATATAGGAATACATAGATTTTATTTGGCAGAAAATTCTAAAGTTAATTATTCCGAAAAACATTATGGCGAAGGATCTGGTAAAGGTCAAAAAATATTAGATCCTACTACGGAAATATTTTTAAAAGCCAATTCATCTATGACTATGGATACAATCCAAATAAAAGGTGTTGATTCAACTAACCGTAAAACGACAGCAAATATTGGTGAGAATGCTACTCTTTTGGTTACAGAAAAAATAATGACTCATAACAATCAAAAAGCTAAAACTGAATTTTATGTAATGCTAGAAGGTGAAAATTCTAGTACTCATATTGTGTCAAGATCGGTGGCAGTTGATAATTCAAACCAGGAGTTTGTTTCTTCTGTAATAGGAAAGAATAAATGTTATGCTCATGTTGAATGTGATGGGATTATTAAAGATAATGGTACTATAAAAGCTAGTCCAATAGTTGATGCTAGATATGTAGAAGCCAATTTAATTCATGAAGCTGCTATAGGTAAAATAGCTGGAGAACAACTTATTAAATTAATGAGTTTGGGTTTAACAAAAGAAAAGGCTGAAGCCGAAATAATAAATGGATTTTTAAAATAAAAAGGCGCTTTTGCCTTTTTTCTTTTAAAAGTTCAAAAAATATAATATAATAAGATTGATAATAAAAGGGAGTAGCAAATGAAAAAGAATGGATTTATTGCAATGTCTATGATTTATGCTTTTTTTATTTTATTTGTTGCTATAATGTTAGCAATTTTAATTAATTATGCCCATTCTAGAATAGTTCTAAGAAAAGTAAATAAAGAGATAATAACAGAATTAGAAACTGGAACAATGACCAATATAACTTCTTTAACAATCTGTAATATTACAACTGAATATTCCAGCACTATTGATTTAGCTTATCTTATTTTAAATGACTCTAATGTTTCCAAAAGTTGCCAATCGCCAACTTTATCTAAAGCAGCGGTTGAGACGGTTGTTGATAGCGAAACTCAAGTAGCGGAAAATGGCATATATAACACAGTAGATAATGATGG
>DAOSVX010000060.1:0-2304 GCA_035379765.1 Bacilli bacterium | reverse complement strand
AATTTAAATGATTATTGTTTAGGTAAAGAAGATACTAGTTGTACAGATAATCTGACAAATGTAATAATAAAATCAGGTGAATATTATATATTAATGGCTTCTGGAGATAGTAATTTATCTAATAATACTTATCATCATTTAGATTTTAAAATAGGTGATAATGATACTTTATATTTATTTAAAAATAAAACTATTATTGATACACTATTTATACCCAATTTAGATACTGGTTATTCTTATGGTAAAAGTCTTGAATACGGAGAATACTATTACAGTAGTCCAACACCGGATTATAGTAATGGTAGTGGTATTATAGCTATTAGTACACCACCTACTTTTAATCAAGTAGGTGGTATTTATAATAATATAGAAAATTTAACTATTAAATTATCTGGAGAAGGGGATATTTATTACACAACCAACGGGGCAGACCCTACCACTTCTTCTTTTAAATATACTGAACCCTTAGTATTAGATAAAACAACAGTTATAAAAGCTATAACAGTAGTAAAAGATAAAAGAAATAGTAGTGTTAGTACAGAGTCTTATATAATAAATGAAAATCATACAGTTCCTGTGGTTAGTATTGTGGTTGATCCTGGTAAGCTAAGCTATTTAAATAAAAATGCTTGGATAACAGGAATTACTATTCCTGTTTATACAGAATATTTTGGAGAAGATGGTACTTTTGCTATAAGTTCAGGCTTAAAACTTTTTGGTGGAACAACTAGAGGTGATAGTAAAAAAAGTTATGCTTTAAAATTTAGTAAAGAGTATGGAGTTGGTACTTTAAATTACCAAGTTTTTGCTAATCGAGATTACGCTACTTATGAAGATCTAGTTTTAAGAACAGCATCTCAAGATGAAAATAGAGCTATAATTAGGGATATTTTAGGGACTTCTTTAGTGGATGGCGTAACTAATGCTTATGTTCAGGCTTATAAAACAGTTATTTTATATATTAATGGTGAATATTGGGGTATTTATTTTTTAAGAGAAAAAACTGATGAAAATTATGTATCTAATAATTTTAATGTTCCAGTGGATGGTACAGATCTTTTAAGAGTAGATGGCGAGGTAAAAAGTGGTACAACAACTGCTTATAATAAATTAGTAAGTTATATAAACACTCATAATTTAAGTAATAATGAATATTATGAATATGTTAGTTCTTTAATAGACATTGATTCCTTTATTGACTTTTGGGTAGCTGAAACTTATGTAACTAATAATGATATAGTTAATTATCGTTATTTTCGTAATCCTAATCTTGATGATGGTAAATGGAAATTTATTTTTTATGATTTAGATTGGGCATTTTATAATTATGACAAAGATTATTATAGTTTTGCTACAAGTTTGGAAGGTATGACTGTTAATAGTTATTCCACAGTATTACTTCGTAATTTAATGAAAAATGCTGATTTTAAAAAAAGGTTTGTAGAAAGAGTAAGTTATCAACTAAAAAATGTTTGGAACGAAGAAAGAATAAATACCAAAATGGCTGAAATATTAGCTGAGTTAGAACCAGAATTAGAAAGAAATTTTGAAAGATGGAATCTAAGTGAAGATGACTTTGAATATCAATTAGGAAGACTAAAAACTTATATTGCTAAAAGAGAAGCTTATATGATAAGTCAAACTAAATCTTTCTTTAATTTAACAGATGAGGAAGTAGAATATTATTTTGGGGAGTAGTTATGTATAAATATCGTCATGAATTAAAATATGTTATAAATTCTAATCAAGCTATAATCTTAAAACAAAGATTAGCTTTATATATGTCATTAGATAATTATCAATATTATAAAGATGGTAGTTATTACATAAAAAGTTTATATTTTGATGACATAGATAACTCATCGTATTATGAAAAAATAGATGGAATGCTATACAGAACCAAATATCGAATTAGAACCTATAATAACTCTTTAAAAAAGATTTATTTAGAGCGTAAAATGAAACATAATAATTTAACTAGTAAAGATAAAGAGTTGATATCAAAAGATATTTATAGTAAAATAATATCTGGTAATATAGATAATATAGATAGTGAGAATAATTCTTTATTAAATAAATTTCTATTAGATATGCACCTTAAAAATTTAAAACCTTCGGTTATAGTAGGATATAAAAGAACCGCTTATATATATCCTATATCAAATGTTAGAATAACTTTTGATGAAAATATCGTATCACAAGGATTTAATTATGATTTATTTATAAAAAACGCTACTAATATTAATGTTTTAGATAAAAATGAAGTAGTATTAGAAGTAAAATATGATGATATACTACCAAAAG
>DAOSVX010000059.1:0-2591 GCA_035379765.1 Bacilli bacterium | reverse complement strand
GCTATTAATATATAATATTCACCTGATTTTATTGTTACATTTGGCAGATTATCTGTACAACTAGTATCTTCTTTACCTAAACAATAATCATTTAAATTGATATCTTCATCACTATTATTATATAATTCTATCCAGTCATAATACTTACTACCATTCTGAGGTAAATAAGAATAATTAGATGTCATTACTTCACTAATAATTAAAGTATTATCAATTTCTAAATATTGTTTTTGAAATTTTTCAATACCAGCTTCACTATTTTCATAACCAGGACTTATATCAGCACCAGGAATAAAATCAGTACTTTCTTTTATTAAAGCTAATCCATTAGCCATATTCTCATAAGTAGCAATTTCCACTATTTGACCTTTATAAGATAGTATTGCTGTACCAGTTTTACTATCTAATTCAAAACTAGCTGAATATTCATCAGTATTGCTGTAACTTTTTGAATCAGTAAATATTAAAAATATCTCGCCAGATTTTAAAGTTATATCAGGTAAGTTATACTTAAATGGTTTATCTTCATCATTAGATATTGCATAATCACTTAATTTTATTGATTCATCGCCAATATTTTTAAGTTCTATATACCCAGAATATAGCCCTTCTAAATTTTTAAATCTTCCTTTATTATTTGGTAATACTTCATTTATTACTAAATTATTACTCTCACTAGAAGTTAAGGAAGAAATAAAAGCATTATATCCTTCCAAAGTATTAAAAAATCCTGGAGTAGCTTTATTATAAATATGCCATAATCCTTCTAAGTCTCTACCCATTACTTGATTACTAGACATCGGTAAAACTTCAACGGCATCAATAATATCTTTTTTAGCATCTCTTAATACTAAAGTCTCATTTCCTGAAGAAGATAATTTAAAATTGGCAATTAATCCATCACTTGTTTTACCACCTAAAAAGACTACTAAATGTTCTTCGCTTTTAATAACTGTTCCTTCAGGAAAAGTCCATTTTATTTTAGTAGTACTATCAGATAAACTATAATTAGTTAAATCAATATCTTTATTTTTACCATTATATATTTCTACCCAATCATATATTCCGCCATCAGGAGCCATAATAGTGCCATTATTATTAGATTGAATTTCATTTATAATTAATTTGGTAATAGCACTTTTACCATTAGAAGATAATTCTTCTTCCGAAACATTATTGGTTTTTAATACAAAAGATAAGACTAAAAAAACAATAACAACTGCTATAGATATTATTAAAAAGATATTATTTTTTTTAAAAAAGTTTTTATCAAAACGAGGCATTATTTTCACCCTACTTTTTTTACTATTTAATAATATCATAATCATTTAAAAAAAGCATTAAAAATGCTTCTATTTAATTACTTCTTTACCACCCATATATCTTTTTAATACTTCTGGTATTCTAATACTACCATCTTCATTATAGTTATTTTCTAGCAAAGCTATTAACATTCTTGGTGGTGCTACTACAGTATTGTTTAAAGTATGAGGATGTTTTCCATCAGCCATTTTGATATTTAGCCTTCTAGCTTGAGCATCTCCTAAATTAGAACAACTGCCTACTTCAAAGTATTTTTGTTGTCTAGGACTCCAGGCTTCAACATCAACACTTTTTACTTTTAAATCAGCTAAATCACCACTACAACATTCTAGGGTTCTTACTGGTATATCTAAACTTCTAAAGAACTCGACAGTATAATTCCACATTTTGTTATACCAATCCATAGAATCTTTTGGCTCACAAACAACAATCATTTCTTGTTTTTCAAATTGATGAATACGATATATCCCTCTTTCTTCAATTCCATGGGCTCCTTTTTCTTTTCGAAAACAAGGTGAGTAAGAAGTAAGAGTTAAAGGTAAAGTGTTGATAACTCTATTTATATACCTAGCAATCATGGTATGTTCGCTAGTTCCTATTAAATAAAGATCTTCGCCTTCAATTTTATACATCATATCATCCATTTCTTCAAAACTCATAACCCCTTCTACAGCAGAACCTCTCATCATAAAAGGAGGTATAACATATGTAAATCCTCTGTCAATCATAAAATCTCTAGCATAAGTAAGAACTGCTGAATGAAGTCTAGCTATATCACCAGTTAAATAATAAAACCCATTCCCGGTTACTTCTCTAGCGCCATCTAAATCTATTCCATTTAACTTTTCCATTATCTCAGTATGATATGGTATCTCATAATTGGGTATTACTGGCTCACCAAATTTTTCTAACTCGACATTTTCACTATCATCTTTACCAATTGGAACACTTTCATCTATTATATTAGGTATTTGTTTCCAAATACTACTTCTTTTTGTTTCCCAATTTTTTTCTTCTGTTTCCAATTCTAATATTTTACTACCTATTTCGTTAGCTTTAGTTTTTTGGTTCTCAACTTCTTCTTTGTTTCCATTACGAACTAATTCACCAATTGTTGAACTAATATCATTGCGCTTTTTTCTTAAGTTATCAGCTTCCTGCTTTAACTCGCGGAAATTACTATCAGCTTCTAAAAAATCATCAACTAAATGCAGTTTATGGTTTTTATTTTTCTTAATAATATCTTTTACTAACTCAGGATTTTCCCT
>DAOSVX010000058.1:0-2601 GCA_035379765.1 Bacilli bacterium | reverse complement strand
AAATTGTTAAGGTTGATTTTTCTTTGAAAAACAAATAGTTAGTGTTATAATTTCTATAGTAGAGGTTGGTATTAATATGAAGCACAAATATTTATTGCTTGTAATTTCCGCGTTTTTATCGTTTTTTATATGTCAAAATGTTTATGCGGAAGATGAATGTGATTATGCTGAACAGAATAGATTAAATGCTTTAGCTAGTAATGTTAAGGCTAATTATAGTGTTTCAGAAGAACCTGAAGTTTATTTTACAATAAATATTAATAACTTAACTGATGAAATATATATTATGGTAAAAAGTAGTGAAGATAGTGAATACCAAGAATACTATTATAGTGAAGAAAATGGTGGAAATATAAGTTTTACTTCTAGCGAAATATATAAAAAGTTAGATTTTACTATTTTAATATATGCTGTAAATCCTTATTGTGATCGTAATGAATTAAGAACCATAACAGTAACTACACCAAGATATAATCCTTATTATGGTTATGAAATATGTGAAGATGTAAGAGATTTTTATCTCTGCCAAAAGTGGAGTGATTTTGAAATGTCTTACGAAGAATTAGTTAATAGAGTAAATGATTATAAAGAAACTTTAAACAAAAAAACAGAAGAACCAGAAGAAGAAACTGATAAAAATATAGTTAAAGAAGTAGTTAATTTTGTTGTTAAAAATTATTTATATTTTGTTATAGGAGCTGGAGTTGCAGTAGTAACTACTAGTGTTATTTTAATTATTAAAAGAAAGAGGAGAATCTTGTAGTGAAAAAGAAAATTACCAGATTGTTTTTATTGGGATTTTTTACATTTATAGTTTTTACTATAAATGCTTTTGCTACTGATTTAGTAAATATAGTAACTACTGGTCAAACATATACAGTTAGTGGAACTTTTGATGATGGAACAATTAGCAGAACTATTAAGACTTTTAAAACAGTTGATGGCGATTCAGCTTTTCATGTTTTACCTGACAAATTAGCACCTGGTGATACCGGAGCAGCTAGTTTTTATGATTGTGAAAATGGTGGATATGCTTCTACAGCTGAAATAGCTATTATTCAAAATGGTAAAAAGAATGGTTACACAGATATGGAAATTCAAATAGCTTTATATTGCCAAGCTGTTACTGGGCCTGATAAAAAATCAACTGATGAATTTTATCAAACCATTTGTTCTAGATATGTAGCTGGAGAAGATGTTATAGGTACGGGTTTATATCAAATAGATGATCCATATGGTTATTTTTTAAGAGGTTTAGAATTATATAAAAGTGGTAGTAGTACAACTTATTATGAAGCAAGTACTGGTTATACAGGAGTTAATTTATTATTTAATTGTTCTTTAGGTAAATGTTATTATCCGGAAAAAGATGAAACAGTAACTTTAAGTGAAATAGATGGTTTAAATATTCCTACTGGAGCTAAAATTGTTTCTGTAACAGCTGAGGGAGCTGACAGTATAGACGTTGATTATGGATCAAATACGATTGATACAGTATCTTTTAATGTAGTTGCTACACCTAATACGAGTATTTGTCCTACTTGTGCTTACGTACAAATAATTGTTGAATATGAATCTTCAGATGTTTTATCTCAACCAGCTTTATGTGCTCCAACTGCTGAAGCAGGGTCAGGAGTCAACATAATTGAAAGCAGTACTATGCTTGTTTATTCTAAAACTGGTAGTGTTAAGAAGATATTTACTATTTCTTCTGGTACAACTAATAGTGAAACAACTGCTAATACGTATAATTCTGTTTTTTATCCTAATAATGTTATTTTAGATTATAAAACTAATGATGTCATATTAGCTAATACTATTACGACTATACCTGATGCTGAATCTACTTGTGGTATTACCACAATAGCTCCAGGAGGATCTTTAAAAGCAAGTAGTAACAATACAGTATCAGATGATGATGAAGAACCATTCAAAGATATTACTACAGACTGGACGAAAATAACTACAGGGACAGCTTGTGATGGATCTTCTTATCAAGTAACTGCTGATGAAGTGAGCGGTAATGTTGATACTATTATTAATAACCAATATTGTAATATTTATTGTAAAGAAGATGTTAAAATAGTTGTTCCTTCTAAAGTAAATGTTGCTTCAAACAGTAGTAGTGATGAGATATTTTCTGGTAGATACTTTACTTTACCTGATTTAAAAGTAGAAGGTAGAAAAACTTGTGTAGCCGATATTGATATAGCTCAATTCTTTTATGATTTATATGGTGATGATATAGATATAGATGATGTTTTAGCTGGTAAAGTAAGTACCAAAGAACTATTAACCAGTGGTGGTGGAACTAATTATGATTATATGAATGCTCAAAATTGGCGAGAAGCACTGGAAAAAACAAGAGTTGCTATGTCAACACCAATACAATTAGATAATTTTTGTTGCCCTGTATATTCTACTGTTGAATGCCGAGGACAAAAAACAGTTTATTCATGTCCAGATGGGTACAAAATGGATTATGCTAATAATATATGTTGCCCAACTGCATCAAAAGATAAAAATGATTGTATAGATGCTATTAGTAGTAAAACAAATTGCAGTGTTAAAGTTGCAACAATTAAGGTTTATGATGCTTGT
>DAOSVX010000057.1:0-2664 GCA_035379765.1 Bacilli bacterium | reverse complement strand
ACCTTAGTTCATAGTTATCTATGCACTTAAATCTTTAACGCAGATTTACGATTTAACTCCAAAATAAATTCATAAACATTTAATATTAGCTTTCACCAAACACTAACTCTCTAAAAATAAATAATTTATTACTATGTTTCTTCCTCATTAAATATATGAAATATTATAATACATTTATTATGGTTTTTCAAGAAATATTGTTGTTTTGTTATTATTTATATTTTTAAAAACTCCTGTACTTTATCATAAAAATTAGAATGCCAAGGATATGTTAAGTCTTTTGGTAATTTATCAAAAAACTCTATTTTTTCTATTTCAAAATCTGGTAAATCAGTTAGTTCCTCTATCTCCGCATAACAAAGTATGGCATATTTGGAAATAGAATATAAAAATACGGGTCTTATATTCATCTTAGTAGCACCAATTTCTTCATATAATTCTCTTTTTGCGACTTCCAACCATGTTTCCCCTTCTTCTATATGACCACCTGGTATTTCCCAAGTATTTCTTTCTTTATGTTTACAAAAAATCCATTTATTTTTATATCTACACATGATAACAACTCTACTTAATAAAGAATCCTCAACAGTTCCTAAATTATAAAATTTTAAATCATTCATAAAATTCTCCCTTTTTTCATTTTAAGTATAACATTCAACGTAAATAAATCAAACAATATTTTTTATGTTATAATTTTATTGGTGATAAAAATGAAAAGATTAAACGAAATATTTGATACTCCTTATGATACTATGATTAAGGATATTAAAACAAACTCTAGAGAAGTTAATGAAGGAGATTTATTTGTTTGTATAATGGGATTTAATGTAGATAGACATGATTATGCTAAACAAGCAATAGAAGCCGGAGCTAAAGCTCTAGTAGTAAAAAGATTATTAGATGTAGAGGTTCCTCAAATATTAGTAGATGATCCTAATAAAGAATTAGTAAATATAGTTACTAAATTTTATGATTATCCATCTACTAAAATGAATATGATAGGTGTTACAGGTACTGATGGTAAGACTACTACTAGTACAATTATTTATCAATTATTAAATCAAATAGATAAATGTGGATATATAGGTACTAATGGTGCAGAATGTCCTGGCTATAAAGAAGAATTAAATAATACCACTCCTGTCCCAGAACATTTGCATAGAATATTTAATAATTTTTATGAACATGGTTGTAAATATGTATCTATGGAAACCAGTAGTAATGCTTTATCCCAACATAGATGTGATAGTATAGAATTTGATTATTCTATATTTACTAATTTTACTCATGAACACTTAGATTGGCATAAAACAGTAGAAAATTATTTAAAAGCAAAGCAAATGTTATTTGAACAAACAAAAAAAGATGGTTATTGTATTATAAATATAGATGATCCCGTATCAAAAGATATTGCTGAAGCTTCTAACGGTAAAGTAATATATTATGGTGAAAATGAAAAAGCAGATGTTGGATTTAATAATATAGAATTTAATAATAATGGTACAAATTTTGATGTTTTATATAAAGATAAGACATATCATATTAATTCTCCATTATTAGCAAAATTTAATGTTTATAACTTGACTGCAGCATTAACTATATTTTTATTGATTGGTTATGATATTAATAAGTTAGATTTAAGTAAAATAAATATTGATGGAAGAATGTATGAAATAAAATTAGGACAGGATTATAGAGTAATAATAGATTTTGCTCACACTCCTAATGCTACACAAAAAATATTAGATTTTGCAAATACTATAAAAAAAGGAAAAATAATTTCAGTAGCAGGCTCTGCTGGAGATAGAGATGTTATAAAAAGACCTATCATCGGCAAAATATTAGTAGATAATTCTGATTATGTTATTTTTACATATGATGATCCTAGAAAAGATGATATAAATCAAATTATAGATGAAATGACAAAAGATGTTATGGATAAAAAAGATAAGTTTGAAAGAATTATAGATAGAAAAGATGCAATAAAAAAAGCTATAGATATAGCGGAAAAGGATGATATTGTACTAATACTAGGAAGAGGAAACGAAACAAAAGTTCCTATTGGAGATGAAATAATATATATGAGCGACATAGAAGAAGCAGAAAAAGCTATAAAAGAAAAAGAAACTAAATAATTTACTTAGTTTCTTTTTTTGATGTTGTTTTTTTAGTTTTACTTGTAGATACTTTTTTCTTAGGAATTGTACTCTTTTTCTCCGTACTAACTACTTTTACTTTTTTCTTGGGTTTGCTTATTTTTTTAACTTCTTCTTTAATAGTCGGTTCAACTTTATTACTTATCTTAGTTTTAGTATTATTAAATAACTTATATGCTATTAATACTATACAAGTACCAACTGCATAAATAATTAAATTATTTACAATATCTGCCATTTCATTTACCTTAAATATTAATCCCAATAATAAATCAACTATTCCTACAATATATTCTAATAATAGTATTACTATTACTAAATTAATAACATTTGTTTTTTTTGAATTAGTTTTATTTATTAACTTCTCTTTCAACATATAAATATATGTTAAAATAAATACTCCTGCTTCTATTATTACTGTTAGTAATGTATAAAAAGAAAAATCTTTATATATAAAATATTCACAAAATACCATAAAAAATGATATTGAAGCCACTAGCATTGTTAA
>DAOSVX010000056.1:0-2979 GCA_035379765.1 Bacilli bacterium | reverse complement strand
ATCTTTATTACTATAATCTATATCTGTATAACTTTTAGTAGCATATCTAGTTAAAAAATAATAAGTCCCTTTATTTTTAGTAAAGAAATCTTCAATATCAATATATGTTTGATAATTACAAAACTCATTATAGTTTACCCCACTTCTTTTAATACTCTTTTCGTTTAAAGAAAAACCTAATGGTTCTATTAAATGAAGTTTAGCTCCTGTTCCTGCACAAGTTCTCATAATATTTCCAGTATTTCCAGGTATTTCTGGTTCAAATAAAACAATATTTAACATAATATCATCTCCTAATTAAAAAAACTTAAATATTTAAGTTTTTATTTTTTTTGATAGCCATTACTGATTAGCAAGTCTTTAAAGTTACTATCAGTAATTAACTTGGCTTTACTGGTTATGATTGTTTTTAAATTACCTGCTTGGTAATACAAAATAATTGGTAAATCATTAACACTAGTTAATTTTAAATTAAATTGGTTATTTAATTCACTAATAAAATTGTTATTTCCTAATTCCTCAGTAACATTTATATAATAAAAATTATCTTGTAATTCATAATCCGAAACAACTTTTTTTAACTTGTTTTCTAAATTATAAATATCTTCATTATTAACATAACTTATATAAATAAAATAATCATCAGTTTTTTCTGCTAAAACATTATCTATTTCATTATATTTAGCTTCACCAACTACTCTAGACAAAACACTTTGTGACAATTTATTAGCTCTATTTATCTCATAAGTTTTTTTAGCATACAAAACTACTATTACTACTATTAATAATGTAAAAAAAGCAATAACATAATTTTTAACAGGTATCTTTTTCTTCTTCATCCCTATTATCCTCTCTTAAATATAATAACACATAAAATAATCACTGTAAATTTTATAATCTACTAACTATATCCTTAAATTCTTGCCCTCTTATTTCAAAACTATCATATTGATCCCAAGAAGCTGAAGCCGGAGACAATAATACAATATCACCATCTTCACTTACCTCTTTAGCTATTTTGACTGCTTCTTTTAAATCATCAGTTAGTATTACTTTTAATCCTAAATCTTCTATTTCTTTTTTAATTCTTGCTTTGCATTCCCCATAAGCAATAACTAGTTTAGTATATTTTAAATAATCTTTTAAATCATAAAAACTTTGGGTTCTTTCTTGCCCACCCAAAAGTAATATAGTTGGTTTTTGAAAAGCACTTAAAGCTATTTGAGTAGCTTTAATATTAGTGGCCTTAGAATCATTATAAAAAGCTACACCATCTAAAGTTTTAACATACTCAATTCGATGTTCTACACCGCTAAATTCCTTTAATATACTAGCTATAATACTATTAGGTATTGCTAATTCTTTAGCTATCATAATAGCACACATAGCATTTTCATAATTATGAACACCTTGTAATTTTATATCTTTAGTATCAATTATGAATTCATCATAATAATAAATTTTATTATCTTTTAAATAACAACCTTTGATTTTTTTCTTACTAGAAAAATATTTAGTAGTTGCTTTTATTCCTTTACTTAATTTATAAGCATCTCTATTAGCTCTATTAACTATAGCAATATCTTCTTTAGTTTGATTATTAAAGATTCTTTTTTTATTTTGATTGTAATATTTCCTCGTTTTAAACATATCTAAATGAGCTTCGAAAATATTAGTTAAAACAGCTATATTAGCTCTATAATCATACATATCATGGAGTTGAGGAACACCTATTTCCATCACTATAATGTCTTTTTCTTTTACTTTATTTAAAATACTACATAAAGGAAAGCCTATATTACCTGCTAGATGAACTTTCTTGCCAAAACATTCTTTTAATATCTCATAAGTTAAACTAGTAGTAGTGGTTTTACCATTAGTACCAGTAATAGCTATCATTTTAACATCTTTAGGTAATAAATGATAAGCCATTTCTATTTCGTTAATTACTTTAATATGATTTTTTTCAGCATATAAAAGATATTTATGATCAAAATGAACTCCCGGATTTTTAATTATGTAATCAAAAGAAGTATCTAATATATCATCGGGGTGATCACCAAGAATAACTTTTACACCAAGATTTTCTAATTCTTTAATATGAACATCATCTTGACTAGCATTTTTATCATTAATAACTACTTCGTTATTTCTTTTAGCTAATATTTTAGCAGCTTCATAACCACTTCTAGCCATTCCTAAAATAAATATTTTTTTATTTTCAAACATCACTATCACCAAGTTTATTATAGCAGAAAATTATCATTTATTAAACTAACAAAAAAGACTATTTCTAGTCTATAATATTATTAACGGCTTAGCTAACTTAGGATTTTTATTATATTGTTGATAAATGGCAATAATATCTTTTTTATAAATAAAAACTAAATAATCTTCAAAATCATAATCAATTAAAGCACCATTTTTTATTTTTGTTAAAAATTTTCCATCAATTTCTCTTTGTTCATAATCTTTAAATAGTTCTTTGATAGTTATTATTTTATATTTGCTGTTTTCCACTTCTTTTACTGTAAAACTATTATCAAGTAAAAACCCACCTTGTTTAGTTCTAACTAAAGATGTCATTGTACCAATAGTATTTAATTTACTACAAATATCGTTTATTAAACTTCTTATATAGGTACCTTTTGATACTAGAGCTCTAAAAGTAATTGTTTTACCTTTAAAACTAATTAATTCTAGTTCTTTAATTTCTACTTTTCTTTTTGGTAATTTCACTTTCTTATTAGCTCTCGCATATTCATATAATTTCTTACCATTTATTTTAACCGCTGAATAAATAGGTACTTCTTGGTTATAAGTTTTAGGGAATTTAAGAAAAGCATTTTTTACTTCTTTACTTCTTAAAGAAGCTTTGGCTTCTTCAATTACTTTACCAGTAATATCACCAGTATCAGTTTTTACACCTAATTTAAAACTAGCAATATATTCTTTATCACTACTGGTAATAAAATCTAC
>DAOSVX010000055.1:0-3037 GCA_035379765.1 Bacilli bacterium | reverse complement strand
AGGAGAAGTTTCGCTAAATAGTGTGGCTATATCAGGTTCATATATTTATAAAAAAGGAACTAAGAAGAATACTTTATGTCGAATAATTGGTATTACTAATAATGAAACCGAGATAAATATCAATTATTTTGAAGAAGATACTACTTATATACTAACATTAGTAGCTGCTTATAAAGATTATAGTGAAATATCTAGAGAAGATACTGTAACATTTACAACTGGCAAAAAATCTCCTGTTGGAGAAGTTTATACTGATGTTGATTTTGCAAGTTTAAAACCAGGAACTAAATTTACTTTATATACGAATACTACTGGAGCTAAAATAATGTATAGTTTGGATGGAAAAGACCCAGCTACTTATGGCTCAATGTATACAGAACCAATTACAATAAGTAGTGATGTTACTTTAAAAGCGGTTGCTATCAAAGAAAACATGGAAAATAGTATAACTAGTACATTTGAAATAACAGTTGCTGATAAAACTCCAGTAGTATATTTATCACCATCTAATCAAAAATCTAATCCTGGAGTAAAAAGTGTTGGATATACCAATGAAATGGAAATGATGAATAAAGTAGCTGATGTAGTAGAAAGAGTACTAAAAGCTTCAGGTGTTACGGTCTATCGTAATGATCCTAATGACAATATGAAAACATGGTTAACTGAAAGTCGTAATGTTAAATCAGATCTTCATTTAGCTATTCATTCTAATGGTAGTGTAAATCATGATCAAGAAGGAATGGAAATATATGTCCATGAAGAAACTAGTCCAGCTTATTCTGTAGCGCAAACTATTTATAACGATTTATTTTATTTATACCAAAGTGATGGTCATACTGTTGGTAGAGGAGTTTTATTTGCTAGAGGGAGAATGGGTGAAGTTCATCCTTTAAATATTAAAATGGGAGTTTTAATTGAAATAGCTTATCATGATAATGCTAGTGATGCAAAGTGGATTGTGGATAATATTGACCAAATAGGGACAACAATAGCTAATTCTATTTTAAAATATTTTCAAGTTAACTAATTTGTGTTATTATAGACCAGCAAAAGGAGGAGTAATTATGAATAGAGAAGATTTTTTAATATTAAAAAGTGGTTTAATCTATTTTGATAATGCTGCTACAGCTTTAAAACCTAAAGAAGTAATAGCTAAGATGGACGAATATTATCATAATTATCCTTCTAATATTAAAAGAGGAGATTATGATTTATCTTATCAAGCTACTGAAGAGTATGAACATACTAGAAATTTAGTAAAAGAATTAATAAATGCTGATGTTATAAAAGAAATAGTCTTCACGAGTGGAGCAACTGATTCTTTAAATATAATTGCTGATGGTTATTTTAAAAATAAATTAAACCAAAATGATGAAGTGCTAATTACCAAAAGTGAACATGCTTCTAATGTTTTGCCTTGGTTTAGATTAATTAAAACTAATGGTATCAAAGTAAAATATATTCCTTTAGATGAAAATTATGAAGTAACTTTAGAAAATGTCAAAAAAAGAGTGACAGCTAATACCAAAGTTATATCTCTTGCTCAAATAACTAATGTAGTTGGTGATATAAGACCTCTAAAAGAGATTATTAATTATGCTCATTCTCTAGGTATTTTAGTAATAGTAGATGCTGCTCAAAGTATTGCTCATAAAAAAGTCAATGTAAAAGAATTAGATGCCGATTTTCTAGTATTTTCAGCTCATAAAATGGGTGGCCCTACCGGTATTGGAGTCTTATATGGTAAAGAAAGATTATTAAAAGAAATAGAACCTATAAACTTAGGGGGAGGAATGAATGAATCATTTACAACTGATGGAACTTATATTTTAAAAGATATCCCTACAAGGTTAGAAGCAGGAACTCCTAATATAGCAGGTGTAATTGGTTTAGGTAAAACCATTGAATATCTAAATAAATTAGATATTAATAAAATAGATGCTTATATAACAGATTTAAAAAAATATTTAGTTTCTAAATTAGAAGTAATTCCTCATATTAACATTATTAATAAAACTTCTTTATCATCAGTATTAGCATTTAACGTCGAAGGTATTTTTAGTCAAGATGTAGCATTTTATTTAAATAAGCACCATATTTGTGTCAGAGCAGGAAATCATTGTGCTAAGATGTTAAAAGAAGAAATAAAAATAGCTAACACAGTGAGAATAAGTTTATCTTTTTATAATACTAAAACAGAAATAGATAAATTTATTGATCTAATAAAAGATAAATCGCGAATAGAAAAAGAGATGATATAATGACCAGCGAAGAAAAAAGAACAACAATTTTAAAATATAATTCGCAGCCTTTTAACAAACAGACTATTAATGATGGTTCTTATATTAAAATAAATTCTAATAATGAATCATGTATTGATAATATTAATCTATATATAAAAATAGAAAACGATATTATTAAAGATTTTTATTTTGATGGTGAAGCCTGTGCTATCACTATATCAGCTACTTCTATTATGATTAAATCATTATTAGGTAAAAGTATCAAAGAAGTATTAGAATTTATTGCTAGTTATGAAAATATGATTAATAAACTACCATATAATAAAGAATTATTAGGTGAAGCTGAGTGTTATGATGAAATATATAAACAACCAAGTAGAAAAAGATGTGCTTTACTACCTTATATTGGTTTAAAAAAAGCCATTAAAGAATATCAAGAATCTCTAATTTAGAGATTCTTTTAATAAATATTTATCTTTAAAAAGAATAATGCTAAAATATAAGTATAAGAAAAGGAGAATATATGAAAAAGATATTATTGTTCTTTGTACTTTTGTTATTTCCTTTAGTAGTAGTTAATGCTGATACTACCGATAAATATTATATAGAAGCTACTATTAAATCTAATGGTGATATGGAAGTAAAAGAATTAAAACTATTAGAAGGCAGTTATAACGGAATATTAACAAACTTAAATTATACTAATTATGGCTTGCAAGATTTTACTGGTATATTAGATGATTTTGAAGGAAGTAAAATTTACAACGCTAGTGCTTTGGAAGATTTAAAAGTAT
>DAOSVX010000054.1:0-3129 GCA_035379765.1 Bacilli bacterium | reverse complement strand
ACCAACCAAGTAGTACTAAATAATTAATAATAGCAGGTGCTAAATAACCATCATTATATAAATCCATAAATGAAGCGTCACCATTTCTTTTAGATAATTTAGTACCATCTTCACCTAATACCATAGACACATGAATATATTTGGGGTATTCCCAACCAAAAGCATCATACAAAAGATTATATTTAGCAGTTTGACTTAAGTATTCTTTGCCTCTTATTACATGAGTTATTTTCATTAAATGATCATCTATAACATTAGCAAAATTATAGGTTGGATAGCCATCACCTTTAAGTAATATTTGATCTTCTAAAGTATCATTTTGAATAGTTATTTTACCATATACTTCATCTTCTACTATTGTTGTCCCTTCTTTAGGCATACATTGTCTTATTACGTATTCTTCACCAGCATCAATTCTTCTTTCGGCTTCTTCTTTAGTTAATTTTTTACAACAGCCATCATACATAAACGGCACTTTATTTCTTTTGGCTACTTCTCTTAATTCACATAATCTTTCTTCTTTACAAAAACAATAATAAGCTTGTCCTTTACTAACCAACTCTAAAGCATATTTTTTATAAATATTTTTTCTTTCACTTTGTAAATAAGGCCCAAATTCACCTTCGTTATTAGGACCTTCATCGATATTTATATCACAAATTTCTAAAGTGTTATAAATAAATTCTATTGCTCCATCCACTTTTCGATTTTGATCAGTATCCTCTATTCTTAAAATAAAATCCCCGTTATCATGTTTAGAAACCAAGTAAGCATAAAGAGCTGTTCTTAAATTACCTATATGCATCATCCCTGTTGGACTAGGCGCAAAACGAGTTCTTGTTTTCATAAAAAATCACCATTTCTCGCTACAATTGTAGCAAAAAATGATGACTTTGTAAAACTTATAATTATTCTGTTGTCCAACCTTCTGGGCATGACAATTGATCATATAAATAGCATTTTGTACCAGAAACAATACCCACATCACATGTATAACTTGCTATAGTTGCATTAATATAACAATTTCCTAATCCATCCGATGTTCCGCTTGAGCAAACATAACTCGCTGTACAGCTTGTATAATATTTACATCTACACATTGGCACATCAGTTTGACGAGTTGTATCATAATAACTCCACAAGGTTTGCCCTGAAACCCCAGAACAGGTAAGAGTCGTAGCAGAATTTTGACAACTTGTTACCCCAGAATCATAACTACCACAATAAAAGTAATCACCCCAAGATCCAATAACGCTACTAATGTTAATTGTCGCTGATCCAACTATACATCTACTGCCTGAAAGATATCCACTTGAACAGGTATAATTTGGAACGGCGGCTATACTACAATTGTAAGCAGTTGTCCAATTGGCTGTTATGGTTGTATTTTCTGTCCCCATTGTAAATGTTGTTCCATCTACACCACTTCCTGCTCCTGATACTGTCCATCCAGTGAAAGCATATCCTGCTTTTGTAGGATTATTTATTGTTATACTGTTACCTGATACGATAGTTTGAGGACTTGTACCGCTCCATACACCACCATCTAAAATAACTGTTAAAGTATAACTAGATAATGTCCAATTAGCCGTTATAGTAGTATTAGCTGTTCCCATCGTAAATGTTGTACCAGAAATACTGCTACCAGTACCTGATACTGTCCAACCAATAAAATCATAGTTTGATTTCGTTGGATAATCTACTGTTACAGTGTTAAAAGAAGCTATAGTTTGAGGCGTCGTCCCGCTCCAGGTACCACCATTAGCATCTACTGTTAGGGTGTAAGTTGCTTGAGACCAATTGGCTGTTAAAGTTGTATTCTCGGTTCCCATTGTAAATGTTGTTCCTTCCATACTACTACCAGCACCATTTACTGTCCAACCGGTAAAATTATATCCTGACTTTGTGGGATTATTTATTGTTAAAATATCTCCATTACCAAGAAAAGTAGGACTTGTACCACTCCAACTCCCGCCATCTAAAATAACTGTTAATACAAATACAGATGGTGATCCACTATCATTTATAGTGACATTTATTTTGCAATTTTCATACATAATTGTAGCTGTTTCAACCATAGAAAGATTTGTTAAAGGATTTATAAGGAAATTAGCCGTACTGGAATCACTACTTAAATAACCCGCCGCTATCAAAGTATTAATAGAGACATTAGAATAATTAGCAGGATTGTTTTTAACATCATTTTTATTATCGTTGCCATAATTATAAGCAGCTTCTTCTATTAATTTTACTTTGCTTTCATAAATTCTTTCAACAACATTTCTTTTAATAGAATTGTAAGCAGGAACAGCTATAACTGTTAATACTGCCATTATTGCTATTACAACTAATAATTCTATTAAAGTTACACCCTTTCTGCTTTTCATATTACTCACCTTTAAAATCTAAAATTATTTCTGTATCTTTCATTTCTTCGGGAATTTTAATATCTAAATATTTTAACAAACTTGGTGCCACATTAGCTAATGATCCATCTTTTAAAATAACCTTATTATCAGTTACAATAAAAGGAACTCTAGCAAGACTATGGCTTGTTAAAACATTACCATTACTATCTAACATATAATCCGCATTGCCATGATCAGCAAGTAAAAACATTGTATAAAAGTTTAACTCAGTAGCTTCAATAATTTCACCTAAACATCTATCAACTTCTTCTAAAGCCTCAACAGTTGCTTTAATATTACCAGTATGAGCAACCATATCAGGGTTAGCAAAATTAACTAAAATAAAATCATAATCTTTGTTCATGGCTGCACAAACCTTTTTACTTACTTCAGCTGCACTCATTTTAGGGGCTTTATCATAAGTAGATACATCAGGAGAATGAACTAAAATTTTGTCACATCCTGCTAAATTACCACGATACATACCATCAAAGAAATATGTTACATGAGCAAACTTTTCGGTCTCAGCTATTCTAGCTTGAGTAAATCCTAATTCTGAAAAATACTTGCCTAAAGAATTAGAAATTATTTCGCCCTCAAACAAACTTTTTACTGATAAGCTTTTATCTATTTCAAAAAAGGAAAAAGCTTTTAAATTAGACATTTTTTTAGTCTTAAATTCACTAAAATTTTCATCTGTTAAACTTTTCATAGTTTGTGT
>DAOSVX010000053.1:0-3173 GCA_035379765.1 Bacilli bacterium | reverse complement strand
TTCATCTCCTTGGCTGCTTTATTAGTAAAAGTAATGGCTAAAATATTATAATCTTTAATACCATGGTCTATTAAATAAGCAATTCTGGTTGTCAAAACTCTGGTTTTACCACTTCCAGCTCCAGCCACTACTAAACAAGGTCCACTAAGATGAGTTACTGCTTCTTTTTGTTTATCATTTAAATTTTGTAAATCTATCATAAATCCTCCTGAATTTTTATTTTTAAAAACCATAGTTTTTAAGCTATGGTTTAAAGTTGCTCTACTAAATCGGGATTATTTTTTAACTTTGTAACTAAATCATCTCGATCATATTTATCAAACACATTAGCAAAAGCATCATCATCCATTAAAAACATTTCGGCGTGTCTTTTAAATATTTCTTTGTAATTAGCCACTCCTAAATCTTTTAAAAATTTCATGTTCTTTTTAATTAAATCTTGATATTCTTCTATTTTTTCAACAATAAATGAATTATTTATAGCTTTAAATTCGCTTATTTCTTCTTCGTTGAAATCATAATCTAATAAGTATGTCATGCTGCCATCCTTTCAAAAGTACGAGTAGGTAATATTACTTCTGCTACTTTTTTAACTTGTTCGCTAGTTAAATTTGAACCATAAGCTAATGCCGCTAATAATATATCTTCATTTGAAGCTTCTGGATCAGCAGCTAATATTTTATTTAAATTAGTCTCTACTCTACTCTTATCAAAATATATACCATCTATAACATAAGCATAAGCAGTTTTATCAGAAAAGCTCTCAAGTTTATCCAAAATACCTGTCATTGCTATGTAAGCTGCTGGTGAAGATGTGCCTTCGGGTTCTGGTCCAGTCAAACTAGCTAGCAAAGATTTATCAGCTATATACTCCGTTAAATCAGCATTATTATTTTTTAAGTTAGAAAATGAATTTATAATTTTACATGGTGAGGAATTTTTAGCAGCAGTCTCATAATCAGGTCCGTATTTTTCCACAGCTGAACTAAAAGCTAAATTAGCATTTTTACTACTGCATAACTTTACTATATCACCTATATCTTTAACCGTTATACCATATCTATTAGCTAAAGCTAGGGCTTCCTCTATATCTCTTCTGGTTACTGTATATAAGGTTACTGGATATTTATAAACATCTCCTTTTAACCCAATACTTTCTAAGTACTTTATATTATCAATAAATCTTTTGGTTTCTTCTTCGCCAAAACTCATAGCTACTTTAGAAACCTTTTTTGGGTCTATACCATTTTCACGATATAATTCTTCATTTAATGATGGAGTTTTTAAATCATATTCTTCAGGAGCAAAATCAACAATTTTTTCATCTTCAGGAGTTTTCTCATCAGTGGTTCCATCTAACATCAAATCATATGGATTACTAAGACTATACTCTTCTTTTGGTTCTTCCTCAATAGGCATTTTTACCTTTTCTTCTTTTAGAGGATTGTAAGATATTGATATATTACTTGGAAGTTCTAATTTTGGCACTTTTTGTTCTACTATTTCCTCTTTTGGTTCTATTGGTCTATCAAATTCAAATGGTTCAATATTTTGTAATGGCTCAAATTCTTCAATTGATTCTAAAGGGGTTGCTTCATCAAGATTAGTAGCTTGGGCTTCTTTTATAACATCACTCATTGTTTTCCCAGTTCGAGCATTTAAATCAAAATTTTCACTAAACATAACCATTTGAGCTGCTAAAGGAAGTTCATCTTCAGCAAATAACTGTTCACCATTTTCATCGGTGAATTTTCTTAAAAACTCTAACATTTCTTTCTTTGATAAGCTAAGTTCATCAGTTTTAGCACTAGCCATATAAGTTTCTAGTTTTTCTTTTAAAGCTCTTTGAAACATTAATTCTTCTTGAGCAGATTTCAAATCAGCAGTTAGCTCTTTAATTTTAACTTCCATTTCATCTATTTTGCTCTTATAAGAACCTATTTTACTTTCTGATTCACTTAAAATGTTTTCAGCATCTTCTGAGATTTCATTACTCATTTGACTAAAATCATAACTACTATTTATTAAATTTAAAAACTCTTGATATTTCTCTAGAGTTAATGGCTCTAAATCATTTTTTAATTGTGGTAAAACGTTATTTATACCATTAAATCTATTTTCTTCTTGGGCAAGGGATTCTTTAGCGCTTCTTAAAACAGCGGTAGTTTCTTCTAAGCTATTTGTTATTTCGGCAACTAATCTTTCGTACCTAATTATTGAAGGATTATTATCACCAACTAAATAATTTAAAGTTTCGCTAATTCCGGCCATATCTTTTGGCATTATTACCACTCCTTATTTTACGTATAAAGTATACCATTTTATAATATTTATGTAAATAAAAAAGATGACTTTTATCATCTTTTCTTAGCTTCTAATTCTTTTAATTTTGGTGTGGCTATTTTAACAATATTAGCAACTATTATTCCAAAGGCAGGTAGTGCCAGTAAAATTAGCCATCCTCCTCGATAAGCAATAAAAGTCTGTATTTTACCTAATTGAGGAATAACAAATAAAACTTTACCTAATACTTGATCTTGATAAACCTTAGCTTCATCTTCAACATTGTTATTATCGCCTTTAGTTGTATAAGCAACACCATATTCATTATTACTTACATTAGTAATACGATGTGTAATAACATAATTATAACTATCAGGACTTTTTGATATAAAAGTAATTATATCTCCTTTTTTAAGAACTGTATTTTTATCTATTTTTATATCAAAAACGACATCATAAACATTTATCTTAGGGACCATACTTCTACTTATTATCGTATACAAAGTAACTTTAGGCTCATACCCCGTACCTTTTTGTTCATATATTTTTATACTGACAAAATAATAAATTAAAAAGCTTCCTATTATTACTATAAAAATCATTACAATTAATGATAATATTTTTAAGATTTTATCTACCGCTTTTTTCATTTGCTCTCCATCTATCTATAACCATATTATAACATATGAGGACTTTTTGTATTAAAATTATTGCGCTCCAAAATTAACCTTATTGGTTTTTCGTTCAATTCTATTAATTTAGGAATTTTAGGAAGAATTTCTTTTAAATAAAAATCAATAGTACCTTCTATTACTTCTGCTGTTATTGGATGATTTTTATCTATAGGGCACCCTAATAAACATTGAGATTCAAATGTTTTAGGTACAAGC
>DAOSVX010000052.1:0-3185 GCA_035379765.1 Bacilli bacterium | reverse complement strand
ATTCATCAAGAAAGCTTTCGTAAATACTTTTCATATTGCTTTCTTCTTCATAAGAATTATATTTATTATCAATACTATATTTAGCCATAGCTATCGTTTTTAAAGTTTCTTGATAAGATACTTCGGCATCATAATCTCTTTCAATATCTTTAGTGTCATACCAATCTGTTTTAGCATATTTATAACTATTAATAGCTGTATTTAGATAATCAGTTCCGTAAGAAATATTTTGATCTAATCTTAAATTGGCTATTTCAATATCCAACTCTGTAACAAAAACATTTCTTTCAGCCTCACTAATAGCTGTTGTTCCTTTAGCTTTATCTAATACTTTATTTTCTTCTTTTAAAGTTTTATTTAGTTCAGTTATCTCATCTTCCACAAAACTACGCCAATCATCACTATCAAATTTAGTTATTATATCGTTGTATTCTTTTTGTAATTTTTTTAACTCAGTACTATTTTTATATTTACCATAAGTTAAATAATTAATTTGATAGATAGTTTCATACAATCTATCTACTATTAAAGCAGATTGCCACGAATCAGTTCCATAATGTTCTTTTAAATTATACATATCTATCTCAGTTTGATTAGAAACATACCAATCAATATTATCACTATTACTTAAATCAATAGTTTTTTGTTCCTCTATTAAAGAATTAATATATTCCTTATTATCAGCAGTACTATAAAAAGTATTAACATTTTTATAAATATAATTTGTTAAGATTACAAAAGCTAAACAAATAGCTAAGATAATATAGATGCTTTTTTTATGAAATATTTTTATTAATTCATTTTTTATTAACTTAATCAATGGTATTACCTCCTACTTTTGTTAAGAAGGCTTCTTCTAAAGAAGCTTCAGCTTCATATATTTGATATATTGCTATATCATTTTTAACCAAAGTTTTAATAATATTTGGTATTTCTTCTTTAGCAAGCACTACTTTAATAATATTATCTTCTTCTACTTTACTATTTTTAAGTGCTTTTAAAGCTTTTTTAGGTTTATCAACTTCAATAAAATATATATTTTTAGCTACTTCTTTTTTAAAGTTCTTTACTTCAGCTGTTTCTAACACTATTCCATTTTGAATAATACATACTTTATTACAAAAACTTTCCAATTCAGCTAAATTATGACTTGATATTAATATCCCTTTATTATATTTCTTCGCTAAATCTTTTAAAATATCTCTTAATTCTTTTATTCCTTCTGGATCTAGGCCATTGGTTGGTTCATCCAGTATTAAGATATCTGGATCATGAAGTAAAGCTTGAGCTATACCTAATCTTTGTCTCATACCTAAACTATACTTAGATACTTTATCATTTATTCTTTTCTCTAATTTTACTAACTTTACTACTTCATCAATTCTAGCTGGGGAAATGTTTTTATACATTCTAGCAATTAATTCTAAATTTTTTCTTCCTGACAAATACATATATAAATCGGGATTTTCCACAATAGCACCGACATCAGAAATAGCTGATACAAAATCTTTTTCAATATCAGCACCATTAATTGTAACAGTTCCTTTATCAATCTTTTGTAATCCTAAAATCATTTTAATAGTGGTGGTTTTACCACTACCGTTGGGTCCAATAAAACCTAATATATCTCCTTCATAAAGTTCTAAAGATAACCCTTTAATAACTTTCTTTTTGCCAAAGCTTTTATAAAGATTATCACATTTTAATAATAAATTACTCATAAACTCTCCTCTTGATTATATTTAAACAATACTCTTGTTTATATTTTATGTCAATATTATAACTATTTTATATGTCTACTTATTACATACTCTTTTAAAAGAAAAAATCCTTTAAAATAAATAAAATCACCAATTGGTGATTTAAAATTTAGCTTCCTGGTGCAGGTAAAGGGACTTGAACCCCCACGGATTTCTCCGCTAGCTCCTAAGGCTAGTGCGTCTACCAGTTCCGCCATACCTGCATAAGTGGTGGACCTCGTAGGGCTCGAACCTACGACCGCCCGGTTATGAGCCGGATGCTCTAACCAACTGAGCTAGAGGTCCATCAACATTAGTAATAATAACATAATAAAATTGATGTTGCAATAAAAAAATAAGTATTTCTACTTATTTTGTAAGGCATTCAATAAATCAACTTTAAACTTATCTTTTTCAGCATTAGCTTTAGATATCATAATACCTTTATAGGTAGTTAACTCTGATTTATGACCCTCTAGTAATATATCAGCTGGTGAAATAGTATTTAACATTACAGTAGCATCTTTCATATAAGCAGTATAATGCAATTTAACATCACCATGTACTTGATTAAACATATGATCACTAGGTAATTTTAATTCATAAGTAAAAGAATTATCTTTTTTATTTTGACTTACTAATTCCCCAATGAATTTACCATCTCTTAATGAAGGATAAAATTCAAAATTTAGTTTTTTATAAGCTAACATATTATATTTTTTTAATGCTCTTTCTAATTTTTTATATTCATTTTCATTAATATAATCTAAAACAAAACTTGCCATAAATAAACCCCCTTATTTACCTCATTTGCCCTTACATTATAGCATAAACACTGAAAAAAGTCAATTTCTTGACTTTAAATTTTAGAACAAATGTTTTTATTAATTATTTTTAGTATATTCTGCTTCTACTTCTTTTAAATCGGGAACACTGTTTCTAGCTCCTAATTTAGTTACTGAAAGACCACCAGCAACAGTTGCATATTTAATGGTTTTTTCTAAATCAAAGTTATTAGCAAGCCCGTAAACAAAAGCTCCGTGAAATATATCTCCAGCCCCAGTAGTATCTTTAGCAACAACATTTAAAGCTGGCATTAACTTTATTATGCCATCTTGACTGTATAGTGCTCCATGTTCTTCTAAAGTTACTACAATAACTTTATCTTCATCATATTTATCTACTAAAAAAGTATATTGACTAGAGAAGCTAAAAGTTATTAGAGATATTAAAAATAGTATATTTCTCATTAAAACAACCATTTTAAAGAAGTTGTTACACTTGGTGAACTGTCATTAAGTGTAAAATTATTTCCAGAATCATTATAAATAGATTGAGTAGAATCATTAAATATATTATTAGCTTTCAAACTCAATTTTAAATTTTTATTTATATTATAAGCAATTCCAAAACTCATATCATAAGAAGAATCAACAGTTAAATCCA
>DAOSVX010000051.1:0-4205 GCA_035379765.1 Bacilli bacterium | reverse complement strand
AGTATTAGAATGTGAAAAAAATTATGAGAATTTTAATACTAATTGGGGTGAAGTAACTAGAATATTAAAAGATAAAATAGGCATAAAAACATTAGATGGAGAAATTTTTATTACCAAAATAAAACCTTTTGGTAAAAAAGAGATGTTGGTAAAAGATTATTTAAATGGTTTAAAAACTAGCATTTCTATTAAAAAGGAATTATAATTAATATTATGAAAGATAGTAATTTTGAAGAAAAATTTAAAAAAGCATGGGCTAAACCTAAATCAAAAGCAGCTATAAAATTAGGCTTTTATCTTTTAGGTATGATTATAATATGTATCATAGCTTCTGTAGGATCAAGAATGAGCTCTACTGAAGAGGAAAATAAAGAAGAAGAAATTACTTATACTTATGCTGATAAACTAGTTAATATTGGTAAGAAAAACTTTTCTTATGTTTATGAAGTGACTATTAATGAAGAAAAAACTATTTTTACAGGTGAAAAATTAGCTAATAAAGAATTAGGATATAAAGAAAGTAGTGAAAAAACGCTTAAATATTATATAGATGATGATACTTATGAAATTGTTTTTGGCGAAAAGAAAGCTATAACTGATTTATATGAAGGAATAAATAAAGATTTTCTTGATATTGATTATCTTTTAGCTAAAATAGATAGTTTAAAAGGTGAATATCAAAATGAAGGTAACGAAACTTATTATACTTATTCAGATATTTTAAATAATTTAAATGTTAATGTCTATTTTAATGATGAAGTTATAACTAAAATTTCTATTTCTAACTTGACAGATAATTACATTTTAGAGTTTTCTAAGATAGGCGAAATAACGGAAAAAGATTTAACTTTATAGTATTCGTGCTATAATTTTGATAGGTGGCCTAATGATGAAAAATATATTTAACTTATCATTAAAAGAATTAGAAGAATATTTAGAACAAAATAATGAAAAAAAGTATATTGCTAAAATAATTTATGAATGGTTATATGAGCGTTTTATACCATCTTTTTTTGATATAACTAATATTAGTAAAGATTTACGTGATAAATTAAATAAAGATTTTAAAATTGAATTATTAGAAATTAAAAATCGCGAAATAACTAGAGATACTATAAAATATTTGTTTAAATTAAATGATGGGTCTTTAATTGAAACAGTTATTATGGGTCATGATTATGGTAATAGCATCTGTATTTCTAGCCAAATTGGTTGTGATATGGGCTGTGCTTTTTGTGCTAGTGGACGTCTTAAGAAAGTTAGAGATCTTACTGCTGGAGAAATGGTATCGCAAATTATGACCGCTATTCATAATGATCATATTAAAATTAATAGTGTAGTAGTTATGGGTATAGGAGAGCCCCTTTTAAATTATGATAATGTTTTAAAATTTATTAGAATTATTAATGATCCTAAAGGTTTAGCTATTGGAGCTCGTCATATAACTGTTTCTACGTGTGGTATAATTCCTGGTATTAAAGCGTTAGCTTTAGAAAAGATGCAAATTAATTTGGCTTTGTCTTTACATGCTCCTAATGATATGTTAAGAACTAAGTTAATGCCTATAAATAAGGCTTATAGCATAAATAAAGTATTAAAAGAGATAAAAGAGTATATTGCCAAAACTAATAGACGAGTAACTATTGAATATGTTATGATTAATAATATAAATGATAATAAAAAACAGGCAATTCTGTTATCAAAGATATTAAAAGGTATGAATGTTTATGTTAATTTAATCCCTCTTAATGAAATACCTAATAGTAAATATCAAAAAAGTAGTGAAGACAGAATTAAAGATTTTTATAATATATTAAAACAAAATAAAATAAATGTCACAGTAAGAAGAGAGTTTGGTGGTCAAATAGCTGCTGCTTGTGGCCAACTTAGAGCTAGTGAGGTACAAAAATGAAAACATTTTATTTAACAGATTCGGGAAAAGTTCGTGATCATAATGAAGATAGTGTAACTATTATTAAAAATCAAAAGGGAGAACATTTAATGATAGTTGCTGATGGAATGGGTGGTCATAGAGCTGGTGAAGTGGCTAGTTCAATGGTAGTTACTCATTTAGGAAAAAGATTTGCGAGTTTGTCTTCTATTGGTTCTAAGCTAGATGCTGTTAATTGGTTAAATTCTAATATTGAAGAGATAAATGGCGAGATAATAAAATATGCCGAAAAAAATGTTGATTCATCAGGATTAGGGACAACTGTAGTTGTGGCTTTATTAACTGAAGAATTTTTACTTTTTGGTAATATTGGTGATTCATCAGGTTTTGTTTTAAAAAATGGTATCCTAAAAAAAGTAACCAAAGATCATACTTTAGTAAATTTATTAGTAACAGCTGGAGATATATCTCCCGAAGAAGCTATGTACCATCCTAAAAAGAATGTTTTAATGAGAGCTTTGGGTACTAGTGAGAAAGCTGAATTAGATATTTTTGATGTTGAAACTACTATTGATGCTGTTTTATTGTGTAGTGATGGTTTAACTAATATGTTAACTCAAGAGCAAATTGCCAAAGTATTAAATGATACTGAATTAGATATTGAAGAAAAAGTAAGCAAATTGATTAGAAAAAGCAATGCTCGTGGGGGAACAGATAATATATCAATCGCATATCTAGTAAGAGAGAGTGATTAATTATGGTTCAAAAAGGGCAAAAAATTAATGATCGTTATCAAATAATTAAAACTATTGGTGAAGGTGGTATGGCTAACGTTTATTTAGCTTATGATACTATTCTTGATCGAAAAGTAGCAGTTAAAATTTTAAGAGGAGATTTAGCTACTGATGAAAAATTTGTGCGTCGTTTTCAAAGAGAAGCTTTATCAGCTAGTAGTTTAAGTCATCCTAATATTGTTGAGGTATATGATGTTGGTGAAGATCATGGTGAATATTACATTGTTATGGAATATATTGAAGGTAGACATTTAAAACAAATACTAAAAAAACGTGGACATTTAACTGTTCCTGAAGTAATTGATATTATGTTACAAATAACTGATGGGATAGCTGAAGCTCATAATTCTTATATTATTCATCGTGATATAAAACCCCAAAATATTATGGTATTAGATAATGGTGTCGTAAAAATAACTGATTTTGGTATTGCTACAGCTTTAAATTCTACTCAGTTAACGCAAACTAACTCTGTGATGGGAACAGTCCATTATCTTCCTCCTGAACAAGCTAACGGCAAGGGAGCAACTATACGTAGTGATGTTTATTCTATGGGTATTTTAATGTACGAACTTTTATGTGGCAAATTACCTTTTAGAGGTGATAATGCTGTGGAAATAGCTTTAAAACATCTAAAGGAACCAGTTCCTAGTATTAAAGAAGAATTGCCTAACTTACCTCAATCAATTGAAAATGTTATTATCAAAGCTACAGCTAAAAACCCTAAAAATAGATATGCTGATGCGGGTGAAATGCATGAAGATTTAAAAACAGTATTAGATGAATCAAGATTAAATGAACCAAAATATGTTTATCCATATGAAGAAAAAGAGGCTGATGATTCCAAAATTATGAAAATGTTAGATAAAAATAGTGATGATAAAACTAAAAAACAAGGTGAGGAAATTATTGCTAAACAAATAACTGAAGGTGATTTAAAAAAACAAAATAAAACATTATTAACTTTAGGAGCAATCTTTACAGGATTAATTTTAATTACTACAGCTATAATAATTTTGTTACCAAAAATTACTGAAAAACCAGATATTACTGTTCCGGATGTTGCCGGCCTTACAGTAGTAGCAGCGGAAAAGAAGTTAATAGCGGCTGGTTTTGAAGTATATAATGAAACAGAACAAATAAATAGCGAAGAAGTAGAAGAAGGCTTAGTAATAAAAACTTCTCCAGTAGCAGGTTCTATTCGTAAAGAAGGAGCTAAAGTAAAAATATACGAATCTTTAGGTGTTCATAAATTTAAAATTGAAAACTATGTTGGTCAAAATTATGTGGCTATTAAAGCTACTTTAGAAGTATATGAAATTAATGTTGTAATGGAAACCGAAGATGTTGAAGATGCCACATTATATGATGAAGGAGAGATAATTAGTCAATCTGTTGAAGAAGGGACATTACTTGCTGCTGGTGACTCTATAACTTTAACTATTCCAAATATTTTAGTGAAATATCCTGATTTTACTGAAGGTAGCTATACAAGAGAAGATATTCAAGCTTTTTGTGAA
>DAOSVX010000050.1:0-4308 GCA_035379765.1 Bacilli bacterium | reverse complement strand
AGGGATCTCCTTATTTTTGGACGGCTATAAAAAATTGTCATATCTTAGTTTATATATTTTTAGGCATAATTATTTTGGCTTTCATTTGGGGATTTATTAAAACTCCTGTAAATAAAAAATATAGTTTTAAGAAACTTAGTATAGTATTAATTGTCTTTCTTTCTTTACATACTATTACTCCAATGTTTTTAGGGAAAGCTAATACGGATTTAGTATGGAATACTTGGAAGAACCCTCGTAATGTTTATTTATCTTTTAATGATAGTAATAAGAGTATGCAAGTAAGTGGTTTTTTTGAATATTCTATTAGGGACTTTTATGTAACTTATTTAAGAGATCAAAAGCTAGATGAAAGTGAGCTAGATTTATTGGCGGAAATATATGATGAAACTAGTTCTGATAATACTAACAAATATACTGGTAAATATGAAGGCAAGAATTTAATATTTTTACAATTAGAAGGTATTGATAGTTGGTTACTTAATAAAGAAGATACCCCAACTTTATATAAAATGATGACTAAATCTATTAATTTTTCTAGTAATCATTATTCTTTTTATACTGGTGGTGGATCAACATTTAACTCTGAGTTTGCTGTTAATACTGGATTTATAGTACCAATATCATATAATCAAAATGCTTATTCATTTAGTAATAATAAATTCCCTTATTCGATGGCTAATTTATTCAAAAGTGAAGGGTATACAGTAAATGCTTTTCATATGAATACTAAAGAGTATTATTCTCGGAGCATTAATTATGATAGTTGGGGATATGATCATTATTATGGTTTAGTAGATATGGAAGAATATAATGATGATACTTATGAATTAGATAGAGAATTAATAACTAATGAAGATTTTAGTAATTTAATGTTTCCTGAAGATAAAAAGTTTGTTGATTATATAATTACTTATTCTGCTCATTTACCATTTACTAATACCAGTGGAGTTTGTAAATTATTATATGATTTAGATAATCTTGATACTGATAATGAGTTTGTGGAAATGACTGAGGAAGAATGTGCTCGTCGTCAAGCAGCTGAAACTGATTATATGGTTTCGTTACTACTTGATAAACTAGAAGCTAATGGTTTACTTGATGATACTATTATTGTGGTGTTTACGGATCATTATCTATATACTTTAAATGATCAAAGTATTTTAGATAAATATAAAGAAACTGATAATAATTTAATTAATAATACCCCATTTTTTATCTGGGATAATGGTAAAACTAAAAAAACCATTGATGATGTTACATCCCAGTTAAATATTTTACCAACTGTGCTTAATTTATTTGGTATTGATTATGATAGTATAAATTATATTGGTACTGATGCTTTAGACTCTGATTATGATGGTATAGTGTTTTTTAGTGATTATTCTTGGTATGATGGTAATGTCTATGTAGATGGTGGCGAAGTAACCAATAAAGGCAAAATAAAAGATATTCTTTTGGAAGAAAAAAATACTTATGTAAATAATTTAATAATTAGAAATGATTTAACTTTAAAATATAATTATTTTAATATATTAGAAAAAAAATAAACCATTGGTTTATTTTTTTAAATCTTCTATTGTAATACTACTAGTATGAGGAATTGGTTTCCAAGTAACTTTTTTAAATAAAGCTATGTAAGTAGTATATCTACCAATAATATCAAATGTTGGCCAGGTAAAACAATATAATACTTTTTTTAAAAAAGGGATTTTTATAATTCTTTTTCTTTCAATTATAAATAAATAAATAGGTATCCAAATTTTAGTTAAATAGCTACCAATTCGGTAAAATACTCTAAACCAAATAGTTATTAAAGAACCAATTAGAAAAGCTTTTATACCAGGATCAATGCTGATCCTAAAGCTAAAGAAATAATTTAATGCTTTAGCTAAATAAGTACTTCCAGATAAAATATTAATATTATTTATACCATTAACATAATAATAGCAAGAACCAATTATAAAAGGAACTATTAACCATTTAAGTAAATAAAGTACTACTAAAGGAGTTAATTGCATCAAAGTATCGTAAGAAGCGAAACGATGTCTAATAGATTCTATAATTTTTAAGATAAAATTTTTAAAAGTATTTGGTTTCTTTTCTTCTTTTTGATGCCATTTAGTTTTTAAAAATAACTTACCTAAAAAGATATTTAAAAATAAATAGGGACCACTTTCTACAAAAGCTTCTAAATGACCTCTAGACCACCTTAAACGTTGTCTTAGAGCTATTTTTAAACTAATTGGTTGTTCATCAAAGAACTCAGCAGCATCATTATAAGTAATACGGTATCCTTGAGCTACCGCATCTGCGGTTAAAGCTCTATCTTCTGTTAAAGAAGTATATTTCCAACCATTTTCTACTATTTTATTAGTAAATAAAAAACCAGTTCCTTGAATATTAGTAGCTAATCTTAATACTGATCTAGCTCGATGATTCATTCTTATGGATCTAATCCAATGAAGTCCATAAGTAGAAGCAACCCAATTGTCATTAAAGTTTTTAGTATTGCGGTACGAAGTAATTATTTTTTCTCCTGCATCAAAAGCTTCATTCATTCTAGTTATATAATCTTTATTTAAAAGGTTATCAGCATCAAATATAAAGTATCCTTCATAACTCATTCGACCATAATCTTTGCCTATTTGTTCACATAAGTATTGTAAAGCAAAACCTTTAGTTTTCTTTTCGTTATTAAATCTTTCGTAACAAATAGCGCCTTTGCTTCGGGCTATTTTAGCAGTATTATCATTACAATTATCAGCTACTACAAAGATGGTTATTAATTCTTTTGGATAATCTTGTTTGTTTATACTATCCAGTAAATTACCAATAACTTTTTCTTCATTACGAGCCGCTATCATAATAGCATATTTATGATTTTTTTTAGCGGGTTTAAATTTTCTCGTAAAAAAAACACCAATAACTGTGTAAGCGGTTTTATAAGCAAGCATTACAGTTAAAACTTTACCTATAATGTTATATATTTCCTTACTTTGTAAATAAGAATTACCGATAGTAGTAATTATGTCTTTTAGCATATATTAATCTCTCCAACTGATAAGAGTATATCATAAGAATTAAATGATTGCTATTTTACATTTACTTTATAAAAAACTACCATATTTAAAGGCTTTTATAGTATAATTAATTAAAGGTGATAGATTTGAAAGTTATTGTTACAGCAGGAGGTACTGGAGGACATATTTATCCAGCTCTAGCTATTATTAAAAAAATTAAAGAAAAAGAACCAAAATCAGAAATATTATATATTGGAACTCATAATCGCATGGAAAATAAAATAGTTCCCAGAGAAAATATTCCGTTTAAGTCTTTAAAAATATATGGGTTTAGTACTAATACACCATTTCGTAATATAAAAAATATTTTTTATATCAAAAATGCCTATAAAGAGAGCTTAGAAATCATTAAAAAGTTTAAACCAGATATTGTTATAGGGGTCGGTGGTTATGTGGCTTATCCGGTCATTAAAGCAGCTCACAAGCTGGGTATTAAAACTTTAATTCATGAGCAAAATGCCATACCTGGTAAAGCTAATAAAATGTTAGCTAAATATGCTGATGCGATAGCTGTATCATTTAAAGAAACTGAAGATAGTTTTCCTAAAAATAAAGTTTACGTAACTGGTAATCCTTGTGGAGAAGAAGCTATCGAAGCTCCTAAACAAAAAAGATCACGTTATAATCTAGATTCTAAGCAAAAACTAGTTGTTATTGTAGCTGGTAGTCAAGGTAGTTTAGCTTTAAATAGCGAAATGAAAGACTTTTTAAAAAATGTATCTAAAGAAAAATACCAAGTATTATATATTACGGGAAAAAGTTTTTATCAAGACTTTATTAAAAATGAAAAATTTAGTCCTAATGTTAAAGTAGTTCCATATGTAGATAACTTACCAGGACTTTTAAAAAATACCGATTTAGTAATATGTCGAGCTGGAGCTTCTACGATAAGTGAAATAATTGCTTTAGGAATACCTAGTATTTTAATTCCTTCGCCTTATGTACCTAATAATCATCAATATTATAATGCTTTAAGACTTAAAGATATTCATGCGGGGTTATTATTAGAAGAAAGTGAACTAAATACTAAAGTATTAAAGAAGCAAATAAATAATTTATTAGATAATAAAAAGAAATATTTAGAAATTAAAAATAATTTAAAGAAAATAGAAGTAAAAGATAGTAGTGAATTAATATATAACATAGTAAAGGACATGATAAAATGAGAGAGGCTTTAAATAAATACGGTGAAACAATAGAAAACATCGATTTAACCAATTATAAT
>DAOSVX010000049.1:0-4429 GCA_035379765.1 Bacilli bacterium | reverse complement strand
TTTGGAAAGTATAAAAGAAATTTTAGAAGCAGAGGATAATGATTTAATAGAAGAAGCTTCTAAAGAATTAGATTTAATTACTAAGGAATTAGAAGAATTAGAAATTAAAATATATTTGTCAGGTAAATATGATAGTAATAATTGTTATTTAGAAATTCATCCTGGAGCTGGTGGGACTGAATCTTGTGATTGGGCGGATATGCTAAAAAGAATGTATTTGAGATTTTGTGAAAAAAATAATTATAAAACTAGTGTAATAGAGGAACAAAAAGGCGATGAAGCTGGTATAAAAAGTGTTACCGTGTTAATAGAAGGACCATATGCTTATGGTTATTTTAAAGGCGAAAAAGGGGTTCATAGATTAGTTAGGATATCTCCGTTTGATTCTAATGCCAGAAGACACACATCTTTTGCTTCAGTAAGTATAATTCCAGTTTTTGAAGATGTATCAGAAATAGAAATAAAAGATACGGATTTAAAAATAGATGTTTATCATAGTAGCGGAGCCGGCGGTCAAAGTGTTAATACTGCCGATTCAGCAGTTAGAATAACTCATTTACCAACTAAAACAGTAGTTGCTTATCAAACAGAAAGAAGTCAATTAAAAAACAAAGAAAAGGCTCTAGAACTTTTGAAAAATAAATTATATGAATTAGAATTAAATAAACATGACGAAATGATTAAAACAGTTAAAGGTAAAGAAGCTAATATAAATTTTGGTAGTCAAATTAGGAATTATGTTTTAGAACCATACAAATTAGTTAAAGATAGTAGAACATCTTATGAAACCAGTGATGCTGATAAAGTTTTAGATGGAGATATATTAAATTTTATGTTGGCTTATTTAAAAAAAGGGGATAATAATGAATAAAATAATTTTAAAGAAATATTTTAATTTTGTAATTGGAGTTTTATTAGTAGCTGTTACTTTTAATTTGTTTTTTCTGCATAACAATTTAACAGCATTTGGTATTAGTGGATTGGCTATAATTGTTAATAAAACTTTTGGAGTTGCTCCTTCTTTATTTATTTTATTAGGTAATCTAGCGCTTATAGTTGTAAGTTATATATTTCTTGGTAAAGATTATACTAAAAAGACTATCTTAGGAGCCTTGTTATTTCCTTTATTTGTTAAAATAACGGCTTTTATTCCTAATTATATTGATATATCTAAAGTTGACCTTCTTGCTGTAGCTATAGTGGGTGGAGCTTTAACAGGAATTGGAAGTGGACTTATTTATAGAGAAAACTTTGGTACTGCTGGGACAGATATTGTTGATGCTATGATTCATAAATATTTTAAAGTAACAATGGGAACAGCGGTTATTTTAGGTGATGGTTTTGTGGTTTTGTGTGGTGGTATTGCTTTTGGTATTGAAACTATGATTTATTCATTAATAACTTTAATAATTATAAGTGTTACATGTAATAAAGTTATGTTAGGAATAAATAGAACAAAAACTTTCTTTATTGTTACTAAAAAAGAGCAAAAAATTAAAAACTTTATTATGAAAAGATTACATTCTGATGTAACAATAATTGATGGAGCTGGCGGTTATGATGAAAATGCTCACCAAGTACTAATGGCTAATGTTGATACTAAACAATATACTAGATTAAAAAATGGTGTTAATCGAATTGATAAAAAAGCTTTTGTGGCAGTTACAGATTCTTACGAAGCTTGTAATAAAAATATAAGTATTAAAAATAAAAAGCCTTAAAAGGCTTTTTATTAATTGATTTCAATTTTTGATTTATTTTCTTTTCTATCTAAGATAGGTACAATGACATTTAATATACCGTTTTTAAAATCAGCTTTAATATCTTTGCTATCGACATCGCCGATATAAAAACTTCTTTGATATTTATTAAATGATCTTTCTTTTCTGATATATTTCTTTGTACTATCATCTTTTTCTTGGTTTTTAGAAGCTGTTATTGTTAAATAACCATTTTCGCATTCAACATTAATGTCGTTTTTATCAAACCCAGGTATATCCATTTCGAGATGGTATTTCCCATCTTTTTCATAGATATCACATTTTAGTTCTTCATTCTTATAGAAAGTTTTTCTTTCTAGAGGAAAGAAATCATCAAAGAAATCATCAAAATCAATTCTTTTTGGAACCAAACTCATTTATACACATCTCCTTTCATAATAGTTATAATGCATTTTTTGGCACTTGTCAACATTAAGTGCCAAAAAATAAAAAGTGTGTTATAATATTATTGCATTATTTTGGATATTTGATAAAATATCTAAAGCGAGGAATTGTATGAAAGAAGCATTAGAATATTTAAATAAGTTATTAAAAAAAGATGATACTGTTGTTGTCTGTCTTTCTGGTGGACCAGATTCCATGTGCTTGCTTGCTTTACTTATTAAGTTAAGGGAAACTAAAAAAATAAACATTATAGCTGCTCATGTCAATCATAATGTTAGAAGGGCTAGTGCTAAAGAAAAAGAGTTTGTAGAGAAATATTGCCAAAAAAATAAGGTTGTTTTTGAATATTTAAAAATCGAAAAATATAATGATGATAACTTTCATAATGAAGCAAGAATTATTAGATATAATTATTTTGCTAAAGTAGTTAAAAAATACCAAGCTAAATATTTAATGACTGCTCATCACGCTGATGATTTAATAGAAACAATTTTAATGAGAATAGTTAGAGGATCTACTTTGAATGGTTATGCCGGTTTTAAAAAAGAAGTTAAAAGAAACGGATATACAATTATTAGACCATTAATTAATAATACCAAAGAAGAAATTCTTTCCTATAATAAACAAAATAAAATTTCTTTTGTAATTGATTCTTCTAATAAAAAAGGAAAATATACGCGAAATAGATATCGCCAGAAAATATTGCCATTTTTAAAAACAGAAGATAAAAATGTTCATGAAAAGTTTTTAAAGTTTAGCAATACCATTGATAAATATAATAGTTATATAGAAAAAGAAGTCTCCCAAAAATTAACTAAAATATATAAAAACAATATATTAAATATAATTGAATTTAAAAAACAAGATAAACTAATAAAAGAAAGAATAATAGAATATATATTAGAAACTATTTATAATGACGATTTGTTTTTAATTAATGATACTCACACTAATGAAATAATGGATTTAATAAACAGTAAAAAGTCTAGTTTAAAAATAAATTTACCAAATAATTTATTAGTTAGAAAAAGTTATGATAAAATATATTTTGAAAATTTAAATAAACCAACTAAAGATTATCAGTTTGTTTTGAAAAGTAAAATAAATCTTCCTAATAAAAAGACTTTGGAGATTATAAAAACTAGTGATGATACCACTAATTATGTTACAAGATTACATTCTAAAGAATTAAAGTTACCATTAATAGTTAGAAGTCGTCGTGCTGGTGATAAGATGATTGTTAAAAACATGTTAAATAGTAAAAAACTAAAAGAGATTTTTATTGATAATAAAATAGATTTAGAAGAAAGAAAAGTGTGGCCTGTAGTAACTGATTCTAATAATGTGATAGTTTGGCTACCGGGAATAAAAAAGTCTCAATTTGATAAAAGTAAAAAAGAAAAATATGATATAATAATCAAGTATGATTAAAAGGAGAAGAACATGAAAAAAAATAATAGTAAAAAATTTAAAACATTTTTTCCGTACTTAATTTTATTAATAGTTGTTTTGGGAACTATGTATTTCTTTAACCTAAGTCAATATAAAATTAATGAATTAACTTATGGTGAACTTATAAAAGAAATGGCTGACGGTGAAGTAGAAGAGATTACAATAACTGGCAAAAGTGGAGCTAATGTTTATGTAGTTGAAGGTCAATTAAAGACTTATGATGAAACAGAATATTTTAAATCTACTGTTCCTTTGTCAGAAAGTGTAATGGCAAAAATATTAGCCTATGCTGATGAAGAAGGATTTACAGTTAATACAGAATCTAATCCGGAAAACAGTTCTATAATGACTATTTTAGTTAATTTGGTGCCTATATTACTTTTAGTAGGAGCAACTTTCTGGTTATTTACTAAAGTATCTGGTGGTAATAATAAGTCTATGGATTTTGGACGTAGTAGAGCTAAACTAAGTGAAGATGGCGGTAAAACCAAATTTAAAGATGTAGCAGGATTAAAAGAAGAAAAAGAAGAAGTGGCCGAGTTAATTGATTTTTTAAAGAACCCTAAGAAATTTCAAAAACTAGGAGCTAGAATTCCTAAAGGAGTTTTATTAGTAGGTCCTCCAGGAACTGGTAAAACTTTACTAGCTAGAGCTGTAGCAGGAGAAGCTAATGTACCGTTTTTCTATATTAGTGGATCCGATTTTGTTGAGTTATTTGTTGGCGTAGGCGCTAGTCGAGTTAGAGATATGTTTAAACAAGCAAAACAAAGTGCTCCATGTTTAATATTTATAGATGAAATAGATGCTGTAGG
>DAOSVX010000048.1:0-4745 GCA_035379765.1 Bacilli bacterium | reverse complement strand
CACTTATTGTTCCCGTTTCATCACTACCATCTATAAAAGCCATATCTTCGCCTTTTTTAGTTTTAATAGTTGTTATTTTTTCTATCAAAACAACTGTTTTAATATATTTATCAAAATAACTAGGAATGTTTTTTATTTTAATAACATCAGTTTGATATTTACTAGCCGGATGATTAGTTAAAAAGAAACCAAAAGTAGTTATTTCCTTAGTTAAGATTTCTTTAGAACTATATTCAGGGAATTCTTCCATAATAGGTTTTTCCAATAAAGAAGTATCTAAGTCTTTAGCAAGTTCGGCATAATTGATAGCATCATCAATATTTTTAGTTAAAGTTTGGTGATTAAAGCCAAATTTTTCAAATGAACCAGCATCTATCAAAGATTCAATCGTTTTTTTATTAACTCCTTTACCATAGCATCTAGCTACAAAATCAAAGAAATCTTTAAATTGACCATTTTCTCTTTCTTTAAATATCCTTTCTCCACCACTAATACCAATATTTTTAATTGCTGTTAAAGGCATTAAAAGATTATAATTAATTATTTTAAAAGTTAAATCACTTTCATTAATATCTGGTTTTAGAACTTTAATATCATGCTTCTTGGCTTCATCAATATATTCTTTAATTTTTAGTTCACTACCAATATTAATATTTAATAAATTAGCAATAAAAGAAACCCGATAATTACTTTTTAAATATCCCATCCAATAACCAATAAGAGCATAAGAAACAGAATGGGCTTTATTAAAGCCATAATTAGCAAATTTCATAATATAATCAAATACTTTAATAGCTGTTTCTTTTGGGTAACCATTTTTAAGAGAATTGTTAATAAAATGTTCTTTTTCTTTTAATAAAACTTCTTTTTTCTTTTTACTCATGGCTCTTCTAACTATATCAGCTTCGGCATAAGTATAAGAAGCCATTTTATTTAGAATCATTATTACTTGTTCTTGGTAAACAATAATACCATAAGTTTCTTTTAATATTGGTTCTAAAGAAGGATCAATATAATCTATTTTCTCTTCCCCATTTCGTCTTCTGATAAAAGCATCTATGTTATCCATAGGACCTGGTCTAAATAAAGCTACAGCATTAATTAAATCCGCAAAAGAAGTTACTTTTAATTTTCTTAAAAAATTCATTATACCTTGACTTTTAAATTGAAATATACCTACAGTATCAACATCATAAAATAATTTTAAAGTCTTTTTATCATCTAAAGGAATATTAAACAAGTTAATATCTTCTTTTAAATTCTCTTTAATTATTTTTTTAATATTAGTAATAATAGTTAAATCTCTAACTGCTAAAACATCCATTTTTAATAAACCTATTTCTTCTAAGTATTCCATAGTAAAACCCGTTAATATTTCTTCACCGCTTGGTGTTAAAGGAATAATATTTTTAAGTGGCTCACTACTAATAACTACTCCAGCGGCATGAGTAGAAATGTGTTTCTTAAGACCTTCTAATTTTATACTAACTTTATATAGCTTTTTTAATTCTTCATTGTTTTTTATTAAATCTTTTACTTTATTATTTAAATTATCTTTTAAAGTTAAATGAGGATTTAACATATCAGCTAGTTCATCTATTAAAGTTTCATCAACTTCTAATACTTTACCAACATCTCTTATTACTTGTTTACTGCCTAGAGTACCATAAGTCATAATTAAAGCCACATAATCTTCACCATATTTATTTTTAATATAATCTATTACTTGTTCTCTTTTATCATATTCAAAATCTAAATCAATATCAGGCATGGTGATTCTTTCTTCGTTTAAAAATCTTTCAAATAAAAGATTATATTGCATAGGATCAATATCAGTTATTCCTAAAGCATAAGAAATTAAACTACCAGCTGCACTTCCTCTACCTGGTCCTACTAAAATATTATTTTTTTTAGCATATAAAACATAATCTTGAACTATTAAAAAGTAATCAACATAACCCATTTTTTTAATAACACTTAATTCATATTTTATTCTATCAACATACTCTTTAGGTACTTTATTATTTAATCTTTTATTAATACCTTTTTTAATTAATGACTCTAATCTTTCTAAACTATTAGGAATTTTAGGTATATATCTTTTATTAAAATTTAACTTTAAATTAAATAATTTAGCAAAGTTAATAGTTGTTGTTTCATCTTCTTTACTTATATTCAGTTTTAAATAATTATCTTTATATTTACTAGTTGTTTCTTCTAAAGTTGTTCCTTTTAGAATTGCTTCTAAGTAGTCTAAATATTTTAAGTCTTCTTCTTTAAGAGCTAATACTAAGTTAGTATAAACAATATTTTTAGTTAAGATTAAAGCATTCTTCTTTTCTTCTTCATTTTGATAAGCAAGATAAATATTTTTAAATTTAGAATTAAACTTAGTAAATAAATCTTTACTAGAATAAGGAATTATGATAACTATATCTTCTTGGTATTTTAAGATATCTTCAAAAGTTAAATCTTCTTTTAAGTTATTTATTTTAATTAAATTATAATAACCGTTTTCATTTTGAGCATAAAGATAAATGTTTTGGTTAGCTATTTTAACATCTAAACCAATTATGGGTTTAATATTATTTTCTAAACATAAGTTATAAAATTCCATTACATAACTAAGGTTATCATCAACTATCCCAATCTCTGTTAAAGGTAATGAGGATAAATCTTTTACTTTTATCATACTTTTTAAAAGACTGTAATCAGTTTTAACTCTTAAAGGTATATACATTATCTTCACCCCACTAGTAATTTCATTATATCAGCTTTTAATCATCATTGACAATAATCTTAATTGACTTTAAATAGATATTATGATAAAGTTTGGAAAGGAGGAATACATATGGCAGTTAAAAAAACAACTAAAAAACCTTTGTTTGGTAATAAAAGAAGCCATGCTTTGAATATTACTAAAAGAAAACAAAAACCAAATTTACAAAAGAAAACTATAAATGGTAAAAAAGTTAGAATAAGTACTAGAGAAACTAAAAAAACAAAATAGTCATTAGACTATTTTATTTTTTAATTTATTTATTTGTTCTTGATAATTATCACTCATCGTTATAAACGAACCAACCATAATCATATCTACACCACGAGCAGCAACATCAACTATATTTTCTTCGTTTATACCGCCATCTAAAGCTATTTTAAAATTATAGGTAAATTTTAAACTTTCTAGTTCATTTATTTTATCAAGTTGTTTAGGTATTAAAGCTTGTCCACCTTTACCAGGTTCAACTCCCATAACAACAATTAAATCTAAATAAGGTATTAATTCCCTTATTTTTTTTATTTTTGTTTTTGGCTTTATAGCTAAACCAACTTTAATACCAAAGTTTTTAATATAATTTATTAATTCCAGTGGATTACTTACACTTTCATAATGAAAAGTTATGTATTCAATATTAAATGTAGCTAGATCATTAATATATTTTTGAGGATTTTTAACCATTAAATGGACATCTAACTTTTTAGTAGTATTACTAAGAATGCTTTTTAACTCCCCTATAGTATAATTTTTTTCTTTAGTAAATTTACCATCCATTATATCTACATGAATATAATCACAATCAGTAGCATCTATTTTTTTAACTGCTTCTTTACAAGATAGTAAACTTTTCATAAAAGAAACGGATATTTTCATTTATTATCACCTATTTCTTTAATAATCTTTAAATAAGAAGTATACCTAGATGGTAATATTTTGTTTTTTTCCACTAATTTTTTAACTTCACAATCATTTTCATTAATATGTAGACAATTCTTAAATTTACACTTACATTTTTTAAATTCTAAAAAAGTCTTAGATAATTCTTCTTCAGAAATATTTTCAAAAGATAAAGATGAAAAACCAGGTGTATCAGCCACTAAAATATCTCCTACTTGAAATAATTCTGTATGTCTAGTTGTATGAATACCTCGGCCTAAACTTTTTGATATGGGGCTAGTTTTTAAATTTAAAGTTTTATCTAATTTATTTAATAATGTTGATTTACCAGCTCCACTTTGACCAACCAAAACAACCGTCTTATTCTTTAATTCTCTTTTTAATTTATTGGTTTTGTTATTAAAAAATACTTTTATACCAATTTTATGATAATACCTTTTAATTTTTTTTAGATCTCTTAATTCTTTTCTGGTTAATAAATCTATTTTAGTAATACATATTAGTGGTTTTATACTATTATGAATTACTAAAGATAACATTTTATCTAATAAAAGAAAAGATAGTTTTGGTTCTTTAGCACTAGTAATAATTAAAGCCCTATCAACGTTAGCAATAACTGGTCTTTTTAGTTCGTTTTTTCTAGGTAGTATTTTGATAATTTGATTATTACGATCATCTATTATAACGTAATCTCCTACCATCGGAGTTATCTTATCATTACGAAATTTACCTAAAGCACTACACTCTTTTATTTCATCATCACATCTAACTGTATATTGATTACTAATTTGTTTAATTATTCTTCCTTGCATTATTCTAATAACTCCTCATCTTCGGGACTTACCGCAACTTCAATTGTTAAACTACCTTTGTTAACAACATACCCAGGATTTTTTGATTGACTAATAATAGCTCCATCTTCGTAATCCGTAGTTTCAATTTCCGTAAAAGTACAAGAAACTTCATATTTTTCACAAAAAGCTTGAATATCTTCTCTTGTATAGCTGCCTTCAGTAAAATCAGGATATTTCACTAAAATATTGGGAATAGTTAAAGTTATAGAATC
>DAOSVX010000047.1:3791-5044 GCA_035379765.1 Bacilli bacterium | reverse complement strand
ACAAATATTCTTATAAAAAAATATGGACTATATATTGCTTTCTAGTTTGGTATAAAGAGTTCTTTATTAAAAATTAATTGAAAAAAAGATAAATTATGGTATAATTTATCTTGCATGCGGATGTAGTTTAGTGGTAGAGCTCCAGCCTTCCAAGCTGGTAACGGGAGTTCGATTCTCCTCATCCGCTCCATAATGTGATAAATAGCTCATACTATGAATATTATAGTATGAGTTTTTAAATAAAGGAGAAATATTTACTATAAAATAAATAAATATTAAGTATGATCCAGAATTAATTACTGAGAAACACATAAAAGATTTGGAGATAAAGTTGAATTCTAATTAAACTTTATTTGTGTTAAAATAGAATTATGACAAAAGAATTACAATTAAAAATTATTAGGACAACTTATGATTATATTAATCGTGTTATTGATGAAAAAGAATTAATAAGACGTTTTGATGTGCTATTAAATGAGAAATTAACTCCAAAAGAAAGAAAACAAATAATAAAACTAAAAGAGCAAATAGAACATGAAATAAAATGTAATTATAAAAATAGTAAGCAAGACCAAGAATATAATACTGAAAGAATTAAAAAGCTTACTAATATTATAAAAGATGTTAAGATGCCCAAAACTTTTATTGAAGATTTAAAACAAAAAATTAATAATTTTAAAGCTGACAAAACGACTCTTCGTAATAATATAGGTAATTTATTAACTTTCTGTCCTTTATATATAGAAATTTTAAAAAACATGGAAACAATTGAACTTATGGAACTAATTACTAATTATATAGGTGGAGCTATGCCTAACATAGATAAAAAAACTTTAAATGCTGTAATAGATGAAGCAATAAAGACAAAACTGCCTGAAAATGGCTGGCGGATAGCTTTTAATTATGATAAACAGCTAAAAAATAAGTCCAAGATAGAAAATTTTATTGTTTCAACTGGCAGTGGTTATCATATCGCAGAAATGGCTAATGCTGGTTTTATTGGTATTCATATTAATAAACTAGTTGAAGGTATAATTGCTACAAAAGATGTTAAAGAAATGAGTTATTTTATTATTAGTGTTGATAAAGAAATATTAGGTACTAAAAATAAAACAAAAATAGAAGAAACTATAAAAAAGTTAGGCGGTTGGGAAGCATACCAAAATTATATAGAAAAGCCATACTTTTAGTTAATAAATAAAGAAATTTTTTAATTTCTTTGTCGTTATACCATAAATCAATTTCTCTTTTAT
>DAOSVX010000047.1:0-3691 GCA_035379765.1 Bacilli bacterium | reverse complement strand
TAAAGAAATTTTTTAATTTCTTTGTCGTTATACCATAAATCAATTTCTCTTTTATTTCTATTACATTATATTATTTAATAAATTTATATAGTATAATAATAAACTATATTAACCAGTGGAGAAGGTAAAGATAATATATTATTCTTATGATAAAGGAGAAAATGAAAGAGTAATATGCCCTTATAATTTATTTTTATATGGTACTGGTTGGGGGACGGCTGCCTACTGTGAACTAAGAAAAGATATAAGACATTTTGAATTAAAAAGAATTAGAAAATATGAGCTATTAGAAGAAACTTTTAAATGAGCAATTATATTACCTCTTTAAGTGTTAAATTACACTTAGGAGGTATTTTTTATGGAAGATATTGACACCAAAAGAATGGCTTATAATTTAGGAATGTTAGAAGAAAGGATTATAGATACTTTAAAAGTATCAGATTTAAAAAGAATTCAAGAAGAACTTTCCAACATAACAGGAACAACTTTTTGTTTGGGGGCAGGAGGGTCAAAAGTAGTAGCCGATTTTGCTAGCAAAGTTTTAAGTTTTAAAAATGAATGTTTAACATCAGTAGGAGATGTAGTTGATCTATATTCTGCTAATTTAAAACTTTATAAAAATGCTTTTATTTGTAGTTATAGTGGTAATAATCATGGGGTTAATGAAGCCTTAAAAGCAGGCTTAAAAAGTTATTTATTAACTACCGGTGAAGGAGACTTTTCTATTAGATATTCTAGCAGTTTGTCAAGAGAACGTAGCTTTATTTCTTTAGGTGGAACATTGATGCCAATGGCTATATTACTTAGTTATTATTTAGGAGAAAGTGATACTGAAGAAGTTATAAAAGAAATGTTTACAAAAAAACCAAAATTTATTGTCCAAAAAGATGATAATTTTCATATCTTTTCTAGTTTAGGAACCAGTATTATGGAATGTTTTTTAGAATCAACTTTGGTAGAATCAGGTATTGGCAGAGCAACAATTCATCATAAGTATGATTATTGCCACGGGAGATCAACATTACTAAAAGAATTTACTGATTCTATTTTATATTGTGAAACTATAGAATCTGATATTGATAGAACTATTAGGGAAGCAATTCATAATTATCGTCAGAAAATAATTTTAAAAAGTTCTTATAAAGATCCAGTGTTGGATAATTTCTTCTTAGTTTTACAGGGTATCTATTTAGCTAGTGAATTAGCTAAATTAAAAGGTATTGATTTATCAAAAATAGATTATGATATAAAAGCTGTACCCAAGCTATATAAATTTTCTGGAAGTTTAAAATAAACTTGCTTTAATTATTCTATTTGATATAATAAAGCACAAAAGGAAGTTTTGCAAAAATGAGTTCAGTAAAAAGTGAAGAACATTTAATAGGTGAAAAAGTTGATGATAATGTACATAAAGCATTAGAAACTTTTATCAAGAAAATGGGTTATCGAGAAAATCCTAAAATTTTAGGTATAGTTTTCTATGGTAGTTCTTTAACAGGATATAGCTCTAAAGATTCTGATGTAGATGTTCATGTTATAACGACTAATACATCAGAACTTATAAGAGGTGTTACAAATATTAGTGGTTTTAAAATTGAATATTTTGAAAAACCAATATTAGATCTTTATATGACAACGGAAAATGAGTTCAATTCTCAAAATAATGCAATATTAGCGATGATTGGGTGTGGCGAGATAATATATGAACGAAAAGGGATAATTACAGCATTACAAGATTATATAAAAATTAAATATGCCAATGGAATGCTCCCTTTGGAACCTGATGAAGCAAAAGAAACGGTTTGTGTAATAGATAACAGAATGATAAGATTGCAGAAAATGTTGGAAATAGATGATCCTGATTTTGACCATAATTATCATTTATATTTAGAAAGAATACGAACTTTTTATCATAGGCTATTAGGATGCCCAGAAATCCCCGCTAGTAAAGTTAGACGTATTTATACTGATGTGGCTTTTAGAACGTCTTTTTGTAAAGATTATGTTCCAGATGATGATTTTATTTATATGTATTTAGAGGCAATTAGTTGTACCGGATCAAAAGAAGAAAAAATGCGTCTTATTAGAGAATTGTTTGATTATTCGCGTAGAAATGTTCTAATTGACCCGGGAGAATATAGAATACCCGTGAAGTCAAGAAATGATGGAATGGCTTCAAGCCACAAATTTATGTAATAATTAAAAAGAAGCTTAACACTTCTTTCTTTTTTTATAAAATATATAACCAAATACTGCGAAAGCCAGAACTAATATTATTAAGGTTAGAGTAGAATATTTACTGACAAAGTCGGCTATTGATGACCAATTTTCTCCTGTTATAGAACCTAGAGTAGTTAAAACAGTATTCCATACTAATGATCCGATAGTAGTTAGTAATAAAAATGGTATAAATTTCATTTTAGACATACCAGCAGGGATGGATATTAAACTTCTAACAATGGGAATACAACGACAGAATAAAACCGTTATTTTACCTTTTTTATTAAACCATTCATTGGCTTTTTTAATATCTTCTATTTTAAGTCTTAATACTTTACCAGTTTTACCTCTGACTATTTTTTCTAGTCTTCTTTCGTTTAAAAAAGTACCAATATAATATAAAAGGATAGCTCCTAATACAGAACCTACTGTTGATGATATAATAACTCCTAGAACTGTTAATTTTGTAAATGAAGTGGCAAATCCGCCAAAGGTTAAAATAATTTCCGAAGGAATAGGGGGAAATATATTTTCGATTGTTATTAAAAGAGTTATGCCAATATAACCAAATTTTTCAATTATTTCAATTATTAATGCTTCCATTATTTCTCCTTGTTATTTTTAATTATTAATATAATAGCGTTTATAGCTGTTAAGATGCAAAATACCCAAAAGGCATAATCAACTGTTGGGTTATTTAATAAATCCATGGCTGGGTTAAATTTATCTAAGATTAGTAAAGTAATAAATACTAATGATACACTAAATGTTAAATGAGGAATAAATTTTAAAATCTTTTTCATTAGTTAACCTCCTTAATAATAATAGCATCACTGCTTTTTCTACCACCATTATCTGGGATATTATAAACAGCTCCATTAAAAGTCATAACTGATGATTTACCACCATCTAAATTATAAGCTACTTTGCAACCTAATTCTTCATATACTTTGGCTAGTTCTTTCATAGTAAGGCCAGATGATTCATCGCTTCTTCCATCAACAACAATGATTACATAATGGCCGCTTTCATAGTAACCAATAGAAGTCCTTGGGTTACTATATAATATTCTTCCATATTCAGAAAATTTAGTTAAAGCTTTACCATCAGAATCTAGTAAAGAAGGACCAAATGTCCATACTTGATAAGGCTCTTTGGCTTCTGCTTCTTCTAAATCAAAATCATCAGGTGAATATGTTTCCATTGTGCCATCATAGTATAATACTAAGATATCATATTCATCTAAATTATCACGATATACAATACCATTTCTAATAACAACACTATATTTAGAAAGCCCATAATAGTCACCATTTATAGCTAATATAGCATTACTTCTTTCTGCCATACTTAATACTGTTTCTTTATAACCAATGCCAAATTTATCTTCCGCAAAAACTGATTGCAAACAATTTATATCTTTAAGATGAATATCTACAACATAATAAACGACTTTTTTATTATTTATTGT
>DAOSVX010000046.1:0-5182 GCA_035379765.1 Bacilli bacterium | reverse complement strand
ATACCTAGAGCTGTAGAATACTTGTTGTTTCTAACACCTAGATCTTTTATTACTCCTAAGATGGCATTTTTGCCAAATGTTTCTTCTATAATTAAACTAAAATCAGTAAACTCTGTCAAGCCTCCTGTAATAATTATATAACTAATTTCTTTTTTTGTTAAGAGATTTATTTGTTTTTTAGCTAGATTCATTATTTCTAATAATCTACTCATAACTATTTCTGTTACTTCATATTGATTTATTTTCAAGTTTTCTCCTAGTTTATTACATACTTCTTCTGTTTCACTAGCATCAGCATACCTACGATGAGCTAAAGCCAGATTTTCTTTTAAACGACGAGCATCTAATTTAGTTATTTTATAAATAAAAGAAATATCATTATCAATATTAGCTCCGCCAATGGAAATAACCTCAGTATTAGTTATTATTCCTTTGTTAAATATAGATACTGTCGTAGTATCTTCACCCAAATTAATTATAGCTCCTATCTTTTGATTTAATTCTTCATCTTCAAAAACGGCATAATCACCAATACTGCCAAAAGTAATATCAATAACTTCTATACCTAGTTTTTCAAAACATTTTATAATATTATGAACATTAATTTTAGGAGCTGTAGCAATTACTGTTTTAACACTTAATTTATTAGCTGTTAATTTTTTAGGATCACTTACTACTTCTTCTTCGTTTATCATAAATTCTAAAGGTAAAATACTTACTAATTCTTCGGTTTGTGGTACTTTGTTATAAACAGAAGCTTGCAAAGCTCTAACAATATCTTTGCCATCCACCATTTTTTCTTCATTAGTTACCGTAGTTATACCTTCACCTAAACAAAATTCTGCATCAGTTTCTGGAACATTTACAATAACTTTATTTAGCTTTAATCCCAACATATCTTCTATTTTTTTAATGCCCTCATGCAAACTTTTTACAACATCTGTTTCATTAATAACTAAACCATTCTTTATTCCTTTAGAATGAGTATCGCTGGATGCCAAAACATGAAGTTTGTTTTTTAGAACTTCTGCTACCACAATTTTTATCGTACTACTACCCAAGTCAATGCTGGCAATTATTTTTCTCATTGTTAACCATCCTATTTTTGTATCTTAATTATACAATAAAGGTTTTTAAAAGAAAAGAAAAAACAAAGCAATGCTTTGTTATTTAGTTTCCTTTTTCACTGTTTTCTTTGTTCCAACCGCTTTTTTAGTTGGAGCTTTCTTAACAGTCGCAGTTTTTTTAACTGGGGCTTTTTTAGGAGCCGTTACTTTAACTTCTTGTTCTTTTATTTCTTCTTCTATTTCAACAGTTTTTACTTCTATTTTTTCATTTTTTAAAGCTTTTTTAGCAATTTCTACTAATTTAGTAAATTCTTTTGGATCAGCTATAGCTATTTCTGATAACATTTTACGATTAATTGTTATCCCCGCTTTTAATAAACCATTAATAAATTTTGAATAACTAATATCATTAGTTCTACATGCTGCATTTATTCTTGTAATCCAAAGCTTTCTAAAGTTTCTTTTGTTTTGTTTACGATCTCTATAAGCATATGCTCCACTATGAAATGTTTGTTCTTGAGCTGTTTTATATAAACGATGCTTACTACCGAAATATCCTTTTGCTTGCTTTAATACTTTTCTTCTTCTGGTTTTAGAAACCGTTCCGCCTTTAACTCTTGTCATATTTTCACCTTAAACTACAGATTTTAATCTGTTAAGTTCTCCTTTTTTTGCTATTCCTTTATTTCTTCTTTGTCTTACTTGCTTAGCTGAATCTTTATTAGTCTTGTGATTGCCACCAGACTTTTTATAAGATACAGTTCCTCCTGGTCTGACTTTTAATATTTTCTTACTAGCTTTATGTGTTTTTTGTTTTGGCATTTATACCATTTCCCTTCTATTTTTTTGGTGCTAAGAGCATATGCATAATACGCCCTTCTTGGCGAGGCTCTGATTCAATTATTGAAACTTCACTTAATTCATTAGCAAAACGCATTAATACCCCTTTGCCTAATTCTGGATGAGCCATTTGACGACCTCTAAACAAAATAGAGACTTTAATCTTATGGCCTTTTTTTAGATATTCTTCGGCATTTTTTTTACGAGTATTAAAATCATGAACATCAATTGTTACTGATAACTTATATTCTTTCAAATCTTTATTAACTTCTCTTTGATGTTTTTGTTGTTCTTTAATCTTTTTTTGCTTTTCATAACGATAACGATTATAATCCATTATCTTACCAACAGCTGGAACAGCATTTCCACTCATTAATACTAAATCCAATCCGGCATAGTTTGCTAATGTTAGAGCATCATCAATGTTTTTTAACCCCATCTTTTCACCGTTGGGACCTATAACCATTAATTCACTCACTTTAATTTGTTCATTAATTGGCATATCGCCTTTGTTATTTGCTATAGATAGCACCTCCATACAATTAAAAAGTAGATACATAGTATCCACTTAAAAACCTTTTACTGGCATTTACCCATTACCTTTGGTAATCAGGTGGATGTGGATACATCGCTTTCCTTTTTAACAACAAAATGATTATATATTATTAATAATTATTTGTCAATACTTATTACTTTTTCTCTAATCTCTTCTTTTAGTTTATCAACAAACTCATTAACATTTAATTCAATTTGTTCATTACTGTTATATAAACGATAATTAACACTTTCGTTTTCTATTTCTTTATCCCCTAATACTAAAGTATAAGGTATTTTTTGCATTTGACTTTCTCTCATTTTATAACCAAGTTTATCTTCTTTTAAGTTTAATTCTGTTCTAATATTATTTTCTTCTAATAACTCTTTTATTTTTTTAGCATATTCAGCATGATAATCATTGCTTACAGGAATAATATTTACTTGAACTGGTGCTAGCCATAATGGGAAAGCTCCAGCATATTGTTCTAATAAAATAGAAATTAATCTTTCATAAGTACTAATAAGCCCTCTATGAATCATAACTGGTCTTACTTTTTCGCCTTCTTCATTAATATAAGTTAAATCAAATCTTTCTGGTAATAAGAAATCTAATTGAATTGTGGCAAAAGTAATTACTTTACCAACTAAAGTTTTAACTTGAATATCAATTTTAGGGCCATAGAAAGCTGCTTCACCAATAGCTTCCTTATACGGTATATCTAATTCATTTAAAGTTTTACGAACAGCATCTTCAGCTTTATGCCATAGTTCTTCATCGTTATGATATTTTTCTTTGTTATTTGGATCGTGTAAAGCTAATTCTACATAATCTATTTTAATACCTAGATCTTTAATAGCTTTAGCAATTAAATTATAAGCTCTTGATACTTCCTCTTTTATTTGGTCCGGTCTAACAAATAAATGGGCATCAGTTAAATTCATTCCTCTAACTCTTTCTAACCCCGTAAGCCCTCCTGTAGCTTCCCATCTATGTTGAATAACATTCTCTGAATACCTAATTGGTAAATCTTTATAACTTCTTAATTCTGATCTATATATTAAACAATGATGAGGACAACTCATGGGTCTTAAAACTAATTCTTCACCGTCAGGAGCTTTCATTACAGGAAACATACTGTCTTTGTAATGATCCCAGTGCCCACTTGTTTCATATAACCATCTTGTACCAAGTACTGGAGTTGAAACAAAACTATAGCCATCTTTTTTTTGAATTTCATAAGAATAATCTTCTAATACTTTTTTTAAAGCCATGCCATTTGGTAACCAAAACACTAATCCTTGCCCAGCTTCAGGAATAATAGTAAATATTTTTAATTCTTTACCAAGTTTACGATGATCTCTTAATTTAATTTCTTCTAACCAGTTTAAATGTTCATTTAAATCTTCTTCGTTGTCAAAACATACACCATATATTCTTTGGAGCATTTTGTTTTTAGAATCTCCTTTATAATAAGCCCCACTTACTTTTAGTAATTTAAAGTATTTTAATTCTTTAACTGTATCAACATGAGGTCCACGACATAAATCAGTGAAATCCCCTTGAGTATAACAAGAGATAACTTCATCTTCTTTTAAATTGTTAATTAAATCTAGTTTATATGGATCATTTTTAAATTTTTCCAAAGCTTCTTTCTTAGTTAGTTCCTCACGATAGATTCTTTTACCATCTTTGCTAATTTTTTTCATTTCCTGTTCAATTCTTGGCAAATCTTCTTCAGTTATTACTTCATCACCTAAATCCATATCATAATAAAATCCTTCTTCTATTACTGGCCCTACCCAAAATAAAGCTTTAGGGTATAAATGTTTTATAGCCTGGGCTAATAAATGAGCACAAGAATGATTTAATACATTTAACCTCTCATCTTCTTTAATGTTTTTCATATTTTTCCTCCTAAAAAATAAAAACCACACACTTTGCTAAGGAGCAAAGTATGCGGTACCATCCTTTTTTTAACTTAATTATTGATAACGGGACTCCCCGGAATGTTTTCATTCTCTAAAAGATAGTAATTTATTAACTAATTCTTAGTTTCCACCAACCACTAAGTCTCTATAAAATATCATTAATAAATCTTGTTCTTTATCACTGATTTCTATACGCATAATAGCACATTTTTCTTAATTTGTAAATATTTCTATTTTCTTCTATTAACACTAATTAATTCTAAATCAGTTGTTAGTTGTTTAATTCTCTCGATTATTCTTCGGGCTTTTACTTTGTCTAATTCTCCTTTTTTGCCACTTAAATGTTCTTCTAATTCTTCAATTGTTAAATTTGATGTAAAGAACGTTGTTAAGTTATTGTCCATACGATATTGCAATATTGTTCCTAATATTTCATCTCTTGCCCAAGGAGTTACATTCTCTGCTCCTAAATCATCCAACAATAAAATGTCCACATTTAATAAATAATCTATTCTTTCTTTATAGTCTTCACTAAAAGATTCTTTTAAATTACGTAGTAAAAAAGGATAATAAACTGCCGCTATAGAAACTTTCTTTTTAGCTAGTTCATTTAACATCGCAATTATTAAATAAGTTTTACCACTACCAAAGGAACCATGTAAATATAATCCTTTTTGGTGTTTGTCTTTTAAATAACTATCATAAAATTCTTTTAACCATTTTATAACTTTGGTTCTTTTTTTATCATTTATATCAATATTTTTCATCCTAGCATTTTGAAGTTCGATTGGTAACTCATAGAAAATTGT
>DAOSVX010000045.1:0-5205 GCA_035379765.1 Bacilli bacterium | reverse complement strand
TATTAGATTCTATAAATTATATTGATGTATTGGATAATTATATAGTTACTGTTGATAATGATAAAGATTTATTTGTTTATGATAATAATTTAGTTAGATTGATGGCAACTAGTGTAACTTTAAATAATAATGATTATGTTAAAACTAGTATATATTCGGATGATAACTATTTAACGGAAACTAAACAGTCTTATGATGTTAGTGTTTTGGGTAATATTTTATATGTTAATGTTTATACAGGGGAAGAAAAAGAGGAATATACATATAATATTTTAGAAGCAAAAGTAAGTAATTTGTATGATTATTACAGTTATGAAAATAATAAATTATATTTCTATAGTGATTTAGATAAAACTGATTTGATTGGTACTTATACTTGTGAAAATAAGAATGCTATTACAGATACTTCAACTTCTTTTACTAGTTGTTTTTTAGCTACTGATGCCAGTGATACAACTAAAACTTTAGTAACTCCTATATATAATGAACGATTTGTATTTATAAATGATGCTCCTATTTTGGTAAACGATACAACAGTAAAAATAAATCTTTATGATTTAACTAGAAAAAAATTATTAGGTGAGTATATAGATGTTTATACTTATGCAAATGAATCAGATAATAAAAACGGTGTTTATTTGGAAGATAGTATGCCTAAATATGTTATTGCTATTAATAAGTATTCTAAATATGGTTTATTAAAAATAGATACCAGTGAAGTAACTAAAGCTATATCGTTTTTGTATGATGATATAAAGATTCAAGATAGTTATTTATTAGGGCAGAGTGGTAGTACATGGGCTTTGCTTGATTATGAAGGCAATATGATATTAGATAACACTTATTTATTATATGAGTTACATTCCAGTTTTATAGCTGCTGTAGATGATAGTAATAAGTTGTGGTTATATGATTATGAAAAGAATTCTTTAATTAATGAACCTGTTCAATTAACAAGTTCTAGTGAAGAGTTTGAAATAGATTTAAGTTTGGGTATATATACAATATTAACCGATAGTGGTATTTATAGGTATAATGCTACTACCGGAGATAAAATAGAAACTGGGGAATAATATGAATAATAAGAAAGGCTTTTTTATATCTTTAATTATCTTTTTAGGTCTTTTAATATTATTATCAGTACTAGGTGGATATTATAAAACTATGGCTAAGCCAATAGAAGAAGAAAAAGAAGAGGAACCTACTTTTACAAAAAAGTTAACTTTTTATAGTGAAAGCAATGAATTATTAGGAGAATATTTATGTCAAAACACTTATTGTGATTTTGCTTCTACTGTGATAGATGATTCAAACTATTCGTTGGATTATTATCAGTATGGTATAAAGGATATAAAAACAAATGTTATTAATGAACATTATGCTTTTGTTTATGATACTAATGAAGAAAATGATTTTGAAATAATTTTATATGACTTTATTAATAATGAAGAAATAGGCATATATAAAGCTCTTAAAAACTATCAAATGGACATTGAAGATAATATATATTTTGTTAAAGATGAAAACAATAAGTGGGGTATTTTAAGTTTTACTGCTTCCGATGCTGAAATACTAATGCCTTGTGAATATGATTTTATTGGGTTAGATAACACTTATGATTCTGATAGTAATAAATTAATAGCTGATCATTTTGCGGTTTTAAAAAAAGGTAAATGGGCCATAGTAGATAGAAATAATATTGTATTATCAGCTTATATAGACGAACCAATAATTAGCTATACAGGGCTTTATATAAAAACTAAGGTTAATAATTATTATAAAATATATGATTATAATGGCGAAGAAATAAAAGCTGAAAACGATTATATTCATATAGCTATAACTGGTAAATATATCGAGTTTGTTACTAGTAAAAACAAATTATTTGTTTACAATCCTGAAATTGAAGAAACAATTAGTAAAATTTTTACTTTAAGAAAAACAGATTTTTCTAGTGATGTCTTATATCCGCCATATAGTACGGAATTATTAGATAATACTATTAAGTTGAAAATTTATACTAGTCAAGAATATGGTACTTTTATAGCTTCAACAATAAGTTTAAATTAATAAAAAGTTTGCTTTTAACGGCAAGCTTTTGTTTTTTTAAATAATTAGCACTTAAGTGTTGACAAGTGCTAATTGGCGTAATATAATCATATTAGCACTTCGCTTAACAGCGTGCTAAAAGAGGTGAAATGTTTGGAAGAAAGGCAGAAGTACATTTTAAAAGAAATAATCGAGACTTATATAAAAAAGGTGAAGCCAGTCGGATCAAAACTCTTAGCTAAAAGAATGAAATGTTCTAGTGCAACAGTTAGAAATGAAATGGCTCATTTAGAGGACTTAGGTTTGATTGAAAAAGCTCATGTATCATCAGGAAGAATACCATCAGAAAAAGGTTATAAGTATTATGTGGATAATTTAATGAAACCTAAAGAATTAACTGGTGAAGATGTTTTAAAATTACAAACAATATTTCAAAACCACGAATTGGTTCTATCGGATGCTATAAATAGTTGTATGCAGGTTATATCTGATATTACTAGTTATACTTCGGTAGTGTTAGGAAAAAGTTCTAAAGAAAATGCTTTAAAACAGGTTAGTATTGTTCCTTTGGATAATAGTCGTATTATAGCTTTAATATGTACTGATAAAGGATTAGTAATAAATAAACAATTTAATTTAGAAAAGAGTATTAATTTAGAAGAAGTTGTCAAAACTAGTGAAATAGTTAATAAAATGTTAATTGGTACTCCAATAGATGAAGTAAATGAAAGATTGGAATTTGAAGTAAAACCGGTTATTGCTAAAAAAATGAAGCAATACGAAGCAGTTTATAACATTTTCTATGATGCTTTTACCGATTTTACTAAAAACAACTTATTTATGAGTGGTAAAACTAATTTTTTAAAACAACCTGAATATAACAATGTTGAGGAAGTAAGAAAAATTATTAATAAATTTGAAGATGAATCTTTCATTAAACATATTGAAGCTAAAAAAGAAGGCATAAATATTTATATTGGTAAAGAAACAGAAATAGATCCAAATGTTACGGTCATTAAAACAAAGTTTTGTTTAAATGGGGAAGAAAAGACTATAGCTATAGTTGGCCCTAAAAGGATGGAATACGGAAAAGTAGTGGCATTGTTGGATTATATAAACAAAAATATTGGAGGTGTGTAAAGTGGCCAAGAAAGAGGAAACTAAAAAGAATATTAAATCAAAAGAAGTGTTAGAACTAGAAAAAAAAGTGAAAGATGCTAGTGATAAATATCTTCGCTTGCAAGCCGAATTTGTTAACTTTAAGAATCGCACAAACAAAGAAGTTAGTGAGATGCTTAAATATGAAGGAATAGATTTTGTTAAATCAATATTGCCGATTGTTGATGATTTAGAGCGAGCAATCAAATTAGATGATAATGATTTAGGAGATGAGGTAAGCAAGTTTTTAGCCGGAATAAAGATTATTTATGGCAATTTACATCAAATACTAGATGATTATGAAATAAAAGAAATAGAATGTTTGGGATTAGAGTTTAATCCTAATAATATGGAAGCTGTTATAACTGAACACGATGAAAATAAACCAACTAATGTGGTTTTAGAGGTGTTCACTAAAGGTTACACATATAAAGATAAAGTTATTAGACCAGCAATGGTTAAAGTAAATAATTAGGAAAGAAAGGAAGAAAGAAAAAATGAGTAAAATTATAGGAATTGATTTAGGGACAACAAATAGTTGTGTCGCAGTATTAGAAGGTGGGGAAGCAAAAGTTATCCCTAATGCCGAAGGCAATAGAACTACTCCTTCAGTAGTTGCTTTCAAAGATGGCGTAGAAATGGTTGGAGATGTTGCTAAACGTCAAGCCATAACTAACGTTAATAAAACCGTTTCTTCTATTAAAAGAAAAATGGGCACAAATGAAAAAGTAGAAATAGAAGGGAAAAAATATACTCCTGAAGAAATAAGTGCTAAGATTTTAGGAAAACTAAAAACTGATGCCGAAAGTTATTTAGGAGAAAAAGTAACTAAAGCTGTTATTACAGTTCCAGCATACTTTAATGATGCGGAAAGACAAGCTACAAAAAATGCCGGTAAAATAGCTGGATTAGAAGTAGAGAGAATTATTAATGAACCAACAGCAGCAGCTTTAGCTTATGGACTTGATAAACAAGAAAAAAGCCAAACTATTTTAGTTTATGACTTAGGTGGTGGAACGTTTGATGTTTCTATCCTAGAACTAGGTGATGGTGTGTTTGAAGTAAAATCTACTAGTGGTAATAATCGCTTAGGTGGAGATGACTTTGATAAAAATGTTATGGATTACTTAGTAAGTGAGTTTAAAAAAGAACAAGGTGTTGATTTATCAAAAGATAAAATGGCTATGCAGAGAATTAAAGATGCTGCTGAAAAAGCTAAAAAGGATTTAAGTAGTGTTACATCAGCAGATATTAGTTTGCCATTTATTACCCAAGGTAGTGATGGACCACTTCATTTTGAGACTAAATTAACAAGGGCTAAATTTGAAGAACTAAATAGAGATTTATTTGATTCTACTTTAGACTCAGTTCATAAAGCTTTAAAAGATGCTAAAATGAAAAAAACCGACATTAATAAAGTTATTTTAGTTGGTGGATCAACTAGAATACCTTATATTCAAGAATTAGTTAAAAAAGAAATGGGTCAAGAGCCAAGTAAAGAAGTAAACCCTGATGAAGTTGTAGCTATGGGTGCAGCTATTCAAGGTGGAGTCTTAACTGGTGAAGTAGATGACTTAGTATTACTTGATGTAACACCACTTTCTTTAGGAATTGAAACCTTAGGTGATGTTATGACTGCTTTAATACCAAGAAATACCACTATTCCAACTAGCAAGAGTCAAGTATTTAGTACAGCTGCTGATAATCAACCAGCTGTTGATATTCATGTTTTACAAGGGGAAAGACCAATGGCCGCTGACAATAAGACTTTAGGTAGATTTCAATTAACTAATATACCACCAGCACCTAGAGGGGTTCCTCAAATTGAAGTGAAATTTGATATTGATGCTAATGGTATTGTTAGTGTAACAGCAAAAGACTTAGGTACTAACAAAGAACAATCAATTACAATTACATCATCAACTAATTTAACTGATGAGGAAATAGATAAAATGATGAAAGAAGCTGAAGCTAATAAAGAAGCTGATCAAAAACGTA
>DAOSVX010000044.1:0-5411 GCA_035379765.1 Bacilli bacterium | reverse complement strand
TAAAATTAAAAAATTTAAAAACCGGATCTATTACTGAAGATACTTATAATACTAATATTAAGATTGAAAAAGCTCATATAGATAAGAAAAAAATGCAGTATTTATATAGTACAGGAAAAGATTATATATTTATGGATAATGATACATATGATCAAATTTCCATACCAGAAAATATTTTAAAAGAAGAAATAAAATATTTAAAAGAAAATATTGAATTAAATATATCTTACTATAATGGCGAAATTATTGGGATAGATTTACCGGAAAAAGTAGAATATTTAGTAACAGAAACCAGTGCAGCAGTAAGAGGCAATACAACTTCTAATGCTATGAAAGATGCTACTATAGAAACCGGTTATACTTTGAGAGTACCTTTATTTATCTCTGAAGGAGATGTTATTATAGTTTCTACTAAAGATGGCAAATATAATAGTAGAGCTTAACATAAAAAACTTACCAATTGGTAAGTTTTTATTTTATAATGGCGTCCTGGGAGGGATTCGAACCCCCGACCGTATGCTTAGAAGGCATATGCTCTATCCAACTGAGCTACCAGGACAAACATCAATATGAATTATATAATATTATTATGTTTTATTCAAGTTTTTTTACATCATTGACTACTAAAAAATAAAAAGTTATAATTAAGAAGATAGAGGTTCTTATGAAGAATAAACATGGGTTAACATTATTAGAACTAATTGTATCTATAACACTAATATCTTTGGTTATGGTTTTTTTGTTTAGACTTTTGGTAGAAATTAGGTACCAGAATTTAAACGATGATAGTAAAGTTGAATATAAAGTGGCTGCTGCCTTATTAACTAAAGAAATTCAAAATACTTTAATAGAAGAACAAATTAGTTCAATTGAAACATGTGATGAAACTAACTCTTGTATTTTAATTCATTTTGTTAGTGATAATACTTTGCAAATTAGTGTAACTAATGATAGTCAAGTTTTAAATATTATTAAAAAAGATGTTAATGAAAACATTTTATCAGAAGATGTTAGACAAATCCCCGAAAAAGATGAAACAGGATATTTAGGAAGATATGCTAATTTTGGTTATAATACTAGTTATTTTACTCCAGTTAATTCTTCTTATGATTATAAATATAATAGTTTAATGAAAATAAGTATTAGTATGTATGATAGTTTGGATAATGAATATCCTATAGTTGTGTATTATCCTTATACTGGTGGTACTAATTTTAGTTCGTTTTCATATCATATTTTAACAGTTATAACCGATGGTGGTTTGTGGAACGGTACAAGTCCTCAAACTATATCTAGTGGTAATACAGTTACAATAAATAATCCTACTAAATCAGGATATTCTTTTGCTGGTTGGAGCGTAACTGGAACAGGTAGTAGTATGGATGGAACAACCTTTACAATGGGCACTGATGATGCTACTTTAACAGCTAATTGGATTGTTGGTGATTATACTTTAACAGTTAATGCTAATGGTGGTACTTGGAGTGGTACTACTCCACAAACCATAGCTTATGGATATAGTGTAACAATAGTTAATCCTACAAAAAGTGGTTATGTATTTACTGGTTGGACAGTCTCAGGTGATGATAGTAGTATGGATGGAACAACCTTTACAATGGGAACTGAAAATGCTGTTATTACGGCTAATTGGTTAGCATTTTCTAGTATGTATACTTATACAGGAACTAGTAGCATTATTAATGATGGTAACAGTAATTGGCAAATTAGATTTTTAACCAGTGGAACATTTACTCCTAATATTGATATGAGTATAGATGCCTTCTTAGTTGGTGGTGGCGGTGGTGGTGGTAGCACCAGTTCTTCTACTCCTCGAGGTGGCGGTGGTGGTGGCTACACAGCCACTTATACAAGCATTTCTTTAACATCAGGTAGTTCCTATTCTATTGTTATAGGAGCTGGAGGAGCGGCAGCTACAAATGGTAGTGCTTCAACAGCCTTTGGACATAGTGCAGCTGGTGGTTATGGCACTTCTCATTTAGCCGGAGCTAATGGTGGATCTGGTGGTGGATCAGGCAGTGGTTATGATACTGCTCAATATGCTGGATATGGTGGTACTAATGGCGGTAATGGTGGCACTGCCGGTGATGTTGGAGGAACCGGTCAAGGAACAACTACTAAAGCCTTTGGAGGAACAACGGGAGATCCATATGCTGGAGGCGGATCAGGTGGAGTAAACCAATGGGGTGATGCCGATTGGGCTAGAGCTGGAGGAATCCTAGGTGGCGGAACTGGTGGTATCTCATATCATAATGGAACAAACGGAGCAGCCAATACTGGTGGTGGCGGCGGCGGTGCCGGAGGAGGATATGAAATATCTGGTGGTTCTGGTGGATCAGGTATCGTTATAATAAGGAACCATCGTTAAAATCACTATTTATAGTGGTTTTTATTTAGGTTATAGTTTATAATAAAAAATAGGTGATAATATGTTAAAGGTTGAACATATAAAAAAATATTATGGTAATTTTTTAGCCGTAGATGATTTATCTTTTTCCATCAAAGAAGGCGAAATATTTGGCTTGCTTGGTGTTAATGGTGCTGGTAAAACAACTACTTTTAGAGTTATTTTAGGATTACTTGATAAAAATAATGGGACTGTTTTATTAGACGGAAAACCAATTGATTATTCGGTGACTGATAAAATAGGTTTTTTAACTGAAGAAAGAAGTTTACTTTTAAAACTAACTGTTAAAGAACAAGCTTTATTTTATGGTGCTTTAAAAGGAATGGAAGAAGAAGTTATTTTAAAAAGATTAGATAATTTATTAACAAGGTTTAATATTAGTTCTTATAAAGATCGCAAAATAAAAGAACTAAGTAAAGGCAATCAACAAAAAGTCCAATTTATTATGGCTATTTTAAACGAACCAAAATTATTAATATTAGATGAACCATTTAGTGGATTAGATCCTATTAATGCCGAAATGTTTAAAGAAGTAATTAGAGAATATCGTGATAGAGGATGTATGATTATCTTTTCTTCACACCAATTAGAACATGTTGAACAGTTTTGTGAAAAAATAGTAGTTTTGGTAAATGGTAAAAGTGTTTTATCAGGTTACTTAAAAGATATAAAAAATGATTATCGCAAGAAAAACATCAGGATATTAGGTGATGTATCTCAAAAAGAATTAGAAAACATACCTGGAGTTTTAAAGGTAACTAAAGATAATTTAGAATACTTAGTCAGTATTAAAGACATTAATATAGTTTCAAAAGTATTTAAATATGTTTCTAAATGTTTAAATATCTTAAAATTTGAGGTAGAAGAACCATCTTTAAATGAAATATTTATTAATGTAGTAGGTGAAAGTTATGAAAAATAAAATAAAATATTTAATAAAAAATTGCCTAAATAAAAAAGTTAAAACTAAATGGTTTAAAATAACTAATATTCTATTACTTATTTTAATTGTTGGCATAATCAATTTAAACAGTATTATTAAGTATTTTGGCGGTGATTTTGATAATGGTAGTATTATTTATATAAGTGGGGATGAAACAAACTATGATATCGTTAAAAGCTATTTAAAAAGCTATTTAGAAAGTGCTAGTTTAAATAGTTATGAAATAGAATATGTTACTGATCCTAATACAGTAAAAGAAGACTTAACTAAAAATAATAATATCTTAATTACTATTAATAGTGTAGATACTACGGATATTATTTACAAAGTAGTAAGTTATGAAGAAATAGATGCTTTAACATATCAAGTAATTCAAGCTAGTTTAGAAGATTCTAAAACGATTATTTATTTAGGTAATAGTGATTTAACCACCGAAGAAAAAGCCGCTTTAATTAGTCCAGCTAATATTGAAAGAGTTTATTTAAGCGATGAAATAGATCAATATAGTGAAACAAGAGAGACTTTAGGAGCGGTTATAGTCCCTTTGTTTATAGTTCCGTTCTTTATGTTAATAGTTATGCTTATTCAGTTTATTGGCGCTGATATTAACGAAGAAAAAACTACTAGGGGAATGGAAATTATTATTTCTAGTGTTCCCCCTAAAGTTCACTTTTTTAGTAAAATAGTTGGATCTACTTTATTTGTTTTGTTACAAGGAATACTTTTTCTTGGTTATTTTGGTATAGGACTTTTAGTAAAGAAACTAATAGGTGGGTCTTATGGAGTTAATACTACTGAAACTATTAATAATATAATAGAAGTAATAAGAAGTTATGGAGTTTTAGATCATATTGGTATAGCTATTGTTGTAATAGTTTTGTTATTCTTATTATCATTTTTAGCTTATGCTTTATTAGCAGGTATCTTAGCTTCTATGACAACTAGTATAGAAGATTATCAGCAACTTCAAGCCCCTTTAATGATTATTTGTGTTATTGGGTATTATATAGCTATTATGGCTAGTACTTTCGAAGGCAGTATATTTATTAAAGGAGCTTCTTACATACCGTTTATATCAGCTATGTTAAGCCCAATACTGTATTTGTTAGGTCAAGTAAGTATATATGATATGTTAATTTCTTTAGGAGCCTTAATTATTATAGTATATTTATTATTTAGATATGGTTTAAGAGTATATAAAATAGGTATTTTAAATTATTCAGCAAAAGATTTGTGGAAGAAAGTGTTTAAAAGTATTAAAGAAAAATAAAAAGGAGTTAGTATGTACATTAGAAAAAATATTATTACAGTTAGCTTATTTTCTCTAGGAATAATCCTTTTTTCTCTGTGTTTTTATATTGGTTTTTTAAAATTAAGTAATCATGAATTAAAGCCTTTTGAAATTTTAGGTGTAGAAGAAATAGATGGTGAAGTGGTTTATAATATTGAATCTAATTTTTATGCCAAAAGTTATGAAGTTATCATTACTAATGAAGATGATGAAATAATATTAGATGAAAAATATGATACTAACGAAGGAATTATTAAAAATTTAAAAGCTTACTATTTAGAAGAACTAACTGTTAAAGTTATAGCTATTCATGATGAAGAAATTGAATTAGAAGCAACTAATACTTATACTTTTACTTGGAATAGTCCAACTTTTAGTAAATCTAATAGTATTTATATTCCTAAAGAAACTAATTTTGATATTTTAATTGATGGTGATTTTACGGAAAATAGTTATAAATTGCAACTAAAAAATAGTGATAAAGTAATTAAAGAGATAGCTATAACTGATCAAGTAACAACTATTTCTTATGATTTAGTATCTAGTTATTCCGGAAGAATAAGTGCTTTTGTAATAGATGAAAATAATAAAAAACTAGACTCTTTTAACTTTTATATCAATACAGTTATTATTGGTAATGTAGAAATATTAAGCCCAGTTACTGATTATCTTACTTGGGATAATTTTGTTTTTAGTTATGAAGGTGGCGACAATGCTGATTCTTTACTTTTATATATTTATAAAAAAGGAAC
>DAOSVX010000043.1:0-5510 GCA_035379765.1 Bacilli bacterium | reverse complement strand
GGACGTGACTAAATCGCTTTTAGAGCTTGGAGTTACTCAACCTTTAGGCATAATTGAATCACACCAACTAATTGGATGGGCTGAAAATGGTTGTGAAGGAATTTATTATGACTTAAAACAACAAAATAAATATTTAGGAACATTGCGTTTGCTTGCTGAAGTATTGCATGATTATGATATTGTTCCCCAAGATTTTACTGTTATGGTTCCTAATTATGATTTACATGGATTAGAAAATTTAAAATCTTATTTAAAATTGCCGGCCCCAGATGTTTTTGATCATTTAAAAACGGACTATCCCGATTTTGCTTTGTTTTTTGAGGAAGTCTCAGAGCTTTTAGATTTTGACACTGTTATAGAAGAACGCGATATAGAAGAATTCCAGAAGCTAGCTGCCGCATCGTTTGGATTTCCTGGTGAATTAGCATTTGCAAAACATTTGCTTGGGCAAGTTGAATTAGGAAGAAAAAATGCTAAGGTTTTGGAGCTTACTAGAAGCCTTCCTAAATTTATGGTGGGTAGATTATAGTTTTTATTAATTTTATTGCAAATTAAAATGTTATTGTGTTATAATACCTTTGACATGAGGAAGTGGGCTAAACCCACTTTTATTATTGGGAGGTATATATGAAAGGTAAATTAGAGGAATTAGCTGAGCTAATTAATAAGAAGTTACTAAAAGATCATCTTATAGTGAGTGATATTAATTATGGTAAAGAAAATGGCTATAATGTTTTAAGAATTGAACTTGATAAAGTAAATGGGATAGATTTGGATACCATAGTTAAAGCTTCTAATATGATAAATCCTTTGGTTGATAATTTTAATTTTACTAAAGATTCATATATCCTAGATATTGTCAGTAAAGAAAAAGGAGATGTTAAAGATGGACAATAAAGAATTTATAAAAGCTTTAGATAATATTGCTAAAGAAAAGAATATTTCTAAAGATGTTATTTTTGATGCTATGGAATTAGCTATGCAAACAGCTTACAAGAAGAATTTTGATTCTAAAACCAATGTGAAAGTAACTATTGATAGAGAAACTGGTGAAGTAAAAGTATACTCTTATTTAATAGTTGTTAAAAAACTTGATACAGAAATAGAAAAAGATGAAGAAGGCAATATAATAAGAGAGCCAGAAATTAATCCTGATGCGCAAATATTACTTTCCGATGCTAAGAAGATAAAGAAAGATGCTAAGATTGGTGATGAAATAGAAACTGAAGTTACACCAGCTGATTTTGGTCGTGTAGCAGCAGGTACTGCTAAACAGGTTTTAATGCAAAAAGTAAGAGAAGCTGAGAAAGCTAGTATCATATCTGAATTTGAAGGCAAAGAAGGAGAAATGATGGTTGGCTTCTTAGCAATGGAAGATGCTAAGAATTATTATGTTGATTTAGGTAGAACAAGAGGTATTCTTCCCAAAGGTGAAATGATACCTGATGAAGTAGTTAAAATGGGTAGTTCTATTAAAGTATATATTACTAAGGTGGAATCAACTGTTAAAGGACCATTAATTTTATGTTCCAGAAAACATTATGGTTTTGTTAAAAGATTATTTGAAGCTGAAATACCTGAATTAGCTGATGGAACAATTATTCTTCATTCTGTAGCTCGTGAACCAGGTATTAGAAGTAAAGTGGCTTTATATTCAACCAATTCTAAAGTTGATCCAATTGGTGCTTGTATTGGGGAAAGAGGATCAAGAATAGGTAATATTTTAAAAGAATTAAATGGTGAAAAAGTAGATTTAATTTTATATAGTGAAGATGATGCAGAATTTATTAAGAATTCTTTATCTCCAGCCAAAAATGTAATTGTAAATATTACTGATCCTGAAGAAAGAACAGCTTTAGCAATAGTTGATCAAGATAATCTAAGTTTAGCTATTGGTAAAAAAGGTAGTAATATTAAATTAGCTAGTAGATTAACAAAATATCGTATTGAATTAAAAACCTTAGAGCAAATTAATGAAGAAGGCAATAAAAATTAATTGAAAGGATTGTTTTTATGAAAAAAATTCCTTTAAGAACTTGTATAGTTACAAAAGAAAAACTAGATAAAAGAGATTTAATTAGAATAGTTAAAGATAAAGATGGGAATGTTAGTGTTGATTTAACAGGAAGAGCTAATGGTAAAGGAGTATATTTAAAAAAAGATAAAGAAGTTATTTTAAAAGCTTCTAAATATTTGCCAAAGGCTTTAGAATGTGAAATCGAATCCGAAATATATGAAGAATTAGAGAAGCTAGTAAAGTAGGTGAATTATGAGCACGAAGGATATAACAAAATTAAAGGAGCTAACCAATAAAGAAAAACTTTCTTTAGTGTCAACTTTATTAGACAGTTTTAAAGAAAGACTAGATTGGGATCATTATTACATGTTAATTGCGGAAACTGTGGCGGTTAGATCAACTTGCCGAAGACATGTTGGAGCAATAATAGTAAAAGATTATGTGGTTGTTTCTACTGGATATAATGGAGCTCCAAGTGGTATAAAACATTGTGCTGAAAGAGGTGGATGTTTAAGACAACAATTGAATATTCCATCAGGTACTAAACAGGAAATTTGTCGAGCTATCCATGCTGAACAAAATGCAATGATTAGAGCTAGCAAAAGGGACATGGAAGGGGCAACATTATATGTTAATACTTTTCCATGTGCAATTTGTACAAGAATGATTATAAATGCTAGAATAACTAGAATAGTTTATAAAGGTGATTATCAAGATGAATTATCCAAAGAAATGCTGGCTGAAAGTGGCATAGAAATAATAAAAATAGATTGAAATAGAAAGCAGGTAGATATTTATGATGAGTGTAGAAGAATATGCTAATGATGTTAAATTAACAGTAGCTGAAGTAATAAAAGAAGCTAATAAACTAGGGATAGAAGTAAAAAAAGCCGAAGATATGCTAAGTGACGAAGATATAATATTATTAGATAATATTGTTAATTTAATAAGTACTGAAGACGAAATTGCTATTGAAGATGAAATTATGTTAGCGGAAAAAGCTGAAGATATAGTTGAGAATTCTTATATTGATAATTTTGCTAAAGATGTCAAATTAGAAAAGTTAACTAAGAAAAATGATAAGACTAAAGATGACAAATTTTTAAGCCAGAAGAAAGCTATGTATAAGAATAAAGAAAAATTAAAAAAGAATGATAATAAAGATCAAAACATTATTTTATATAAAGAAGACATGACAGTTGGCGACTTAGCAGCAGTTTTAAATGTTAATGGAACTGAGTTAGTTAAGAAATTAATTTCTTTAGGTTTAATGAAGACTTTAAATGATTCATTAGATTTTGAAACAGCGGAAATTATTGTTTTAGAATATAAAAAAGTTTTAAAAAGAGAAGAAACTAGAGATATATCTAATTTTGAAGAATATGAAATAATTGATAAAGAAGAAGATTTAATATCAAGACCACCAGTAGTTACTATAATGGGACATGTTGATCATGGTAAAACAACTTTGCTTGATTATATAAGACATTCTCATGTTGTAGACACTGAATCTGGTGGGATAACTCAACATATTGGTGCTTACCAAATTAATTATCAAGATAAAGCTATTACTTTTATTGATACCCCAGGACATGAAGCATTTACAGAAATGCGTGCTAGAGGAGCTAAAGTAACAGATATAGTTATTATTATAGTAGCTGCCGATGATGGAGTAACGCCTCAAACTAAAGAAGCTATTGATCATGCTAAAAGTGCTAATGTACCAATTATAGTAGCTGTTAATAAAATAGATAAACCAAATGCTAATCCTGACAAAGTAATGAGTGAAATGGGTGAATTAGGAATAATCCCAGAAAGTTGGGGTGGAAATACACCTTTTATAAAACTATCAGCTGTTACTGGCGAAGGAGTAGATTTATTATTAGAAAACATTTTGGCCATTTCCGAAATAGAAAATTATCGTGCTAACCCAAATAGATATGCAGTTGGAACAGTTATAGAGTCTAAGCAAGATAAGAATATTGGTGGAGTAGTTACTTTATTAATTCAAAATGGGACTTTAAGATTGGGTGACCCAATTGCTGTTGGAACTACTTTTGGTAAAGTTAGAACTATGAAAAATGATTTAGGCGAAAACATTGTCGAAAGTTATCCATCTTCACCAGTTTCTATTACAGGATTAAATGCTAATCCTAGTGCTGGAGATAAATTTATGGCTTTTGAAAAAGAAACAGAAGCTAAAGAAGTAGCTACTAAAAGACTAAATCATTTAAAAGAAAGTAAAGTTAAAAAAACTAGTGTTAATTTTGATGACTTGTTTGCTCATATTAAAGGCGGTAACAAAGAAATAAATGTCGTTTTAAAAGCAGATGTTAGAGGTAGTGAAGAAGCTGTTAAACAATCATTAGAGAAAATAGATATTGAAGGTGTTAAAATTAATGTTATTAGAAGTGGAATAGGTAATATTACCGAGAGTGATGTCTTACTAGCTAGTGCTTCTAATGCTCTTATAATTGGTTTTAATGTTATACCTAGTACTATTACCAAAGAAGTAGCTAGTGGTTATGGTGTTGAAATAAGACTTTATACGATTATTTATAAAGTAGTAGAAGAAATGGAACTGGCGATGAAAGGCATGTTAGATCCAACATTTGAAGAAAAAAATATTGGCGAAGCCGAAGTATTACAACTATTTAAATTTTCTAAAGTTGGTACAATAGCTGGATGTATAGTTAGAGATGGCCTTATTAAAAGTAACTCTTTAGTTAGAGTAGTTCGTGATGGCTTAGTAATTCATGAAGATAAAATAGCTAGCTTACAAAAAGAAAAAGCATCTATTAAAGAAATTAAAAAAGGGATGGAATGTGGTATTACTTTAGAGAACTTTAATGATTTAAAAGAAAAAGATATTTTATCTTGTTACGAAATGGTTGAGGTCAAAAGATGAGAGATTTAAAACTAAAAAGGATTGCTTCAGCTATCACTAAAGAAGTAAGTGATATCATAGCTAATGAAGCCAGTGATAACTTTTTAAAATCAATTACAATAACTGGTTGTGAAGTAAATAATGATTTAAGTATTGCTAAAGTTTATTTTACCAGTTTATTAGATTTACCAAAAGAAACTTTAGAAAAAGAGACTAATGAAGCAGCTTCTTATATTAGAAAAGAATTAGCAGATAGAATTGAAATACGTCATACTCCTAAATTAGAATTTAAATTTGATGAATCAATTGCCTATGGTAATAAAATAGAAAAAATAATTGAAGAAATTCACGAAGAAGAATAAATATGAATGGTGTTTTAGTTATTAATAAAGAATCTGGACCAACCAGTAGAGATGTTGTTAACAAAGTTGGTAAATTGTTAAATACTAAAAAAATAGGTCATACTGGTACTCTGGATCCTTTAGCAACTGGAGTACTAGTTTTATGTATTGGTAAAGCAACTAAATTAGTAGATTTTATTACCAGTAGTGATAAAGAATATATTGCTAGTTTTAAATTAGGTATTAAAACTGATACTGGTGATAT
>DAOSVX010000042.1:0-5521 GCA_035379765.1 Bacilli bacterium | reverse complement strand
ATCAACTTCATTAACGTTTATATTAGGCATTCTAGTATATTCATTTTTACCTTTAGAAAAATTTTTGCTTTTAGTATTTAATTCAACGTGAACTTCTAAACCAATTACTACTTTATACATCATCTTCACCTGCTATCATACCTTTATAATTCATTATTTCTTCTAATTCATTAGCTATATTTAAAACTAAATCATCGTTTTTAAAAGCTCCGGTAATATTTACACCAACTGGTAAATTATTAACAAATCCTGAAGGAATAGTAATACTTGGATAACCACCAAAATTACCAATTACCATAAAATTACCTAAAACTAAATATTCTTTAGATAAATTATCATTTCTTTCATCAAATTTAGGAGCAACTGTATCACCAGCGGGCATTATAAAGCCATCATATTTAGTAAATAAAGTATTAAATTTATCAACAAGCATTCTTCTAATACGACAAGCATTTAAATATAATTTTTCTTGATTTTCTTTTCTTAATACATAACTTCCTATTACAAATCTTCTTTTAATAAGTTCGGAAAATCCTTTAGTACGGGCATTAAACATTATATCATTAATGTTACTTCCTTCACCTCTTACTCCAAAAGGAATACCAGTAAGGTTAGAGTTGTTGCTAGTTGCTTCAGCACAAGATAAAATATTATAAACAGGATATATAGCATTTAATAAATCTATATCTATTTCTTCTTCATATACTTCTATCCCTAATTTTTGACAATTAGTAATAGTTTCTTGGAAATTATTTAATATTTCTTTTAAATTATTACTAGGATTATCATAATAAGCTATATCACAAATATTCTTTAAATAAAATAATTTCTTACCTTGGATATTTAAATCTAATTTTTCGGTATATTTAATATCTTCATCAGGTAAACTAGTCATGTCATTTTCATCGTAACCTTTTAGAATATCAGTAACAATTGCTATATCTTTAACACTACGAGCAAATATACCGACGTGATCTAAAGAAGAAGCAAAAGCAAATAGCCCATAACGAGAAATTCTTCCATAGGAAGGTTTAAAGCCAACTACTCCACCATAATGGGCTGGCTTTCTAACTGAGTCTCCTGTATCACTACCAATCGCAAAAGGAACAATTCCTAAAGCTACAGCAGCAGCACTACCAGCTGAAGAACCACCAATCATCCTTTTTTCATCCCAAGGATTTTTAACTTTTCCTGTATGACCAGTAGTACCAGTTCCACCCATAGCTAATTCATCTAAAACAGTTTTACCAACTAAAATAGCTCCAGCTTCTTTTAATTTTTTATAAACTGTAGAATCATATACTGGTATATAATTTTTTAGAATATTAGAAGACGCTGTAGTTAATATACCTTTAGTAGAATAATTATCTTTTAAAGCATAAGGAATATTAGTAATTAAACTATCACTTAGACCATTAAATTGATATTTATCTATTATTGTAACAAAAGAATTATACTTTTCTTGATATTTATTAGCTAAATCATGAGCTTCATTAAATAATTCTTCTCCAGTCACTTCATTATTATCTAATTTACTTCTTAATTCATCAATCATCATTTTACGATACATTATTCCACCACCTTTGGTACTTTAATCTGGTTATTTTCTTTTAGTGGAGCATTTTCTAAAACTTCAGCAGTTGTTAAAACAGCTATGTTATCATCATCACGATAATTATTGGTACTAGGTATATAAGGAAAATACATTGGTTCTACTTCACTAATACCATCTATTTTAGCTATTAAATCCATTTGTTTAAGTATAATAGTAAATTCTTCTTGTAAAGTCTGATATTCATCGTCACTCATATCAAACATTAATAAATTAGCATATTTTTTTAAATCTTCTTTAGTAATCATAAGCATCTCCTAATGTTTCTTTAATAAAATTATAGCACACGAAAACATAAAAATCATTTACTATCTTTTTCCATATCAAAATTTAAATCTTTTAAATTTTCACCATCATAACCATAATGAGTATATATAGCTGAAACTCCTAAAGCAACACAGTCTTTTTCTTGATAACCTAGCTTTTTTATTATATTAATGACATCTTTTTTATTTAAACCTTCTAATTCAACATATTCTGGTATCATAGGCCATTTATCAATATCAATATGAATATTATCTAAAATGTATTCTGATCTTTTGTTTTCTTGGTAACCTTTATTTTTAAAACCTAAACTTTCTAATAAAAGATTAGTTTTATCAAAATCATCTACAGTTATTTCTAATTCTTTAGTACTATCAATACTTTGTTTTTTAATTTCTTTGATAGTTAAAGTAGTATCATAACCATTAGTTCTTAGTCTAAGCCATTTATGTTCTTCTTTAGGTATTAAATCATATACATATCTTCTTGGGAAAAAATCACCAATATGTTTAGCACCCATACTTTTTATTTTTTTCACAAATTCTTCTTTATTAATTCCCAATATTCTTATTTCATACTCTGTATTCATATAACACCTCTAAAAATAATTATACCACATAAAAAAAGCATTTATTTTGCATAAACGCTTACTTTTTTCTTACTTCTTCCTAATCTTTCAAACTTTACTACACCATCTATTTTAGCAAATAAGGTATGATCTTTACCCATTCCGACATTGTTTCCTGGATAAATTTTAGTACCTCTTTGGCGATATATAATACTTCCTGCTTTAATAGTTTCGCCATCACTTGCTTTAGCTCCTAATCTACGACCAGCTGAATCACGACCATTTTGAGTAGAACCTTGAGCTTTAACGTGAGCAAATAATTGAATATTTAAACTTAAAAGTTTCATTTAATTTCCTCTTTTCACTTGAATATTTTTAGGATACTTAGTAGCTAATTCTTTTAATAAATTAAGCATATTATCGATAAGTATCTGCGTATTTGGTTCATTTTTAATATTATTAATATTTATAAAACCATCTTTTTCGGTGTAAGAAATAGCTTCTTCATCTAATCTAATTAAAGCATTAATAGTAGTTGTAACTATTGAACTAATACTAGAACAAACAATATCTTTACCTTTAACATCATTATTAGAATGACCAGAAATAGTTATTTCTTTAATAATATTATTATTTTCTTTTACATAAACTTTTGTCATATTACTTAAATTCTATGTTTTTTACTAATAATTTTGTATATGGTTGACGATGACCTTGTTTGTTACGATATTTCTTTTTAGCATTGTATTTAAATACCACAATTTTCTTTTGCTTACCTTGTTTTAATATTTCACAACAACTTTAGCGCCCTTAACAGTAGGCATACCATAAACACCATTAACAAATAAAACATCTTTAAACTCTACTTTACTACCAGCTTCGCCATTTATTTTTTCCACATAAATGGTATCGCCCTCTTTAACATAGTATTGTTTACCACCAGTTATAAATATAGCTTTCATGTTTTTCCCTCACTTTCACTTATTTTGTAAGACTCGCCTTTAAGGTACATAATAATGTTTTTAAAACCTTTTTAGTGCGGTTTTTAAAGAAAGCTCTTTAAAACATATAAATATTACCAACAAAAGCCTGTTTTGTCAAACATTTTACTACTTTATATGGCCATTTTCTAAAAAGCTATAATATTCATTTTTACCAATAATAATATGATCTACCAAAGGAATTAACATTAGCTTACTTATTTCTAGTATTTTCTTAGTTAAAATAATATCTTCATTACTAGGATTACTTATTCCGGAAGGATGATTATGAAGACATATAATAGCTGAAGATGACATTAAATAAGCATTTTTAAATATCTCTCTTGGATGAATAATACTTTGATCTATGGTACCGATAAATAACACTTTATAATCAATTAAATAATGTTTAGTATCAAGATATATAACAACAAACTCTTCTTGAGTTTTATTAATAAAATAATCTTTAAATAAATTATAAATATCTTTAACACAACTTATTTTAATTTTATTTTTAACTATTTGCTTAGTATATATTCTTTTACCTAATTCAATACTAGCTATTAAACTAATAGCTTTTACTTCCCCTATCCCTTTTATTTGTAATAATTTATTAATAGTTATATTTTCTATTAAAGATATATTATCTAATTCTTTTAAAATACTTTGAGATACTTCTTTAACAGATATATTTTTAGTACCACTTCTAAGTATTATAGCTATTAATTCTTCATTACTTAAACTACTTACACCATAATTTTTTAATCTTTCCCTGGGCTTTTCTTCATTAGGTAATTCTTTTATAAGCATTTACATCACCAATATATTATTATGCTAATAATTAGTTATTTCCTTTAAAATAAAAAATCTATCATTTGATAGATTTAATTATTTCATCTAAAGATAACATTTGTTTTTCTTTAGTTTTATTATTTTCTAATTCAGCCATTCCTTTTTCTGTTTTATCACCAAATAATACCATGTATGGGCAACCTACCACCTCATTAGTTTTAATTTTATACCCAATAGATGATTTTGAATCATCAAATATAACAGGGATATTCATATTAATTAATTTATTATAAAAATTAATAGCTTCTTCATATCTATCATCTTTAGCAATAATATATAGTTTATATGGTGCCACTTTTTTAGGTAAAGCTAAACCAGTAAAATTTCCTTCTTGATCTTTGGTTATACTATTTTCGTAAATCATAGCTAGTGTTCTACTTACACCAATTCCATAACATCCCATTTGGTAATATGTTGGTTTATCTTCTTCATTTATAAAAGTACCATTCATACTTTTAGAATATTTATCTTTTAAAGCAAATATATGCCCTAATTCAACAGCTTTGACTTTTTCATATCCATTAGTATTAATATTTTTCTTTTCTAAAACTTCTTCATTATAAGCATCTTTTTTATCTGGGCTTATCCATACATTATCTTCACCAATATTAGATATTACCATAAATTCTTCTGATTTATCACCACCAATAGCTCCACTATCCGCTGCTACTGGCAAAACAGATAGTTCTAGTTCGTTAAAGATATCAAAATAGGCTTTACGCATATTTTCATATTCGTCATCTAAATCTTTTTCATCTTTACCAAAACTATAAGCATCTAACATTTCAAACGATTTACCACGTAATAAAAATCCTCTAGGTCTTAATTCATCTCGAAACTTTTCCCCTATTTGAAAATAAGTTCTTGGTAAATCTTTATATGAAGAAAGCCTAGACTTAGCAAACTCTAAAACTGCTTCTTCCGCAGTAGGAGCTAAACAATAATTACCTTTTTCGGTAAGACATCTAAACATTACTTTATCTTTTATGTATCTATCTAATCTTCCAGAAGATATCCATAAACTTTCTGGTTGTAATAAAGGAAGTGATATCTCACTACAACCATGTTCTGTTAAAACTTTTCTAATAACATTCTTAATATTTTCTTTTACTAAAAAAGGAATATGACCATAAGCATATATACCACTAGAAAACTGCTCTAATTGACCAGTTTTACATAATATATCTTGAGCAGGAAATTGCTCATCGATATTAATTAATTTATTATTTTTTAATCCTAATTGAG
>DAOSVX010000041.1:0-5600 GCA_035379765.1 Bacilli bacterium | reverse complement strand
AATAATGCTGGGCATTCTGTTAAAGTAGATGGGAAAAGTTATGCTTTTCATTTAATCCCATCAGGTATATTAAATGCTGGTACTAAAGCAGTAATTGGTAATGGTGTAGTAATAGATCCTAAAGTTTTATTAGAAGAAATGAAGATTCTAAAGAAAAATAATATTTCCGTTGATAATCTTTATATTAGTACAAAGGCTCATTTAATAATGCCATATCATAAAGAGATGGATGAATTACAAGAATATCTTAGAGATGCTGATAAGAAAATTGGTACTACCAAAAGAGGTATAGGGCCAGCTTATAGTGATAAAATGGAACGATGTGGAATTAGAATGGAAATGTTCATATCTAAAGATTTTGAAGAACTAGCTAGAATAAACATTAATAAATACAATGCCATTTTTAAAATGTATAATTACCCAGAATTAAATTTTGATGAAGTAATATTAGAATATAAAAAATATGCTAAAAAATTAAAAAAGTATATTTGTGATACAGTTGATTTAATTTATAAAAGTTTAGATAAAAAAGAATATATATTATGTGAGGGAGCTCAAGCGGCTTTATTAGATATTGATCATGGAACATATCCTTGTGTAACATCATCAAACCCTACTATTGGGGGAATAGTAACTGGAAGTGGAATAGGCATTAAAAATATCAATGAAATATATATGGTTATAAAAACCTATTCTTCTCGGGTAGGAGCTGGGCCATTTGTTACTGAATTATTAAACAAAACTGGTGATAAAATAAGAGAACTAGGTCATGAATATGGAACAACTACTAAAAGGCCAAGAAGATGTGGTTGGTTAGATTTAGTGGCTATAAAATATACATCAAGAATAAATAGTGCTACTGGCTTAGTTGTCAATCATCTAGATACCATTGGTAAATTAAAAGAAATAAAACTTTGTGTAGCTTATAAATATCAAGGTAAAGAAACAATGAAATTTGATACTAATTTTGCAGTTATGAGTAAATGTAAACCCGTTTATGAAACTTTTAAAGGAAACTTTAAAGTAAACGGTATAACTAAAAGAGAAGATTTACCTAAAGAAGCTAAGAAGTATTTAGATAGAATAGAAGAAGTAACAGGAGTTCCTATAAAATTTATTGGAACTGGTCCTGATAGAGAAGATATAATAAAGTGTTAATAACTAACACTTTTTTATGTTATACTAAAAAAGGTGATTTAAATGATTTTAAGTGGTAAAGAAATAGCTTTAAATATTGAAAATAAATTGAAAGAAAAAGTTAATAATTTTAGTACTAAACCAGTTTTAGCAACTATTATTGTTGGTAATAAAAAAGAATCAGTTGTTTATGTCAATATGAAGTTAAAAGCTTGTGAAAGAATTGGTATAATAGGCAAAAAAATAGAACTAAGTGAAGATATTACTGAGGAAGAATTAGTTAAAGAAATAGAAGAGTTAAATAATGATTCTAATATAACAGGAATATTAATTCAGCATCCTTTACCAAGTCATTTAAATGAACAAAAAATATTTAATACTATAGCTTTAGATAAAGATGTTGATGGATTAAATTCTACTAGTTTTGGTAATATGGCTTTAGGTTTAGAAAGTAATTTATCTGCTACACCAGCAGCTATTATGGAACTCTTAAAATATTATAATATAACTGTAGCTGGTAAAAATGTCGTTATAGTAGGAAGAAGTTCTATTTTAGGTAAACCTATAGCTATGCTTTTATTAAATGAAGATGCTACTGTTACTATCTGTCATTCTAAAACCAATAATTTAGAAGAATTCTTAAAAAAAGCAGATATTTTAGTGGCAGCTATTGGTGAACCTAAATATATTAAAGCAAAATTATTAAAATCTAATGCTATTATTATAGATGCTGGGTATAATGAAGGAAATATTGGTGATGTTGATTTAGATGAAATAGATTCTTCTATTTCTTATACCCCCGTTCCAGGAGGGATAGGGCCTATTACTATTAGTAAACTATTAGAACAAACTGTAAATGCTTATGAAAGGAGAAATTATGGAAAGAACTCATAATAAATTAGTTAGAGATAAAATACTTGATATTATTAGAGCTGATAATTGTACTCCAGAATATCGTGTTTTAAGTGATAAAGAATGTTTAGAAGAAGCTAATAAAAAACTTTTAGAAGAAGTAAATGAATATTTAGAATCTGGCGAAATAAGTGAACTTTGCGATATTGAAGAAGTATTAAGATTAATTATTTCTTTAAAAGGGTTATCATATGCCGAATTTGAAGATAAAAGAAAAGCTAAAAATAACAAACGAGGTTCGTTTACTAAAAGAATATTTTTAATTAGTGAAAAAGATAATGAAAAATAGAATCTTATGATTCTATTTTTGTTTTATAAAAGCTTAAACCTGCTTCTACTAATTCATCTATTGTTACTTTATCTTCATTTAAAGCATCACTTATTTCATATATTTCATCATCTACTTGAACAAAAATAACTTTAGCACATTTAAAATAATATTGATAATCATCATCTTCATAGAAATAAAGAATGGTATCAGCACATTCGTCTCCAGTTTTATCCATTATAGTTATATCTTTTACATCTTTATGGTCAACAAAAAATAATACAATAGAGGTAATCAGCAAGGCTAACAAACCTACTATTAATAAAATGGTTTTGGTTGTATCTTTCATTATATACCTCCTTATTGTACTTTTATTATACCATACTTTTTTGATTATGATATAATTTAAATATATAAATAGGAGGATTGGATATGAAGATAAATATTCGTGGAGACAAGGTTAAGATAACTGAACCAATAGAGGAATACATTAAAACAAGATTTAGGAGAAAGAGATGAACAAGAATTATTAGATTTACTTATTTATAATCCTATAGCGGTAGATGTTGATAAAATGGCTGATGAGAACATGTCTTTTGGTGATAAATGTGCTGATGTGGTTGCGGAAAAAGCTGGTAGTTGGAAATTTATTATTTTCTTCGTATCTTTCTTATTAATATGGATAGTCTTAAATGGCGTATTGCTTATTAATGCTGCTGATCCATATCCATTTATTTTATTAAATTTAGTTTTATCCTGTATAGCTGCTTTACAAGCTCCAATAATTATGATGAGCCAAAATAGGCAAGCTAAAAAAGACCGTGATAGAGGCCATAACGATTATATGATTGATTTGAAAAGTGAGCTTATATTAGAAGAATTACATATTCAAATAAATAATGTTTTAAAAAACCAAGCTAAAATACTTCGTTATATTGGTGAAGACGAAGAAAAAGAGAGCAAAAAAAAATAACACATTGATATGTGTTATTTTTCTGCTCCAACGTATTTAATGGAATTATCAAATGCTAGTATTGGATAGAAAACTACTGATAAAAATAGTAGTCCAGCTCCAAAGCCAGAACTTTTACCAAAAGCTTTAGCAAGTTTAAATGGCAACATAATAGCAAATACAATGTTAGCGATTGGAATCAATAGTAGTAAAAATTTCCAGCCATTTCCCCAAGCAATTTTAAACATTACGTATGCATTGTAAAGTGGAACAATAGCTGCCCAACCAGGTTCACCAGCTTTTTCAAACATCTTCCACATACAGACTATCATGAACACTTCAAAAATTAAACATATGAACCAATAGCCCATTGGCATACTTGCCATATCGTAGTTGTAAGAATACTCATAACTGCACACGCTCTATACTCCTCCTATGATTTCATTATAAAGTATTAAAGATTATTTTACAATTATAAATTATTTCTTTATAATAAAGATAGAAAGAAATGGTTATTTATGTTAAAAATTAGTGATGAATGGCAATTTTATAAATTACTTGATTGTGGTAATGGTGAAAAACTAGAATATTGGAATGGTGTTCTTTTAAGAAGACCTGATCCTCAAGCTATGTGGAATGTTAACAATTATGATATGTGGCATAATGTTAATGCTTTTTATGAAAGAAAAGAAACTGGTGGAGGTAGTTGGCAAGATATTAAAGATGTCCCCGAAAGTTGGACAATTGGTTATAAAAATTTAACTTTTAAACTAGCTTTAACTAATTTTAAACATACCGGTTTATTTCCCGAACAAGCAGTTAATTGGGATTATATGATAAACAAAATTAAAAGTAGTAAACGTAAAATAAAAGTATTAAACTTATTTGCTTATACTGGGGCAGCTACTATGGCTTGTTCTAGTGCTGGAGCTGATGTAACTCAAGTAGATGCTTCTAAGGGAATGACTGAATGGGCAAAAGAAAACATGAAGCTAAATAAATTAGAAAACAATAAAATTAGATTTATAGTTGATGATTGTTTAAAATTTGTTGAAAGAGAAGCTCGTCGAGGCAATAAATATGATGCTATAGTAATGGATCCCCCAAGTTTTGGTAGAGGCCCTAAAAAAGAAGTTTGGAAATTTGAAGACAGTTTATATAAACTAATTGATGCCTCTTTAAATATATTAAGTAATAAACCATTATTTTTTCTAATTAATTCTTATACAACAGGTATATCAAATATGGTATTAGATAATATATTAAAAACTACTGTTTTAAAAAAATATCCTAATGGTAAAGTAGAAAGTGGTGAACTGGCTTTGCCAGTAGAAAGAGATAATATGCTACTTCCTTGTGGTATATATGGTCTTTGGGAAGAATAAGTATTGAAAATTAGTTAGTTTTATGTTAAAATATCCCCTTATCAGAGGGGTTTTATTGTGGAACAATTAGTTTTAAGCAGAAAGTATATATATAGAAAATATGAAATTAAAGGGTCCGGAACTGAGGCTGATTTTTTTCATTTAAATAAAACAACAGGATTAAAATTGTTTAGAAATGAAGATAAAGTACAGAAGACTTTGCCAAATAAACTAAAGAAAATTGAAAGAACAGCAGGAATAGAAGAACCATGTATTAAATATCCTAAAACACCTGTTTTTGATGATAACGGTAACTTACTTGGATATACGTTAACTATAGCTTTAACAGCAGAATATATAAGAAGTTTCCGAGATTTAAGCAAGCCATGTGTTTCGCTTGCTCAAAAAATAGCTTTTTATAAAAAGCTTGAACATTTGGTAAAATTAGTTCATAGTAAATCAATGATACTTGTAGATACAAACCCCGATAATTTTTTAATCGACCTTTATAAAAACGTAGTTTTAATTGATACCGACAATTATATGCATTCTGATTGTCCTTGTGATAATATACCTGATTATCCTGCAAAATATTATGTTAGGAAAACTGGCGATCAATCGTTTACTTACGTTGACGAATTCTCGCTGGCTATTAGATTTTTAGAAATAGCAGTAGATGGGTTTCGTCGACAAATGCTAGAGCATTTGGTTCTTGGAAGGCAATTTTATGTTGATGTGGTTGTTGAAAGCCTTGATATTCCAATAGAATTAAAAAGTGTTTTGCTTGCAACAATATCTGCTAAAGGTAAAAAAGAGTTTATAGGTCCTTATTTAGATTGTATAGCAGACCCTAACAAAAGATATATTCGTATAAATAATTAAATATTTAAAGTAGTACTTTAAAAAACAACCTTTTAATGTTAATATATATAACTATTCGAGGGTTTTATTATGGAATTAGTTACAA
>DAOSVX010000040.1:0-5841 GCA_035379765.1 Bacilli bacterium | reverse complement strand
GCAACAACATTGTGTACTGGCAATAGAAGTGAAGAACAAACTTTTGCTAGTGGCAAGGTAGAATGTAATACTACTTTAGATGATATGTATATTGGATTATTAAATTTGTATGATTATGCTTTAGCTAGTTTAGATACAACATGTACAAAACCAAGTGATTTGCAATGTCAAAATTATAATTATCTAGGAGCTATTGGTACAACCGGAAGCAGTTGGTGGTTAATGACTGGTAATTCTGATTATTCTTATGAGGCATATCGTGTAAAAAATACTGGAGCAATAGACGCAACTAGTTGTAATACTAGAGCATCTTTAAGACCAGTAGTAGTAATAAGAAATGATATTTTCTCAACTGGTGGAACCGGTACAGAAGAAGATCCATATTTACTAAGATAAGCAATTAGAAATAATTGCTTTTTTATTGTATAATTATTTTGGTGATTAATTATGATAAAACCCAAAATGTTAAAAAAAGGTGATAAAGTAGCTATTGTTAGTTTATCTAGAGGATTATTAGGTGAAAGTTTTATAGCTCACGAAGTACCTATTGGTATAAAAAGATTAGAAGGATACGGTTTAGAAGTTGTTTTTATGCCTAATTCTTGTAAAGGAATGAAATACACTTTAGAGCATCCTGAAGCTAGAGCTAAAGACTTAAAAGATGCTTTTTTAGATAAATCTATTAAAATGATAATGTGTGCTATAGGTGGAGATGATACCTATAAAACATTGCCTTATTTATTAGAAGATTCTGAATTTAAACAAATAGTTTTAGAAAACCCCAAAATATTTATAGGTTTTTCTGATAGTACTATAAATCATTTAATGTTTTATAAACTAGGGCTTACTACTTATTATGGACCAGCTTTTTTAACAGATCTATGTGAATTAGATAAAGAAATGTTACCATATACAAAATATTGGTTTGATAAATTATTTAATAATGAGGAAAATTTAGAAATTAAATCAAGCCCTATATGGTATTCTGATAGAGAAGATTATTCTTCTAAACAAATAGGAACACCTAGAAAAGCAAATAAAGAAACAAATGGCTATGAAGTTTTAAATGGTAGAGGAAAAGTAAAGGGCAAATTATTGGGTGGATGTATCGAAAGTATTTATAAAGCTATTTATAATGATAAGAATGAAATATATACTAAATATGATATGTTCCCTATTAACGATAATCTTAAAAACAATATCTTATTTTTAGAAACCAGTGATGGAAAATCTGCTCCAGAAGAATTAAAGAAGATGCTACTAGAAATGCAAGAGTTAGGTATCTTTAATTTGGTAAAAGGTTTAATAATTGGTAAACCAATAGATGAAGTTTATTATGAAGAATATAAAACTGTTTATGAAGAAATGTTTAAAGATTCTAATTTGCCAATTTTATATAATATTAATTTTGGTCATTCGGTACCTAGAGGTATAATTCCTTATGGTATAGAAGCAGAATTGGACTTAGATAACAAAAAAATAACCTTATTAGAAAGTTTCTTTATTAAGTAACTAGAAATGGTTACTTTTTTGTTTAATTTTTGGCTATTTTGTGCTATAATTTTCGGGTGCGAAAAGAAGTGAAAAAAATGAATATCAGAAATATTGCTATTATAGCTCATGTTGATCATGGTAAAACAACTTTAGTAGACCAATTATTAAAAAAATCAGGTACTTTTAGAGAAAATGAAGCAGTTCAAGAAAGAGCTATGGATAATAATGATTTAGAAAGAGAACGTGGTATAACCATTTTAGCTAAAACAACAGCTATTAATTATAAGAATTATCGTATTAATATTTTGGATACTCCAGGCCATGCTGATTTTGGTGGCGAAGTAGAAAGAATTATGAATATGGTGGAAGCTGTTATTTTAGTTGTAGATGCTTATGAAGGAACAATGCCTCAAACTAGATTTGTTTTAAAGAAGGCTTTAGAAGCAGGAGTTAAACCAATTGTTTTTATTAATAAAGTTGATAAACCAACAGCGAGAATTAGTGCTGTTGTCGATGAAATAATTGATTTATTTATTGAATTAGGTGCTAATGATGATCAATTAGATTTTAAAATAGCTTATGTATCAGCTTTAAATGGTACAGCTAGTTTAAGCCCTGATTTAAGTACTCAAAGTGAAAATTTTGATGATATATTTAAACTTATTATTGATGAAACACCAGCTCCTGATGTTGATGCTAATAAACCATTGCAATTTCAACCAGCCTTACTTGATTATAATGATTATGTTGGTAAAATTGGTATAGGTAGAGTAAAATCAGGTAAAATAAAAGTTAATGAAATGGTTTCTTGTGTAAGATTAGATGGGTCTATTAAACAATTTAGAATTCAAAAGTTATATGGTTATCTGGGTTTAAAAAGAATTGAAATAGAATCAGCAACAGCTGGAGAAATAGTTGCTATAGCTGGTCTTACTGATTTACAAGTAGGGGAAACAGTTTGTGATATTGGTAAAGAAGAAGCTTTACCAATATTAAAAATAGATGAACCAACATTACAAATGACTTTTATGACTAATAACAGTCCTTTTGTAGGTAAAAGTGGTAAATTATTAACAGCTAATAAAATCCAGGAAAGACTATTTAAAGAAACACAAAGAGATGTATCTTTAAGAGTAGTAGAAGCAGGTAATGATGCTTTTACAGTATCTGGAAGAGGAGAACTTCATTTAGCTATTTTAATCGAAAATATGCGTCGTGAAGGCTTTGAACTTCAAGTATCTAAACCGGAAGTAATCATTAAAGAAATAGCTGGCATAAAATGTGAGCCATATGAAGAAGTTCAAATAGAAGTTGCTGAAGAATATGTAGGCAATGTTATTGAAGCTTTAGGTAGACGTGGTGGTAAAATGGATTCTATGGCTAATTTTGAGAATCAAATAAGACTAATTTATACTATTCCATCTCGTGGGTTAATAGGTTTTACTACTGATTTTATGACAATGACTAAAGGGTATGGTATTATTAATCATTGCTTTAAAGAATATTTGCCAATAGAAAGTATTAATGTTGGCGAAAGAAAATTAGGTGTTTTAGTATCTACGGAAAACGGTAAAGCAACAGCTTATGCTATTGGAGCCTTAGAAGATAGAGGTATTATGTTTATAGAACCTGGTACTGATGTTTATGAAGGTATGATCATCGGGGAATGTAATAGAGAAGATGACTTAGCAGTAAATGTTATTAAAGGAAAACAATTAACTAATACTAGAGCAGCTTTTAGTGATTCTACTGTAGTCTTAAAAAGGCCTCGTAAATTAACCTTAGAATATTGTCTAGATTATATTAATCAAGATGAGTTAGTAGAAGTTACTCCGTCAAGTATCAGAATGCGTAAGAAAATACTTAATACTGAACTAAGAAAAAAATATGATAGCAAACAAAAATAGACTAACAAAGTCTATTTTTTTGAATAATATATATATATTCTAGAATCATCAACTTTTTCTCCAGTTTCTAAATCCAAAAATATTTGTTCAACCTCTTCTTGTAATTCTTGAATACTATTATAACCAAGATTTTTTAAATATAAAGCCAGTTCTTCTATTAATTCTCCATTATTTTTTAGTTTAGCTATTCTTTCGATTAAGGGAAATATAATAGCTAAACCTGATTTATCTATTCTTCCTTTAATACAGTGTTGATAATCTTCTTCAGTTTGAATTTCGGCTTTAGGAGTTTTTATAATATCATAAGGTTTAAGGATTAGATAATATAACCAAGTTTTATATTTTAACAAATCACTAGGGTCATAAACCCATCCATTATGTTCTACCCAACCATGTCCGGCTTCTTTTTCGCCATTAAAAACGGCATAATCAGTACTATTACCACGAACTAATAAACATTCATCAAAAGCCATAGTTATAATCCAACTTCTTTCATAACATTGACCTGGTGGAGTGATTGGTTTTAAATACTTTATTTTTATAGAAGCTGGTATATTACCAAAAATAACCTTATCAAGCTTTCTATAAACTTCTTCTTCAAATGGTTGTATTAAATTAAAAGCAAGTCCCCAATAAGTTAATAATTGACGTCTTATATACCAACTTTTTTGTTTTTCACTCAAAACTATCATAAGATCTCCTTTGAATTTAGTGATTATTATAACATTTTAATAAAAAACAAGCAATTTTAATAACACTCTTGTCTAAATCATCTTTTTTTGATATAATTTCTTTACTTATGGCGGCATTGGTGAAGTGGTTAACACGCCAGGTTGTGGTCCTGGTATGCGTGGGTTCGATCCCCACATGTCGCCCCATATGAGAGTAATCGAACTAAATCAAATTAGTTCGTTTTTTGTTTAAATATAGTATAATGAAATCAGGTGATAAATAGTGGAACTTAACTATTCTGATAAAGATGTTATTATTAGTGATAAAAAATCTATTTTTTTGGCTGGACCAACTCCAAGGGATGAAGAAACTGTTTCATGGAGATTGGAAGCAATTGATTATTTAAAAAAGCAAAATTTTAATGGGGTAGTATATATTCCTGAAAATGAATTGGTACGTAAAAAAGATTATGTTGATCAAGCAGAATGGGAAAGAAAAGCACTTAGCAATGCTAGTATAATACTTTTTTGGGTTCCAAGAGAATTAGAAAAGATGCCAGCATTTACGACAAATGTAGAATTTGGTTATTGGTTAGCAAAGACTCCCCAAAAAATTATATATGGTCGACCAAATAATGCTCGAAAAGTGAAATATTTAGACTGGTTATATCAAAAAGAGTCAAAATTAGAAATTTTTGATAGCTTAGAGAAAGCTATTAGTTACTCTTTAGAAATTATTAGTGAGGTTAAATGATATATGAAAAAAGCAGAATGGTATGAAGGCAAAGAAGGAAAAGCTGAACACTTAGTATATTTAAATAGTAAAGAAAAAGAATTAGAAAAGCTTTTAAATGGCAGTAAAACAATGATTATAAGGGGAGCCGCTGGTAAAAAGTGTCCACTTGGAGGAAGAGCCAAGATAAATGATACTATTTATTTTGTCGAAACTGGTGGTAATATGATGGTTTCTTATAAAGGGATTATTTCTTATGTAGATGAGGATTATAAAATGACCCCAGAAGAAAGTATAAAATTTTTAAAAAAATATGATAAACAATTAAATTTATCAGAAAAACAATATGAAAAATGGAGTTCTAAAAAATGTCTAGCAGTTTATGAAATTTCCAATATTAATAAAATAGTCCCTTTTAAATATAATAGAGAAAAGAATATGGATGATTGGATAATTACAGACAATATAAATAAATTAAAATAAAACATATTTTAAGTGGAGGAAATGTGGGAAAAGTAGTAGATATAACAGGATTAATAAAAGATTTAGAAGCACTTAATAATGCTGAAGATTATGTTTTAATAGACTTTTTAAATGCTATAAAAGAATATTCTGAGCTTTTACTTAGTGATGAAGATATAACAACAAAATTGCTGAAGTCATTACATATGTTAGAAAGAGTTAATCCTTTGTTTTTAAATAAATATTTATTTCTTAATAGTGAAGATTTTACAGATGATGAAAAAAACTTCGAGATATTATAAACCATTTAAAATTTTATGTTGAAGAATATTTTAAAATAGACAACATGAATGTTAGTAAGAAAGAGCTAGAAAAAATAATAAATTTTTATGAAAGTAAAATAACTAAATTGGCAGAAGAATATAGGTTAATTATGAAAAAAATTATTCACAGTGAAATAATTGCTCAATATAAAGGATAAAAACAATTCTAAAATAATGGTTTGTATAATTCAAGAATTAAGGGGATCCCTATTAGTTTTATTATCAGTAATATTTGGTACTGATAAAATGAC
>DAOSVX010000039.1:0-6194 GCA_035379765.1 Bacilli bacterium | reverse complement strand
TCTCTCTTTTTATAAAAAACTCCTACTTCAGTTTCTAACATTTCTGCATAATATCGTGCTCTTTCCATTGCTCCAAAATCTGGACTTATTACTAATAAATTATTATAATCTATTTTTTCATTTTCTATAAACTTTTCTAACAGAATATGTGTTGGATAAAAATTTTCAAATGATATACAAGGAATAGCATTTTGAATATTAGGATCATGAGCATCAAAAACTATTATACTTTTCATATGCATTCTTTCTAACTCTTGTAATGCAGTTGCACAATCTAGTGATTCTCTACCTTTTCTTCTATGTTGTCTTTCAGAATATAAACAGGGCATTATAACACTAAATTCCGCAGCATTACCTCCCATAGCAGATATAACTCTTTTTATATCTTGAAAGTGGTCATCTGGACTCATATGGTTAGTATAATTTATTAGTTTGTAAGTACAACTATAATTTGTAACATCTGACATAATAAATATATCTTTTTCTCTGACTGTATCTTTTATTATAGCTTTTCCTTCCCCATTATTAAACTTCATTAGTTGTGTTGGAATAATATAATCCTTTTTTGTATTGTTTAATTTTTTTAAGTGTTTATTCACTTTTTCCCCAAGACTTTTACAATTGTCTAAAACGATTATTCCCAGTTCGTTTGACATTAAATCCTCCTTTTATTTATCTATATACTTAATAGCATTTATAGCTGCTATAGTACCATCATTAACTGCTGTAGTAAGTTGTCTAATGTTTTTATTACGACAATCACCAGCGACAAAGATACCTGGTATATTAGTTTCACAATTATCATCAGCAACAATATATTTAGCATCATTTAATTCTATTAAATCTTTAAACATCTCACTTTGTGGTATTAAACCAATGGAAATAAACATGCCATCTAATTTTATTTCTTCTTCTTTTCCATTATTATCAATAATAATAGATTCTAATTCATCAGTACCATTTATTTTAGTAACTATAGAATTACAATATATTTCCGCGTTTTTCTTTTCTTTTAGTTTAGAAGAAAGTAAATTTTCACAAGTTAAAGTAGAAATATTTTGAATAACATAGACTTTTTTACATAAATCGGCTAAAGTACAAGCGTTTATAATGGCACTATTACCACCACCTATAACTGCTACTACTTTGTCTTTATAAAAAGCTCCATCACACGATACACAAAAATGAATGCCATTACCAATTAAATTTATTTCATTATCTAATCCTAATAAACGATATTTAGCCCCGGTAGCAATAATAATAGTTTTGGTTTTATAAGTTTGTTCATCAGTCGTTACTTCTTTTATTTTGCCATCTTTAATCTTTAATACTTCTTCTAGTTCTACTTTTCCACCTAAAGTGATTACTTGTTCATATAAGTTATTAGCTAAATCAGACCCACTAATACTTTTATATCCAGGATAATTTTCCACTAGTGGGGATGATGATATTTGACCACCAATACCTTCTTTTTCTAAAATCAAGACTTTTTTACCAGCTCTAAGAGCATATATGGCTGCGGTCATCCCTGCTGGACCGCAACCAATTACTATAACATCGTACATATTATTCCTCTATTTCTGCTTTTTTTCTCCAATATATTTTTTAATGTTTGAGACATTTTTAATCAGTTCTATTTTATTACCAGTAAATACTGCTAAAGTAGGAGCTTGTTTAACCCCAACTTTTTTAGCTATTTCGGGATTTTCTTCGGCATTTATCCATTCATAATCCATTTTGGCTTTTTTAAGTAGTTCTTTAGCCATTTTACAATTAGGGCATGTACTTGTACCAAATAAAACTAATTTGTTTTTAAACTTATCTAAAGACACTTCTTTTTTTGGTTCACATGATTTATCAACATCATAAGTTTTACGCATTTTAAATTCTTGGGTCTTACCATCATTCCAGTTTTGAACAGGACGATAATAACCAGTTATTCGACTATATAACTCGGTTCTTTTACCACATTTAGGGCATTTTGGTTGATCACCACTTAAATAGCCATGATCATCACATACTGAGTATGTTGGTGATAATGTATAATATGGTAAATGATAGTTATCAGCAATCTTTTTAACTAAGGCCGCTGCCGCTTTCCAATCTTTTAATCTTTCCCCTAAGAAAACATGAAATACTGTTCCTGATGTATACAAAGTTTGCAAATCATCTTGAATATCTAAAGCGGTAAATAAATCTTCAGTATATCCTACTGGTAAATGAGAACTATTTGTATAATAGGGAGTATCTCCTTCTTTAGAAGCTGTTATAATATCAGGATATTTTTCTTTATCATGTTTAGCTAGACGATAAGATGTTCCTTCGGCTGGAGTTGCTTCTAAATTATATAAATCCCCATATTCTTCTTGATAATCAGATAGTTTTTCTCTCATAAAGTTTAAAACATCTTGAGCAAACTTTTGACTTTCTTCATGAGTTAAATCCATTCTTAACCATTTGGCATTTAAACAAGCTTCATTCATTCCCACTAAACCAATTGTTGAAAAGTGGTTCTTAAAAGTTCCTAAATAACGTTTAGTATAAGGATATAATCCTTCATCTAATAATTTATTTAAAATATTTCTTTTAACTTTTAAACTACGAGCTGCTAAATCCATAACTTTTTCTAAGTTTTCATAAAATTCTTTTTCATCTTTAGATTCATAACCTAGTTTAGGTAAGTTTACCGTAACAACACCAATTGACCCAGTAGATTCACCACTACCAAAGTATCCTCCGGATTTTTTACGTAACTCTCTTAAATCAAGTCTTAAACGACAACACATACTACGAACATCACTTGGTTCCATATCACTATTTACATAATTTGAAAAATAAGGAGTTCCATATTTAGCAGTCATTTCAAATAACATCTTCGTATTTTCTGATTCATCCCAATTAAAGTCTTTAGTTATTGAATAAGTTGGAATTGGGTATTCAAAACCTCTTCCATTAGCATCTCCTTCAGTCATAATATCAATAAAAGCTTTATTAACCATGTCCATTTCTTTTTGGCAATCTTTATACTTAAAATCCATTTCTTTGCCACCAACAACAGCATTTAGTTCCGCTAAATCGTTAGGTACTGTCCAATCTAAGGTAACATTAGTAAATGGTGGTTGAGTCCCCCATCTACTTGGAGTGTTAATACCATAGATAAATGATTGAATTCCTTGTTTTACTTCTTTATAAGTTAAATTATCAACTTTAACAAAGGGCGCTAAATAGGTATCAAAAGAACTAAAAGCTTGAGCTCCAGCCCATTCATTTTGTAAAATACCTAAAAAGTTAACCATTTGATTACATAAAGTATTTAAGTGTCTTGCTGGACTAGAAGTTATTTTACCAGGTATACCTCCTAATCCTTCTTTAATTAATTGTTTTAAATTCCAACCAGCACAATAACCAGTTAACATTGATAAATCATGAATATGCATATCACAATTTTTATGAGCTTTAGCTATTTCTTCATCATATATTTCACTTAACCAATAATTAGCAGTTATAGCTCCAGAGTTAGATAAAATTAATCCTCCTACTGAATAAGTAACAGTTGAATTTTCTTTAACACGCCAATCGGTTACATTAACATAACCATTAACTACTTCTTTAAAATCTAAATAAGTTGATTTAACATCACGCATTTTTTCATGTAATTTACGATATAAAATGTAAGCTTTAGCTACATCAGTATATCCCGCTTTAGATAAAACCTCTTCAACACTATCTTGGATATCTTCCACATCAATAATATTATCTTTGATTTTTTCATTAAAATCAGATGTAACTTTTAATGCTAAAAAATCTATTACATCATCGGTATAATCAGTTTCAGTAGCTTCAAAAGCTTTTTTGACAGCTTCTCCTATCTTCTTAACATCAAAACTAACAACTTTTCCACTTCTTTTTCTTACTTTGTACATTATTTTTCTCCTCTTAAATATCTCTAAAATTTATATTAGGATATTTCCTTTCTAATTCTTTTTGCCATTTTAATAATTCTTTTTCTTCTAATCCATGAAGATGTTTATTTGGAACATCTTCACTTAGATTAAAGTTTTGAATATAATAAGTTGATTTTTTATTAATCATCTTAAGTATTTCTTTTATATCATCTATAGTATGTATTTCTTTTACTACAGTAGTTCTAAATTCATATAGGGTATTAGATTCTTCTAACACTTTAATGCTTTCTTTAATTTTTTTAGTATCATTACTCACTCCAGTTGCTTGAGAATAGTTTTTAAAAGAATTTTTAATATCCATTGCCACATAATCAACTAGTTTTTCTTTTATTAATTCTTTTAATACTTCGGGCATACTACCATTAGTATCTATTTTAACATCTAGCCCTAATTCTTTTATTTTTTTTATAAACTCTTTTAAATCTTTTTGGATAAGTGGTTCTCCCCCACTTATAGACACCCCATCTAAGATCTTTTTTCTTTTTTCTAAATATGTAAATATTTCTTCTTCACTAAATAATTTATTACTAGTACTTTTTATCAAAGAAGAATTATGACAATAAGGACATTTCATATTACAACCTTGCGTAAAAATTAAACAAGCGACATGATTAGGATAATCAAGCAAAGTTAATTTCATAAATCCACCAATTTTCATTATTCTAATCTCCCTACTATTATTTTAAAGTATCCTAGCTCATACTCTTTAGCCATATTTATTATTTCTAATACTTTTTTATAGCTAGAATTCTTCGGAATATTTATTACTTCATAATATCCCCCATTAGAATACTTAGCTATTTTAGTTTCTATTTTTAAACAATCCTCTAACTTAATCTTACTTTTATTAAATATCTTATAAAATGGTTCATATTTATTTTTAATTACATCTCCATAGATTGATTTATCAATATTTTCAAAATAACTTAAAACATCTTTATCAACTGTTTCAAATACCGTAAAATTTAACTTATATTCTTTAATAAACTTATCGCTTTTAAATTTCATAAATTTAACTATATCCGTCGCAATCTTAAAGTCACCAATATCAACATCATTTTTATTACTTAAAATGTATATTGCTTCATTTAATCCACTATAACCAATATCTAAAGTACCACTCTTTATTACTTTACGAATCTTTTTATCTTCATCAGTTATAAATTCATTAAATGAATATTTATAATTCTTTTTATATTTACTAGAAAGATATTCAAATGCCTGCAAAAGTTCATTTTTAGCAAATTCTAACATAGTATCTAAATTATGATAAAACTCATTAATATTTTTGCTTTCTAAAGCTATTCTAACTAAATTAATTGATACTTTGGAAATAATACTTCTACCCATAGATGTTTCCTTTTTATCAATGACATTCTCCCAGATTCTTTTCCCATCACTAAAGTATTCTACATTACTTTTATTTAAATAATTAAAACTAATGTTTTTACCTAAAGTAACTAACTTACTAACATCTTCTAATAACAAATCTTTCCCATTAGTTATTTTATACACAGTAGTTACATTTTCTAAACCTTCTAATTCTTTTATTACTTCTAAATAAACTTTAGTAATAAAAATACCCATATTACTTTTATTAGAACCTAAACTAATTATGTAATTAGAATCTTTCTTAATTTTATGATCATACTCATTTAAAGATTTTAAAAGTGTTTTTAATTTAGTTTTTAATAATTCTTCTATTTCTTTTAAAGAATTATTATAAGCTATGTTAAATATCTCCTTTACTTTATTACTAGAAATAAATTCTTTAAAGATATCAATATCAAAATAAATATTATCTAACTTATCAATCATCTCTTGAAGTTTTAAAGTATTTAAATAATTTAAAAAACCTTCTAATTCTAAATACTTAAATAAATTACTTTTAAAGATCTTTTTAAAACTAGCTACTAACCAGAAAATAAATAAATAATCAATTGAAGTAAGAGAATGTTCACCACATTGTTCTTCTTTAATACATAGTAGATGCTTTAAAATACTTTCAAAGTAATAATCATAGTCATTAATAAAAGATAAGTCTAAATGAGTAGAAAAAGTAGCTCCTAAGACATAATAATCTAAATCATGAATAAAAATACTACCTTCATCATGACTTCTTACATATTTTGAGTCAACTAAATAAGACTTAGCAAACTCATTAGAAATAGTTTTACCTAAATTAAATAATAACTCTAAAGGATTATTTTCTTCTTCTAAAGTAAGAAG
>DAOSVX010000038.1:0-6712 GCA_035379765.1 Bacilli bacterium | reverse complement strand
GCTTTTTTATTTTTTAGAGCCAGTTTTTTATATTTACAAGCCACATAAGAAAAAGTTAATTTATCATCTTTTAATTCTGGATAATAAACAAAACCAGGAGTAGGATTTTTACAAAAAGCTAGTCCTTTACACCCTTCACAATTAGATAATTCAGTCACTGTTCTTTCTAACTTAGAAGTAGATTTATAAGCTATTTTATCTTTTATTTTTAATTTAGTAACCAAAGCTTTAAATTTTGGATCTTTTAAAGCTGTAGCATAAGCATATTTTAAAGACTTATTAACATCTTTTTTTTGATATTTAGTTAATTCTTTTTCTATTTTTTCCATTTGTATCACCTAAATTCTTTTAACATATCTTCTAATTCTTTTAATTCCTCATCACTTACAGCTTCTTTTTTAATATTTTCATCAAACCAAACCGGAGTTTTAACTTTTTTGGGTGTAGATTTATTCTTATTATATTTTTTATGTTCTTTCTCAGCTATTTCCATAGCTTCACTAGCTGTCTCAATTCCTAAACGTTTCCATTGGCCAGCAATAGTTTCTACAAAGCCTTGAGTTAATTTCCGATCATTTATTCTTAAAATATAGTCAATTAAAACATTTGTAACAGCTGGTTTAAGCCCTAAATCAACTATTAAATATTCTAGTATTTTTAAATCTCGAGCGGTTGGTTTACCACCTTTATATTTGCTTTTTAAAAAATCATAAGGACTAGTGTTTTCAAAAACACATATCATTTTACCACGATTTGATTCATCACCAACAGGAGTTTTTAAATATTCTGGTTGGGAGCGATAAATTAAAGTAGGTAGTGCTCCTCCATTATCATATTGATAATATTTACGAACTATTCTTCTTAAATTTTCCTTATCAATACAACCATTTTCATTAATAACCAAACGTAACATTTCACACATTTTCAAAGTATCATAATTGTATATGAATGCCAATTCATTAATTAAATCTTTGGTTTTTTTATTAACGGTTTTTTCATTGATTATTCCTTTTGGTAAAGAAGAAAATAACAAATCAAAATCGATTATTGATGATACTAAATTTTTATTATTATTAATACCCTTGATATTATCAATATCTTCTAAAAGAATATTACTACTAATAGATTTAAAGGTTGAATCCATAGTTTCAGTTATTTCTTCATAATCTTTTAAAGCTTCTTTAGTTACTTGATATTTATTTTTAATATTTTCATATTCTTTCTTACCAATATTATTATATAAAGTAACATTAAATATGGGATGTAAAAAGAATTCTTTTGGACTAAGCGGTGAATATAATTCATAAACATAATTATTAACATCGGCATATTTAAAATATGTTCTTAAAAGTCCAACACCTTCTAAGGCTTTTCGAGCTTCTTTAATTGTTTCTAAATTACTTTTTAAAATTGTCATTAAATGATGATGATTAAAATCTTTGCTCATAATCTCTAAAGTATCTAAATCGTTCCATAGAGTTAAATAAAGACTTACAGCTACAGAACCAATTATTGGTTCATAAAGTGATATTATGTTTTTTTGATCTTGAGAAGTTAAAATAGTTTTATTAATAACTGTATATGTATCTGCTGGTAATAAAGTAATAACTTTCATAACATCACCTTCCTCATGTTTATTGTAAATTATTTTACATATTTATACAAGAAAAAGAATAGTTTAACTATTCTTTATTAATTCTATTGTTTGTATGCTCATTTAAATGTGCTATAAATTGATTAATTTCTGCTTGTTCTAACTGGAAAAAGTCACTATTGTTTGGAGTTTTTCTTACTAATTTTGGTACATATTCTTCACCATTAAACTCATAAGTAAATTCATCTTTAGGATTTAGAATGTCCAAAGCTGTATATTTAAGTAAAAGATTTCTAAATACTTGAATGCTTTGAATTAATTCCGTTTTTTCTTCTATTTCTCCATAAACATGTATTTCTGTTTTTCTTTCTGACATTTCCTCAGCTTCATAATGAAACAAAACAGAAAAAATATCTTTAACATCATTTAGACCATTTCTAGTTAAAAGAGTTTTAATAAGAGTTTCTTCATTTGGCAAAATAAATTTTCCATCTTCGTTAGAATCGCCAGAAATAGTTATTACTGAACTAAATCCCCAACCACTTATAGTAGTTTTGAAATCTTGCTCGCTATAATCTCTTGTAACCTTTTTTAAGTCATCTTCTAAAGTGATAGATATTAAATCAATTATTAATCCTTCTTCCGTGCTTTCACAAATATACTTTTTAGTTAAATTGCCTATTTTAATTATAACCATCGGATGATCATTTTCAGCACCGGTGTTTAATAATTTAACTTTTATTTCTGCTTCTTTTTTATCTTTGATAGTAAAAGATTGCTCTTGTAAATCAATGCTTTCTATACTAATATTTTCTTGATCAATATCAGTAGTTAGAAGTAAGAATACAGCTAAAGATCTTAATCCATCTTTATTCCAAGTTTCTACTTGCTTACCAAAAATAGTATATTTAGCTTTTTTGTTTCTTTTAGTTGGTAAACCTGGAATGCCTAAACCTGGTAAAATGCTTCCCCCTATTACATTTTTCTGTTTGTCTATTGGTTTTATAATTATCATTTTATATCATCCCCCTTGGCTCATAAACTTTTTTTCGATCAACTATTTCTCTACAAGCAACTTTAATTGCCATAAAAATCATATCTACTTTATTAATGCTTTCTTCATCTAACCAAGTAGCAGGAAAGTTGCTTTTTGTTACACAATTTCCATCTTCATCATAATCTATAGAAAACTCAATTTTTCTTGTAATATCAAAAAAATTAAATCCTTTTAAAAGCCCATTTTTTATAACTGCTTTAAATATAATTTTTTCGTTTAAACAATTTCTTTCTAAATCATTACTTATCACAATTGTTCTATCTAAAAGTGCCGATCCTAAAATTCTATATAAAAAGTTAACAATTTGAACAATATTATTAGGATCATTTAAAGGCAAAGATAATTTGCTCAGCTCTCTATATATTTCTTCTTCGTTAGGTAAAGTAAAATATTCTACAAGTTCAGCTTCTGGATCAGTATTTTCAATATATATTCCTAAAGATCTATCTCCCTTATTTAAAATTGTTGTATATAAAAACTTATCTAATCTTCTACATATTAATGTGCCTTTTTTGGAAAATGCATATTCTTTAAGACTAACATGTAATTCTCTTCTTTCAGGATCTGCTTCTATACAATATGTTTCAGTATTATTAGTATCTTTTCTAAATATTTTTACCATTAGATATCCATTATTATCCACAGAAAATTTTATACCTAAGTTTTTACCTGATGAATTTTTGCATTCAAAGTATTTTTTTTCTAAATTAATTCTTCCTATACAAGCATTAGGCTTTACGCTTTCTCCATAATATAAAAAATTAGCTAAAGTCATAAAGCCATTTGGACCCCATTCTTTATTTATCCTCTGGCGTAAATCTCCTGGCATTTTGCCAAATTCTATTTTTTTATCTTTCTCCCAAGGCACTATATTATCCGGCCTTTTTTTCCAACTGCTATTTCTCATCTTCTAAAACCCTCTCAAACATTTAGTTTTTATTCTAAACAATAGCGGTTTAAAAGTCAATAAAAAACCAGTAAGTACTGGTTTATTTTTCGGTATAATCTTTTGTTACTTCTTTTACTAATTCAAATCTTTGTTTTTGCCCTGTAATATTGTTTTTTTTATGAGGAGAAATTTTTTCAAAAAACATTTTTGCTGGTCTTACCCAAAAAGCCGAATCTTTTTTAGCATATAATGCTCTATATTCAACCATTTCCTCTTCTGTTTCAGAATCTTTGCTAATGTTTTCAACAAAATAATAATTGCCTTTAAAATGTCTAACTACCTTGCCTACATAATCGTTGTATATTTTAGATCCTTCTGTACCATCTTCGTTTTGATAAGATTGATTTTTTTGGTTTTCATATAATAAATTTTTATTAACAGTTTCAGCTAATTCCTCAAATAATATTTGCCCTATTTTTAAACCAGGTTTTATTCTATAAGCGCTTGATGAAGAATTATATAATAAATAATTTAGTATTCCACTATATCCAACATTTATATGTTGAATATTAGAAATAATACCTAGTCTAGTTAAAGACGTACGTGGTCTTATATGGGCTGTCATGTTATGAGGCATGTTTATTTTTTCATTTAAAACAATTAAAACACTCTTTTTAGGTCTTAGAGTATATCCATCTGTAAAATCAACAGATTTATACATTTTTTCAATACTTTCTTTGTCATCTAAATCAATTGTTTTACCAGTTATTTTAAATTCTAATAATTGATTACTAGCAGTTACATCATAGGAAACTGAAGAAATATTATCTAAGTTATAATTTTCTATTAAATGTTCTTCTAAAATTAATTTTTTTATTTTACTACCATTTACTATCATATAAACCCTCCTAAAATCACTTTTATTCTACCATGCGTTGTTTTTTTTGTAAACTTTAAAATAAAAACAGATTTAAATAAATCTGTTTATTAATAACTTGGTAGCGACAGAGAGGGTCGAACTCCCGACCTACCGGGTATGAACCGGTCGCTCTAGCCAACTGAGCTATGTCGCCATAAGCAAGTAAGATTATACCAAATAATCTTACTTTGTACAACGTTTTATTTAAATAATTTTAAGACATCTTGAAATGTTATATAGAGCATTAATAACATTAGTAGTATAAATCCTACTGTATGAAAAACATTTTCAACTTTAGAATTTACTTTACTACCTTTTATTTTTTCAATTATTAAAAATAATATTCTTCCGCCATCAAAAGCTGGGAATGGTAATATATTGATAAAGCCTAAGTTAATACTTAGTAATGCTATTAAATAAGTAATACTTTCTAACCCATATTCTACTGATTCTCCTACCACAGAGTACATTCCTACTGGGCCGGCTAAAGCTTTTAAAGATAACTGTCCAGTAAATAATTTAGCAACTACAAAAGCCATTGAAGAAACTATATCGCCAAATTTTCTAAAAGCATATTTTAAAGCGTTTATAAAGCCAGTCTCTTTTTCATTAGCCATATAGAAACCAAAAACTGATTGCTCTTCACCATCTTCGTTAGTTTCTTCTACTGGTTTTATACTATAGGTTTCTATAGTACCATCCGTTTTTAGAATTTCAAATTTGTATACACCATCTTTATCTTTTAAATTAACTACTACGTTAGCTTTATCCCAATTATTTATTTTATAACCGTTTATTCTTAGTACTTTGTCATTAGCTTCTATTCCTGCTTCTTTCATTGGATAGCCATCTATAACATCAGCTATTATTGGTTCGTCAGTATATGATCCCCAAATAAGACCAGAAACTAATAAAACTAATAAAGCTAAAAGAAAATTAAAAGTAACTCCAGCTATTAAGATTACCACTCTTTGTAGCCATGGCTTATTACACATAAACTTTTCTTTTTGGACTTTTTCATCATCTTCATTAACTTCTCCAGCCATAGATACAAAACCACCTATAGGAAATAATCTTAATGAATAAATAATGCCATCTTTACCAGTTTTTTTAAGTATTCTTGGCCCCATACCTAAAGCAAACTCATAAATATGAACACCGAACTTTTTAGCAAAAAGAAAATGACCTAATTCGTGAATAAAAATTAGTAAACCCAAAATAAGGATTAAATAAAGTAATACCAGCATGAATTCCTCCTAAATAATATTTATTAAAAGCATAAAAGCTAATAAAACAAGAATTAAACTATCTAATCTATCTAATATTCCCCCATGACCAGGCATAATATTAGAAAAGTCTTTTATATTATGTAATCTTTTCATAGAACTAAAAACTAAATCTCCTAATTGACCAATAAAAGTAAGTAATAAAATACATAGGGATATTTTTAATATAGAAGCATCAGGGTTTATAATAGCCAAATAGTAACTTACAGACACAAAAGTACCTACCAAAGATCCCATTATAGCTCCCTCCCATGTTTTGTTAGGAGATATTTCTGGTAAAAGTTCAGTTCTACCAATTAAACAACCAAATGTATAAGCAAAAATATCTGTGATAGTAGTAACTATAATAAATAAAATTAGATATTTTAAATCAAAGTTTCTTAAATATATTAAAATACTAAATACTATACCCAATAAAATTATAGATCCAGTTAAATATAAAGCATCATCAGTATTATATTTTTTTGAGTCTTTATATATTAATACCGGGATAAAAAGTGATAATATTAAAGCCGCTAATATTTTATAATTTAAGACCATTGTAAAAGTCTCAACATTATAACTATTTAAAATAATAAAAGCTAAAAGACCACCACCTAAATATTTGATAAATTTAGGTATTTTTTTACCTTCATGTCTTAAAGCCGCTAGCTCTTTATAAGCTAGTAAAGCAATTACCGTTACTCCAATAGCAAAGTAAATACCACCAAGTATTATTAAAGGAATAACAATAGCATAAGCTACTATTGCACTTATCACTCTTTTTTTCATTATTCACCATTTCCTATTGTTAAGTATACTATTTTAAGCTTTAAAACACAATAAAAAAGACTCTTATTTAAAAGAGTCTATATTTATATTTACACGTTTCATGTTATGAAGATAAGCATAAGCTTGAACAATTATTCTAATTGAAGAAGCCATTTTACCACCTTTACCAATAATTGCTCCCATATCATCTTCATGA
>DAOSVX010000037.1:0-6802 GCA_035379765.1 Bacilli bacterium | reverse complement strand
TTATTGATATCGGCATTTTCTTGCTTGATCTTACAGCATTTTGTGATATATGTTCATCTAAAACATAGTTTTGATTTTTATAAAACTTATGAATATTACCGACAGTCCCCAAAAATAATTTGCCTGGCAAAGTTTCTTCTTTAAAATAGCTTAATTTATCGCATAAATCTGGTTCCATTATTTTTATTTTACCTTTATAACTATGAACCACCACACCAACTTGGAGCATATGTCTACTATTAATGGTTTGGCCAAGGTTTACAACTTCAATTGCTGACCTTGGAATTATTATTCCACACTCTTCTTCGCCTTCTCTTTGAGCAGCAGCTTCGATGGTTTCTCCTTGCTTTATTTTCCCACCAAATAATGCCCATGTCCCTGCACCAAAACAATTGGCTCTTCTCATCAATGGTATTGTTCCATCTTTTTGGGGAATTATTAAATTAACTCCAAAGTTTGTATCATCTTTTTCAAATACTGACATAAATTAATCTCCTAAATCAATGCGTATGATAACATAATTTGAGAAAAAAGTCACGATTCATAATTTGACATATTTTATATTTAGTTATAAAATTATTACTGCATCTGGAGGATGTTTTTATGGCAAATTATACAAGTCATGCAATAATGAGTGAACTATTATTTAATAAGCTTAAAAAAAAGAAGAAGTTTAAAGTTGATGTTAATAAAGATAACATGAAGCTCTTTTCCTTAGGTCAAGATTTAACTTTTTTAAATATAAATTGTTTCCATAACACTCATAGCATTAACTCTAAAAGATTTTTTGTGGATACTATAAAATATATAAAAACTAATAATTTAGAATATAATGAAGAAGTTATGGCTTATTTATATGGACATATAGCTCATTATGCTTTAGATATTAATGTTCATAAATTTATTAAAGAAACTATTGTTGATGTTGATAAGGTATTTTTTTTAAAACCTCATACAATATTAGAATGTAATATTGATATATATTTAGTTAAAAAATATGATAATAATTACAATTATTTAACTATTAAAAATTTTAATAGTAATAAAGTAAAAGAAATGATTAATAATACTTATACAAATGTATATGGTTATTTCTTTACTAGTAAAACCTATCTAAAAACTATTATATTTATTAAATCAATTAATGGTTTTGTTAATACTTTTTATAAAAGTAAGAAGATATTTCATTTACTTACTAAAAAAGAAAAATATATCAACAGTTACTTTTATAATTGTTTAAATAATAATGATTTATTTAATAAAAAAACAGATAAATTATTAAATGAATCTATTAAAAAAGCTGAGTTAATGATTAAATATACTAATAAATATTTATATAATAAACCTAAAGATTTATATTTAAATCTAGTATTTAATAATACTCCTTATAATGGTAAAAAAATAAGTGAAAACGAATTTATATTTAATAAGAAACTGCCACTATTTAATGAAATAAAAATAAAGTAAGCTTTGTAGCTTACTTTTCTTTTCTGATACCTTTAAATATTCCTTTAGTAACTTTATTATGCATAAATTCTCCTGTTTGAGTATTTCTTTTAACAATTTTTTTAGTTTTAGGATTATATGTTTGACTTCTATTTTTTACTGCCCCTACTCGAGCATTATCACCAACAGGTTTATTTACAGCCATAGTATCATACTCCTCTCTACTTAATAATAGCTTTTATTCTTCTAACACCAGCACTAGAAGATTCTTCTTTAATAATTTTAAATTCACCTATTTCAGAAGTATTTTGAACATGGGGCCCACCACATATTTCTTTGGATACATCCCCTATTGTATATACCTTTACTTGAGCGCCATATTTGTTTTCAAATGTTCCATGAGCACCTTCCTTTTTGGCTTCTTCGTAACTCATTTCATTACAAGTAACATCTAAATTCATATTTATATAATCATTTACTAACTTAGTAAACTCTTCTTTTTCTTCATCACTCATTTTATGATCTAAATTAAAATCAAATCTAATTCTTTCGCTAGTAATATTACAACCTTTTTGAATTATATCTTTACCATACATTTTTTGTAAAGCTGCCAACATTAAGTGGGCTAAAGTATGATATTTAGTTGTTTCATAACTATCATCTGCTAAACCGCCTTTAAAAACTCCAGCATCAATAGTTCTACTTTTTTCTTGGTGTTCTTTAAATTTGTTATTAAATCCTTCGGTATCTACTTTAAAACCATTTTCTTTAGCCAATTCCATAGTCATCTCTAAAGGAAAACCAAAAGTATCAAATAATTTAAAAGCATCACTACCATTTATTAAATTATTCTTAGAATATTTTAGAATTTTCGTAAATAGTTTTTCACCTTGTTTTAGAGTTTTATTAAATCTATCTATTTCTAAAGTAAATTCTTTTAAAATAAATTCTTTGTTAGTTGTTAATTCAGGATAGCTATCTTGATAATCATTAATAACTACTTTTACAATATCATTAATATTATTTTCAATCCCTAAATTCTTTAAATAACGGAATGCTCTTCTAATAAGTCTTCTTAAAACATATCCTTGACCAGTATTAGATGGTGTTATACCATGATAATCTCCTAAAATAAAGACAGAAGATCTAATATGATCCATTATAATTCTATAAGCTATTAAATTATCTTGATAGTTTTTACCAGATAATTTTTCAATTTTATTTTTCATATTAGTAAATAACTGGGTATCATAAACAGAATTTAAATCATTTAAAACCATTAATGTTCTTTCTAAACCCATTCCTGTATCAACATTAGGTTTAGTCAGTTTTTCAATTGTTCCATCACTTTTTTTGTTATATTCCATAAAAACATTGTTCCATATTTCTAAGTACTTACCACAAGAACAAGCAGGATTACAATTATTTGAACAAGGTTCTTTTAAAGTATCATAAAATATTTCTGTATCAGGTCCACAAGGTCCTATTCCACTACCTAGTATCCAAAAGTTATTTTCTCTTGGTAAAAAGAAAATATGACTTTCTTCTACTCCAGCTTCTAACCAAGCATTATAACTTTCCTCATCTTTTGGAAACTCATCATCACCAGCAAAACACGAAAAATAAAGACGATCTTTATCTAAATTTAAATATTTAGGACTAGTTAAAAATTCATAGCTGAATTTTATAGATTCTTTTTTAAAATAGTCTCCCAAGCTCCAATTACCAAGCATTTCAAAAAAAGTTAAATGAGAAGCATCTCCCACTTCATCTATATCACCAGTTCTTAAACACTTTTGAACATCAACAAGTCTTTTTCCACCTGGATGATGCTCACCTAGTAAATAAGGCACCAAAGGATGCATCCCTGCTGATGTAAATAAAACAGTTGGATCATTTTCGGGTACTATAGAAGCACTAGGTATTAAAGTGTGATCTTTTTCTTTAAAAAAAGTAAAATACATTTCCAATAAATCTTTTCTTGTTACATTTTTCATCTTATTTTATTCCTTCTAGGATATTTATTATATCTTCTTTAAATTTATCTTGATTATCATTAATAATTTCATAATCAAAATCATGATAATTATCTAAAGCCACTTCACTAGCATGAAGTTTTTGCTTTTCTGTTAATTCATTAGTAAAGTTTATTCTTTTAATATGGATAGTTAGAGCATTAGGAAACTTAGATTTAATAATTTGTATTTCTTCAGGGAATCTAACATCTTTTATAACTACAACTGGAGCATAATAATGATAGATATCAATATCATCTAATAATCTATTGGCATAAATATCTTTTTTACCTAAATGTTCTCTAACAACATCAGTTCCTAACTCTTGAAGTAAAGTACGAGGTTTGTCTTCTTCTTTACCATCCCAACCCGTAATTTCTTTAGCATACATTTTAATATATTTAGCCAAACTAGTAATAATGGTTCTAACACCTTTATTTTCATAATATTCTTTTATCATAGTAGCTGCTAAATCTTTGCCACAGCGAGCTTTTCCGCAAAGCAAAAAAACTTGTTTTTCCATTTTTTCACCTACTTAGTTTTTGATTTTTTATTAACTTCTTTAACATCTATTACTTCAGTTACTTCATTATCATAATCAAACCAATTATATTTATTCATAAAATAATTAAATAATATTTTTAATAAAGCAATTATTGGTGTAGCTAATACCATCCCCCAAATACCAAAGAAGTAGCCAAATACTATTAATCCTAACATAATAGTAACAGGATGTAATTTCATGGTCTTGCTCATAATAACTGGTTGTAATAAATAGTTTTCTAAAGCTTGAATTATTAAAATAACCACAATCGTAAAGACACCCACTGTTCCACTTTGACTGAATCCAACTAAAGCAGCAGGAATACCGCCCATATAAGGCCCAATATAAGGAATTATATCAGTTATTCCACAGAATACCCCAAATAAGTACGGTGCTTTAAGTCCAGCTATCCAAAACCCTAACGAACAAGCTACTGACATAACAGCTGCTATTAATAAAACTCCATTAACATATCGATGAAGTTGAGTACTAATTTCTTTTATTAATATTCTGGTTTCATAACGATATTTTTTAGGAAGTAAACTCATTAGATGCTTATTAGTACTATCAAAATTCAACAACATATAAAAACCAATTACCAAACCAATAGCAAAGATACCAATACCAGAAATTAAAGTAGTTACAAAATTTATTAAAGTATTAGGTAAGTCAGATGAAATATCGGTAGCAAAATTATTTAAGATTGTTAAGGTATTCTTTTTGGCTTCCACCACATAAAAACCTTCAATATTTTTAAAACTATCAAATAACTTAGTAACAAAGCTTTGGACACTGTTTAAAACATTTGGTATAGATCCAATTAAATCATTAATTTGATTAGATAAAGTTGGTATCAATAACCACAAAAACAAAAAAACTAAGCCTAAAAACAATATATACACAATAGCTGTAGATATTACTCTAGGTAAGCCTTTTTTACTTAACTTAGTAACTAGCGGATTAAATAACCAAGCCATAATAAATCCAATAAATAATGGTGATAATATTTTTAAAAACTTTAATAAGAATTCCAAAATACCAAATTCTTTTAATACTCTAATTGCTAGATATATAAAACCAACTATCATAACAAAATATAAGATTTTTAATATCTTACTAGTTAAAGTAACTACCTCATTAGTTTTTTCTTCATCTAGGGAAAACAACTTCTTTTTCACACACATCACCCTTCTATTAGTATTATAGCAAAAAAACTTTAAAAAGAAATAGAAATTATTAATTTAAATATCATCTAAAATTCTTTCTTTTAAAGTGGTTTTACGATTAATACTATAATTATTTTTTACTCCTTTTTCCAAAGATGTCTTATCACCGATTATAATTAAACTTTTTTTAGCCCTAGATACACCTGTATAAATAAGTTTATTATAAAGCATCTTACTATATGAAGGAGTTATAGGTAAAATTACGTGATTAAACTCACTACCCTGGCTCTTATGAACTGATATAGCATAAGCGTGTTTTAAATGAATTAGATCTTCTTTTTTATATGGTACATAATTGCCATCAAAATTAACTATCAATATTTCTTTAGCTTTAATATTCACCTCTAAAATATACCCTATATCACCATTAAAGACATTATGATCAACATCATTAGTTAATTGAATTACTTTATCATTTTCACGATAAATAATATCTGCCACATGTAGTTCTTTTTTACTTTTACTAGGTTTATTATAAATTCTTTGTAGTAAAACATTTAAATTATCTATCCCATTTTCACCTTTATACATAGGAGCTAGTACTATTAAGTCTTTTTCGGTAATGTTTTTTTCTAAGGCTTTCAAAACTATTTCTGCAATTCTTTCTTTTATTTTATTTGGACTTGTTTCAATAAAACTAAAATCTTCTTTAGGGAGTAAATAATCTTTGCTTAGTTTTTTATCTTTTATTTCCTTAGCTAAATAAGGTATCGAAGACTCACTCTTTTGGCGAAATATTTTACTTAAAGAAATATGGGTAAATGAATCAGTATCTATTAAATCATTTAAAATTAGTCCACTACCAACACTAGGTAATTGATTTTCATCCCCTATTAAAATTAATCTTAAATTACTATTTATTCCTCTTAATAAAGAATCAAATAAGAAAGTATCTATCATACTTACTTCATCAACAATTACTAATTCTTTATATAATTTATTATATTCATCATATTCAAAAGTATTAGACTCCTTATGCCATTTTAAGAAACGATGAATAGTCATAGCACTTCTATTAGTTACTTCCATTAACTTTTTACTAGCTCTTCCTGTAGGAGCTAATAAAGCAATACTATTAATAGCTTCTTCTTCACTATAATTATTTACTCTAACAAATACCTCTACTATAGCTTTAACAATGGTTGTTTTGCCAGTACCAGGTCCTCCAGTAATAATAGTAATATTATTATTTAAACTCTCTTTAATAGCTGCTATTTGATCTTTTGCAAACTTTATTTGCAACTCTTCTTCTACTTCTTTAATTATCTTAGTTATATTTTTAAATTCTTTTAATCTGTTATTATTTATTGCTCGTAAATTACTACTAATATTTCTTTCCATATCATAATATTCTTTTAAATAATAGCGATCATTTATTAAAACTATAACTTTTTCCTTTATTAATTCTTCTAAATAATAAGTAAAAGTTTCTTCTTCTAAAATTATTTTAAACATAGTTTTTAATCCTGTTACTATTTCTTTTAAATAATAATAGGTATCACCATTTCTAAAAGATAATCTATTCATCACTTCTAATATGCAAGATTTTACTCTAACACTATCCAAAGGAT
>DAOSVX010000036.1:0-7023 GCA_035379765.1 Bacilli bacterium | reverse complement strand
CAGTTACTTATATTTTTTTCTTGAACTAAATAAAGAGGCCTTATTAGCTCCATTCCTTTATAGTGTTTGCTTTTTAATTTAGGAAGCATCCCTTTTACTTCACCGCCATATATTATGCTTAAAAGAGTAGTTTCAATAGCATCATCAAAATGATGACCTAAAGCGATTTTATTACATCCTAAATTTTTAGCATAATTATATAAATGACCTCTTCTTTTACGAGCACATACATAACAAGGAGAGTCTTCGCCTTTGATATCTTTAAAAATATTAGACTTAAAAATTTTAAGAGGAATCTTTAAAATATTAGCATTTTTTTTTATTTTTTTAATGCCTTTTTTATTAAACCCCGGATCCATTAAAATAAATTCTAAATCAAATTTAAATTTACCATGTCTTTTTAGTTCTTCTAAGCATTTAGCCAGTAAAAAAGAATCTTTGCCACCCGAAATACAAACAGCTATTTTATCGTTTTCTTGAATTAGCTCATAATCTTTAATAGCATTTACAAACTTACTCCATATCTCTTTGCGATATTTTTTAATAATACTTTTTTCAATAATTCTATATTTTTCCATAAGTTAATTATAACAAAATATTATTAATTTGGTATAATTACTTTGGGAAGTGATGATATGAAAATACCAGTTGGTGTATCTAATAGACATGTTCATTTAAAAGAAGAAACATTTAAGGAATTATTTGGTGATGTAAGTTTAACCAAAAGAAATGATTTAACTCAACCTGATGAGTATGCTGCTAATGAAACAGTAATGATTAAAACAGCTAAAGATAAGATTGAGAAGGTTAGAATATTAGGGCCTTTTAGGGAATATAATCAAGTAGAAATATCTAAAACAGATGCTTATCATTTAGGTATTAATCCTCCTGTAAGAAAAAGTGGAGATTTAGAAAATTCTGAGTCTATTACTTTAGTTGGACCCCAAAAAGAAATATTTATCCAAAATGGAGTTATAATTTCTGAAAGACATATTCATATGGATACTAGTTTTGCTAAAGAAAATAATTTTGGTGAAGATGAAAAAGTATATGTAAAAATAAGTGGTGTAAAACCAGGTATTATTACTGCTAGTATCAAAACAAGTGATAATGCTTATTTAGAATTACATTTAGATACTGATGATGCTAATGCTTTCTTATTAAAAAATGGGGATGAAGTAGAGATTTTAAAATGAGTTTTTATATTGGTAATGTAGAAATAAAAAATCAAGTTGTAATGGCTCCAATGGCTGGTATTTCTAATACCAGTTTTCGCTTGATTATAAAATCTTTTGGAGCAGGTCTTATTTATGCGGAAATGGTTAGTGATAAAGCGATAGTTTATGGGAGCGAAAAAACTTTAGATTTACTTAAAATGAGAGAAGAAGAAAGACCTATTAGTCAACAAATATTTGGTAGTGATATTACTTCTTTTGTAAAAGCAGCTAAATATGTAGAAGAATATATGCATCCCGATATTATTGATATAAACATGGGGTGTCCAGTTCCAAAAGTGGCTTTAAAAAATCAAGCTGGTAGTGCTTTATTAAAAGACCCAAAAAAGATAGCGAAAATTGTATCAGCAGTATCTAAAGCCGTAAAAGTCCCTGTTACTGTTAAAATAAGAAGTGGTTGGGATGAAAAAAGTATTAATGCCGTAGAAGTAGCTAAAATATGTGAAAAAGCCGGAGCTAAAGCAATAGCTATTCATGCCCGAACCAGAAGTCAAGGTTATACAGGTAAAGCTAATTGGGATATTATTAGGAAAGTAAAAGAAGCAGTATCTATACCAGTTATAGGTAACGGTGATGTTAGAAGTTGTTACGATGCCAAAAGAATGCTAGATGAAACAGGTTGTGATGCGGTGATGATTGGCAGGGGAATTCTTGGTAACCCATGGCTTATTAAAGAATGCATAGATTATTTAGAAAAAGGCCTAGAACCAAAAGAAGTTAGTTTAGAAGAAAAAATAAATATGCTAAAATATCATTATGAATTACTTTTAAAAGATAAAAATCTTCATCTAGCTAATTTACAAATTAGAAACCATGCTTTATGGTATTTAAAAGGTATTCCTAATACTTCAAAATTAAAAAAAGAAATATGTCAAATTAATTCTCAAAAAGAATTATATGATTTACTAGATGAATTCTTAAAACAGCAATAAAAGTTGCTGTTTTTACTTATCTAGTATATAATTTAAAAAGGTGGTAATAATGATATATTTAGATTATTCCGCAACTACGAAGCCTAATTTTGAAGTTTTAAATATTTTTACTAAAACAGCTGCTAATTATTTTGCTAATCCTAATTCTAAATATGATATAGCAAAAGAAAGTAAAACTAAAATAGATAAAGCAACTAGAAAGTTAAGTAAACTATTAGGAGTTAAATCTAGTGAAATTATTTATACTAGTGGAGCTAGCGAAGCAAATAATATGGCTATTAAAGGGTTGGCTAGTAAGGAAAAAAGGAAACATATTATTACAACGCCATTTGAGCATTCTTCTATAACAGCACCGCTTGGTTATTTACAATCTTTAGGTTATAAAATAGATTTTGTTAAAATTAAATCTAATGGCGAAGTGGACTTAGAAGATTTAGAAAGACTAATTACTAAAGATACTTTTTTAGTTACTATTGGAGCTGTTAATAGTGAGCTTGGATTTAGACAACCGATTGAAAAAATAGGTAAGATGTTAAAAAAATATAATTTAATATTTCATAGTGATATAACTCAATTACTAGGTAAAGATAAATTTGATTTAACAAATGTAGATATGGCTTCGATGTCGGCTCATAAAATTTATGGTATAAAAGGAATAGGAGCTCTTGTTAAGAAAGAAAAAATTAATTTAATACCATTAATTCATGGTGGTAAAAGTACTACTATATATCGTAGCGGAACTCCATCTACAGAATTAATAGTATCTTTTAGAAAGGCTATAGAACTTTTATTACCAAAAGTATCTAAAAACAAAAGATATGTTCAAAAACTAAATAAAATACTTATAAAAGGTTTAACAAAATATCCGGATATAAAAATAAATAGTTCAGATATATCTATACCACAAATAGTTAATTTTAGTATTTTAAAACACAAAGCTGATGCTATTCAAAGATATTTTTCGGCTTCTGAAGTTTATTTTTCAACTAGAACGGCTTGTTCTAGTGAAGCAGATATTTCTTTAGCAGTTTATAAAATAACTAATGATGAACAAAGAGCAGCTTCATCGGTAAGAATTAGTTTGTCACATTTAACAACTATAAAAGAAATAAAAGAGTTTTTAAAAATATTAAGTAAATATATGGAGAAAAAAATATGAGAATAATAAAAATAACTTCTTTATGGTGTCCTTCTTGTTTAATAGTAAATGATATTTTAGAAGAAGTGGCTAAAGAAATAGAAGTAATAAATTTAGATAGTGATTTTGATAAAGAAGAAGTGTTAAAATATAATCCTGGTAAAATTTTGCCAATCTTAATTTTTGTTAATAAAAACAATAAAGAAATAGCTAGATTAGTAGGGGAACAGAGTAAAGATAAAATAAAAGAATTAATAGAAAAATATAACAACGAGTAGGTGGTAAAATGAAAAAAATATTATGGTTATTTTTAGCTTTTTTATTTTTAATTCCTTTAAATGTAAAAGCTTCTGATAAAGTTATAAATTTGCATCTTTTTTATGGATCTGGGTGTTCTCATTGTGCAGCAGAAATAGAATTTTTAGAAGATTATTTAAAAACTAAAGAAGATGTTAAACTTTATAAATATGAAACTTGGTATAATGTTAATAATCAAAATAAATTATTAGAAGTAAAAGAACTTTTAGATAATGATTCTAATGGTGTTCCTTTTTTAGTAATTGGTAATAAAGTTATATTAGGATATTTAGAAGGAACAACTGATGAACAAATAAAAGACGCTATTACTTATTATGAAAATAATAATTATACAGATACAGTAGGAAGATATATGGGTCTTACCGTCTATGATGATGAAACAACTAGTGGAGAAACCGAAGATGATACTGGTTTTACTGTGCCATTATTAGGCAAAATAGATGCTAAGAGTGTTTCCTTGCCTCTTTTAGCTATTATAATTGGCTTAGTAGATGGTTTTAATCCTTGTGCAATGTGGATATTAATTTTTTTAATAGCTATGTTATTTGGGATGAAAGATCGTAAAAAAATGTGGATATTAGGATTAACTTTTATTGTTTCTTCGGGATTAGTATATGCTTTATTTATGGTATCTTGGTTAAGTTTAACAACTTTTTTAAACACCATAAGTTATATTAAAATAGGAATAGGTATATTTGCTTTCTTATTTGGTTTAATAAATATATATAATTATTTTAAAAAACGTAAGGAACCAGTTGGTTGTGAAGTGGTTGATGAGAAAAAAAGATCTAAAATAATGGACAAGATTAGAAAGATAGTTTCTTCTAAAAGCTTTTTCTTAGCTATAATTGGTATTATATTGTTAGCTTTTTCTGTTAACTTAATAGAACTATTATGTTCCTTAGGATTGCCGGTAATATTTACTCAGGTATTATCTTTAAATGAATTAAGTAATTTTGAATATTTCATTTATATTTTTATTTATATATTGTTTTTCTTAATAGATGATATTATTATATTTGTTATTGCTATGAAAACCTTAAAATTAAAAGGCATATCTAATAAATATACTAAATATTCGCATCTAATTGGCGGAATTATTATGTTAATAATTGGGATTTTAATGATCTTTAAGCCGGAATGGTTAATGTTTAATTTTTAATAATATGATATAATTTTAGTAGGAGGGATAATTATGGATACATTTTATATAATTTTAGGAGTTATAGGCTTTTATTTTTTAAGTTCAATTAAGCAAGTTAATGAGTATGAAAGAGGAGTAAAGTTTACTTTAGGGAAATTTAGCAGCATTGTAAAGCCAGGATGGCGTTTAGTCTTTCCAATATTCCAAACAATGAGGAAAGTGGATATTAGAGTTAAAACGATTGATGTTCCTGAGCAAGAAGCTATTACTAAAGATAACATATCTATTAAGATAAATGCAGTTTTATACTACAAGATATTTGATGCTGCCAAAGCAGTAATAGCTGTCGAAGATTTTAATTATGCAGTTAGTCAGTTAGCTCAAACAACGATGAGAAATATAGTTGGATCTGTATCATTAGATGAACTTTTAAGTGATCGTGAATCAATTAGTGCTAAAATATGTGAAATAGTTGATAAAGCAACTGATCCTTGGGGTATAAAAGTTGAAAATGTCGAACTAAAAGATATAGCTTTACCAGAAGAAATGAAAAGGGTAATAGCTAGAGTAGCTGAAGCTGAAAGAGAAAAAATGGCTGTTATTACCAAAGCTAAAGGAGAAGTAGAAGCTTCTGAAAATCTTGCTAAAGCAGCTAATATAATGGGTAAAAGTAGTGGAGCATTACATCTTAGAACTTTGTCTACCTTAAACGATTTAAGTAGCGATCAATCAAATACGGTAATATTTGCTATTCCTATTGAAATTTTAAAAGCTTTTGAAAACATTAGCAAAAACAAAAAAGATTAGTAAAAGCCCCAAAATGGGGCTTTTAATTTGACTATAAAATTTTAAAGTGATATAATCATGCCTCGAGGCGATAAAATTGAGTTTACCTATTATAACAGAAGTTAAAAGTGGATTGTTAGTGTGTCCTCCGAGTTGTGAAGCGTCTTATATAGTTAATGAAGGATCTCAAATTAGGAAAAGTTATATAATGTGTGGCAGTAGACTACGTTCATTACCGGTTGATGGTAATGTTTTGGCGATTTCTGATGTTGGAGAAGGATATAGTCTAAGAAAATATGCTGATGGTTATACATATTATGATAATCGTTGTTCCTTAGAATCCCAAAGATTTGATATGGTTAGTCCTTTTGAACAAGGTTTTGCTATAGTTGGTAAAGCTGGGTTAGTAACAATTATGGATCAATGTTTCCGCTGTTTAGATAGAACAGGTAATTTTGTTTATACTAAAGAAGAAGGCAATTATATATCATTTGATGGATTTAAAAAAGTAACAAGATCAAAAAAACTTGGTTCAGGATTTATAGGCTTAACGGATGAAAAAGGTGAAACAATCTTTTTTAATTTAGAAGAAAATAAATTACAAACATTTAAACATTATAATGGTCAAGATAAAGCTATAGTAAGTATTCAAGAAAGTATAAAAGAAGTAGAGGGAGCTTTTTTTACAGAATCGGGTTGGTTATTTTTGGATTCGGGGTTTTATTTTACTGCTGCTGATTTAAAACAGTTAAAAGGGGCAGTAACAGTAGCGGCATTAAGAAAGTTATTACCTAAAGATCGAAATCCATATACATATATAAAACGGGTAAAATAAAAAAACTTAGACAAATAGTCTAAGTTATTTTTTTATGGCGCTTCAAGTAGGACTCGAACCTACGACCTGCCGGTTAACAGCCGGATGCTCTACCAACTGAGCTATTGAAGCAACAGATATAAATATTATAATACATAAAAAAATGTTGTCAACCTTTTATTTATTGATAGTCTAAAATTTTATGTTATAATTAACTAAGGTGATAGGATATGCCAAATGGTGAAGTTAGTTTATTAGAAAAATATGGTGAAGATTATACTAAAAAAGAATATGTGACTGATCCAGCTATAGCTAGAGATGAAGAGATAAAGCAAGTGCTATTAGTACTATTAACACCAGATAAAAGTGCTATATTAGTTGGTAAAGCTGGGATAGGTAAAACAGCTATAGTGGAAGGGATTGCCTATCGTATTCAAAAAGGTCTAGTGCCAGAGGTTTTAAAAGGCATGCGTGTTGTTAAGGTAAGTGTTAGCAGTATTATGGGAACAGCTATTAGTGGTGGAGTATTAGAACAAAGACTAGAAATATTGGTTAATGAAATTAAAAAGGCTGGTAAAGGCAATTTAATTTTATTTATTGATGAAGTTCATCTTTTAATTAACAGAACAGAAAATAACAGTATGGATTTTGCTAAT
>DAOSVX010000035.1:0-7238 GCA_035379765.1 Bacilli bacterium | reverse complement strand
AGAAATTATAACACTAACTATTTGTTTTTCAAAGAAAAATCAACCTTAACAATTTACTTACACAACATGACACTTAATTGACTTTTTACCCTTTTTATGCTAAAATGATTGCGTTAATTCAAAGGGGGAATTGATTTTGGGAAAAGTAATAAGTAGCAGAAGTATTGCTACACCAAATAACGTTGCTAGAAAAACAAAAGATAGAACAAAAAAGTTCTTATGTGTTTCAGCAGCGTTTTTATTTTTAGGAACAGGTGGTTGTGGTCACGCTGAAGCAGAAGGAAATTCTACTCCTGATCCTGACCCAACAGCTACTATTAGCTCAACAAAAACTACTCCTACTCCTATGCCAGCTGATAAAATAACACCAGAAGCTACATCTACTCCTGAGCCTACGCCTGAATTTCAAATACATATTCCAACCGAGGAAGAAGAAGAACTAATTAAAAAAATGGCTCTAAAGTATTACCAAAAAACAAGTTCTGTAGCAATCGGAACAGTAAAATATCAACAAGATGAAGAATCAACATTAGAAATGATCAGAAATTTAAGAGGGGAATTTGTAAGCCTTAAAAAATATACATACACTGGCACAAATCCTGATGCTATAAGTCCCACATCAGCTTGTTATATGGAAATGAGTAACTTCTTAATGGATTATACCGGAACCTTTTTAATGGATATAGGGTCAATTTTGATAGATGGGGCTGGGGAAAAACCAGACTTCCCAGTAGATTCAGAAATATTTTCAGTTTTAGATGAAGATAAAAAAATTTATGTTGGTTTGGACTTGTTGTTAGCTTTAGAAGAAGTATATAAAGAAATGTACAATACAATTGGTACAGACTGGGAAGCCTTTAAAAAACAAGCTGTAATATATCAAAAATTCGTAGAAAGTTTTTATTTAAATGAAAATATCAGCATTGAATTTAATGGTCAAAAATTAACAAGCTTTAATAATTGCCATCCTGGCATAAAAATGATAATAATTTCTGATATTCAATATCAATTAAGACTTATATATATAGCCGAATTATCTATCGGAGAAATAGAAAGAGATTCTTTAGAATATAGTCCCGTAGATTTATCAAACAAAGCACTAGAAGATATTCTGCAGGGAAGCAGTTTATATGAAGAAATGGTACAACTTATGGATGCATATACAGCTATAATTGAACAAGGAACATATGATGCTTATATGACAGGTAGTAATACAAGAAAAAATATAATTAAACAACTTGTATTAACAGGAAAAACAGCTTTATATTAAAAACCAACAATCGTTGGTTTTTTATTTTATATTTTATAATAAATCTTTAAAAGCTAAACCAACCACATTATCGACATTTATTTTGTTATTAATAGTACCATTTTTTATAAAATAACCTAAATATTCAATATTACCATCTCCACCACATATTGGTGAGAAAGTTACATCTTGACAAAAGAAATTAATATCTTGGAATGGTAATATTATTTTGTTAATAATTTCTTTGTGAACTGTTTTATCTAAAACTATCCCTTGATATTTATCAGCTGTTTTTTTACCACATTCAAATTGTGGTTTTATTAGGCAAACTATTTCTTTTAAGCTCTTTATTTTCTCTATTTTTGGTATTAATTTAGTTACAGATATGAAAGAAACATCAATAGTAGCTATATTAGCATCTTTTAAGATATTATTATCAACATCACGAAAATCTTGTTTTTCATACAAATTTATTCTTTTATCTTGTTTTAAATTTTTATCAAATTGATTGGTTCCAACATCAATAGCAATTATTTTTTTAACATCACTTTGTAAAGCGCAATCTGAAAAGCCACCAGTTGAAGATCCAATATCAATCATTATTTTATTTTTTAAATTTATATTAAAACTTTTTATGGCTTTAGCTAATTTTAATCCTCCTTTAGAAACAAAAGGCATTATATCTCCTTTTATTTCAATTTTACTATCAGATTTAATTAACTTACTTGATTTAACAACTTTTTTACCATCACAAAAAATTATCCCTGAAGATATTGCATCTTGAGCTTTGTTTCTAGTAGTAAAAAGTTTCCTTTTTACCAATTCTATATCAATTCTTATCATAAATTTTTCCTTTTTTAGGCTAATCTTTTTGTATTATGCTTTAAAATTTATTTTTCTACCTCATATCCAGTTTCATTCATAAAGTATTCCATTTCTGTTTTAGTATATTTAGCATAATATTCAAAGTAATCAGAAGCATAGTTTAAAGTAACTTTAGTACCATCTTTTTTAATGTTTGTATACATATCTACAAAGTCTTCTCCTGAAAATAACTCTACTGCTGCGTCAGCTTCTTCTTCGGTATCAAAAATAGATGTCATAATTACTTTTGTTAATGTTTCACCATCATAGTAAAATGTTGTGTAAATATTATCGCTTGATTTAAAAACTATTGTATCATCAGTAGATATTATATTTATATCAGTTGTTTCTTCTTCACTCTTGTTTTCTTCTTCATTGTTCTTATTACATCCAATTAGAAGAAAACAAGATAATATTAGTAAAATATATAAACTTAATTTTTTCATAAAATCCCTCTATTTAATTTTATCATAATAATCTTTTTTACTCTACTGATTTTAAAGACTCAATCATATCAATATTTTTTAAAGTTTTAGATATTATTAGTTGAACTAAGAAAGAAAATAGAATGGTTATAGCTGCTGAAAAAATATAACTATACCATTTAATAGTTTTAATAAATAGAATGTTATCTGTTTGGGCTGTATAAATAATAAATTTATGTAAGAATATTCCTAATACCAAACCTATTATTACCCCAAATATAGTTAAAATAATCGTTTCTCGATATATGTAAGCAGATATTTCTTTATCATTAAACCCTAATACTTTTAAAGTAGCTACTTCTCTTTTTCTTTCACTAATGTTAACAATAGTTAAGTTGTATAAAACTATTAAAGCTAAAGCTCCAGCACATATTAGTATTAAATATATAATTTTGTTTAAACCTTGGACAAAGCTATCAAAAGAGTCTAATATATCTTCAGTATAATTTACCGATAAAATATTATAGTCTGTTAAAGCTACTTCAGTACTAGGTTTTTCATTTAATTTAGCAATAATCATATTATAATCAATTGTTTTATTAAAAGTTTCTTCGTAATAAGATTTATCCATATAAATATAATGAGATGTATAGTTTTCGACTATATCACTAACATAGATAATATACAAAGCATTATCACTATCTCTTATTTCAATAGTATCACCAGCTTTTACACCTAATAAGTCAGCCATTTGCTCAGTAATTAAAGCTCCATAAGAAGGAATAGTTATTTCTTTATTATCTAAATTATATAAAGAAATATATTCTTCTAGTTCTTCATTATTAGAAGGAACAACAACATAAGCATCTTCAGTTTTATTTTTAAAACTAAATTTATAAGCTTGTTCATTTATTAAAGAAGGATTTAAAATATTATTATCATTAAATAAAGTGGTTATTTTATCTCCTAGTTCAGTTTGGTTTTCATTTAAAATAAACATAGCATCGTAGTGAATTATTTTGCCGTATTGTAATTTAGAAATATTATTAATACTGTCATTTAATCCAAATCCCGTAAGAAGTAAAGCTGTACACCCAGCTACTCCTAAAACTGTCATAATAATTCTTTTTTTATATCTGAATAAATTTCTAATTGTTACTTTCCAAGTAAAGTTTAACTTTTGCCATAATTTGGTCATTTGTTCTAAGAAAACTTTTTTACCAGATTTAGGAGCTTTAGGTCTAAGTAATCTAGCTGGAACTTCTTTTAATTCTTTATAACAAGCAATTATTACTACTAAAGCCATTAATAAAAGAGTAACAACAATTACTAAAGAAAATGGTAAAGGATTAATAACCGTAATTAATTTAGGAACATAGTATCTTGATAAGAAAATGCCATAAATTATTTTCGGTATAATGCTATATCCTATTGTTAAGCCTATAGCTATACCTAGTAAAGCAGCTATAAATACATATATCATATAACCTAAAGCTATTTTAGCTTTACTATAGCCTATAGCTTGTAAAATGCCCATTTCAGTTCTTTCTTCTTCAATAAGTCTAGATAAAGAATTTAAACAAACTAACATTGAAACTATAACAAAGAAAATTGGTAATGTTTTAGATATAGCTGATACTTTTATAACATCTTCTTTATAAGAAATATATCCATTGTTATCAGTTCTGTCTAATAAATACCAAACTGGTTTTTCAATATTGTTTAGTTCTTCTTTGGCTTCATTTATTTCTGCTAAAGCATTAGCTTTTTCAGTCTCTAAAGAATCTAAGCCATCATAATAAAAACTATAATTAGATTCTATTTCATCTAAAGAAGAATTGATCTTAGTTAAATTTTCTTCAAGAGAAGATCTTTGTGATTCTATTTCACTTGTAAATGAAGTATAAGAATTATAAATAGTATTTAAATTACCTAATTTTGTATTTAAATTGTTTAGTTCTGCTTCAGTTTCACTATATTCACTGGTACCCTCTGAATAAGTTTGCAAAAGTTCTTCTAAAGAGGTTTTTTCTTCATTAAATTCAGTTATTTTGGCTGGTAACGTTTCTAAGGTTAAATTATATGATTCAAGAGTATTATTAAATTCTGCTTCTTTAGAAGTAACTGTAGACTCTAAATCTACTAAAGAGGTTTCTAATGAACTTTTTACTTTATTTAAATCTGCACTATTTTCATCTAAATTAGTTTTAACTTCTGCCAAATTTGCTTCTGACTCAGCCAAATTACCATATAATTCTTTTTCAGCATCACTTATTTTTTGATTAGCTTCTTTTAATACTTCTTCATATCTAATTGTTTCTCTAATTGGTTTTAATTCTTCCAACTGGGTTCTTAATTTATTTAATTCTGTTTCATAGTCATCATAATAAGAGTTTTCTGAAGATGTATTTTTAGCTATTATATAAACTTCTGTGTAATAATTCATTGTAAATACTTCTTTGCTTAAATATACAAAAGAAGTTAACTTACCATTACCAACACTAGATATACCTTTTTCATCCCTAATATACATAGGAGAATCAATAGTACCAACTACTTCACATTTTTTAATACTAATATAATCTTCTAAATTAGTTTTCGAAAAAGTTATAGTATCTCCTACTTCGTATTCATGAGAATCAGCTAAACACTCATCATTATCTTCGGGCATTCTGCCATCTTTTAAAACCACATTATTTATTTCGTCTTCAATAGCGTGAAGACGAATAGCTTTACCATTATCTAAGACGTCTATAGAATATGTGGGCACCACTTTAGAAACATTAAATAAGTTTTTAATTGCTACTATATCATCATCATTTAATCCATAAGTACTTGTTATTTTAAAATCCATTAATTGATATTCATCATAATAATTATCAGCTGTAAAAAGCATTCCAAAAGAAGATTCTCTTAAACCAATAAAAACACTTATTCCTAAAGCTATAATAAAAAGAATAGATAAAAATCTACCTAATGATTTCTTTATTTTAATAAAAGTATTTTTTATTAAAAGTATCACCAGACTATCTCCTCTACTTTTTTAGGTTCTTTATTTAATATAATATCTGCAATTTGACCATTTTTCATTTTGATAATTCTATTGGCCATATTAGCTATAATAGCATTATGCGTAATTATGACTACTGTCATTCCGTAGTTATAACAAGTATCTTGAAGTACTTTTAAAATCTTTTGGCCTGTTTTAGAATCTAAAGCTCCAGTTGGTTCATCACATAAAAGTAATTTAGGATTTTTGGCTAAAGCTCTCGCAATTGCTACTCTTTGCTGTTCACCACCTGATAATTGAGCTGGAAAATTGTTTAATCTATCTTTTAAATTAACACTTGTTAAAACTTCTTTAGAATCTAAAGTGTTTTTACATATTTGACTAGCTAATTCCACATTTTCTAAAGCAGTTAAATTTTGGACTAAATTATAAAATTGAAAAACAAAACCAATATCATAACGACGATATTTCATTAAATCTATCTTGTTAAATAAAGCAATGTCTTCGCCATCAACAAATATTCTTCCTGAGTCACAACTATCCATCCCACCAAGGATATTTAAAACAGTTGTTTTGCCAGCCCCTGAGGGTCCTAAAACAACTACTAATTCACCACGTTCTATAGAAAAAGAAATATCATCAAGGGCTTTTATTTCTAGTTCGCCCATGGTATATTTTTTAGATACTTTTTTTAATTCAATAAAAGCCATATTTACCTCCTATTTTATCTAATGCCATTATAACATTTTTTAAATTATGAGGCGACTTTTCTTTTTTAAATATCTTTTATTTGGATTACTTATACAACCTAAATAAGGCCCTATAAATTCATGCTTTCTTCCTTCTAAAGTATCAATATAAAAACTTCTTAATTCACCTGGTATATCTAAATCATCAACTGTAGTACCAATATATTCTATAACTCTATCAGGATGATAAATATCATAATTAGGTATACTTTTTCGAAGACCATCTCTAAAATTTGGATAAAGTAGTTCTAACGTTCTAAACGTCAGAGAAAACTCATCAATATATTGTAAGTGATGATCACCAGTAACTTCTTTATAATATTTAACATAAAAAGCGTAATATTCTTCAGCTTTATATTCTCCTACTTTAAAACCATCAGAATCGGTTAAAACTGGTTTACATTGACTATTTAATAAAAAATTAGAAAGATTTACATCTACTAAGTAGATTCCATAACTATGAAGTACTTTGACTATTTCTTCTAATTCCCGATAATAAAAAACTTTAAGAGCTAATGATAGCTTTGACTTAGCCATATCATAAAAATCTCTTATCTTATGATAAGTCTCGATTAAATCCATAATATATCCAATAAAATTACCGTTTTTATCATAAATAAGATCAGTTGGTAATGACACCTGATTTAAAGTGTCTTTTAATTCCATAAGAACTTTTAATTTTTGTTCTTTATTAGTTTTAGAAACCTCAAAAGCAAAATTATTATGAAATATTTTTATGGCTTGGTTATCATATAAAAACACACTACCTTCAGATCCCTGGCCAAGAAGTTTATGATGCTTTCTAAAATCATCTGGTTTATCAATTGTAACTAATTCCATAATAAAACCCTCTAATAGTTGTATATATTAACATTAAAGGGTTGTTTTTTCAATACTTATTCTTCCCAAAGACCATATATACCACAAGGAAGTAGCATATT
>DAOSVX010000034.1:0-7599 GCA_035379765.1 Bacilli bacterium | reverse complement strand
GTAAAAGAAGCAGAAGCTAATAAAGAAGCTGATCAAAAACGTAAAGATGAAGTAGATACTAGAAATGAAGCTGACCAAGTTATTTTTGCTACTGAAAAAGCTATTAAAGATCTAGGTGATAAAGTTAGTGAAGATGATAAGAAAAAAGCTGAAGACAAAATAGCTGAACTTAAAAAAACTATGGAGGGTAGCGACTTAGAAGAAATTAAAAAGCAAAAAGATGAACTTAATGAAATAGCTATGGGGCTTGCTACCAAAGTTTATGAAGAAGCTGCAAAAAAACAACAAGAGGAAGCTAAAGAATCTGAACCAAAAGCAGAAAAAAAATCATCTAAAAAAGATAAAGATGATAACGTAAAAGAAGCAGAATACGAAGAAAAATAAATTATTGTTAGGGCTCTTTTAAGAGCCCTTAATAATATTAAATAAGGAGTTAAAATGAATGAAGAGCTAGCAGAACATTTAATAAATTATAGTTTAACTACTGGAGCTGATTTTAGTGAAATTTTCTATGAAAATTTTCAAAACAGATCAATTACTTTTTTAAATAATAAAATAGATAAAGTAAATACATCTTATGCTGAAGGAGTAGGTATTAGACTGGCTTTAAAAGACAATATTTTATATGCTGATACTAATACGATTACTAAAGAAAATTTGACTAAAATTATAACTAAATTAAAAGATAATTTTAATTCTAAGCCTAAACTAGAAAATGTTGTTTTAAAAAGTGCTGGTAAAAAGCGCCAATATACTGATATGACAGATAAAGACAAAAAAGAGTTCTTAGAGACTATTAATAAAATAGCTCGAGAATATGATAAAAGAGTTATAGAAGTTAAAATAGTCTTTGATATTCTTAAAAAAGAAATCATAATAGCTAATTCTTTGGGTAAATATATAACTGAAGATAGAAATTATACTGGCGTGCGAATAAGTATTACAGTAAGTGAAAATGACAAAGTAGAAAAAAGTAGTGAAATGTATCGTTTTTTTGATGATACGTCGTTTATAAAAAAGATAGATTTAGAAACAGAAATTAAAAAAATAGTTGATTCAGCTATAAATAAATTAAAAGCTGTTTATATCAAAGGTGGTAAGATGCCAGTTATATTAGAAAGTGGTTTTGGAGCAGTTATATTTCATGAGGCTTGTGGTCATGCCATGGAAGCAACAGCAGTAGCTAAAAATCTATCAGTATTAAATGGTAAATTAGGTAAAAAAATAGCTTCTAAAAAAGTAACTATCATAGATGATGGGACAATACCAAATTTATGGGGAACGACTACTTATGATGATGAAGGTAACAAAACCAGAAAAAACATTTTAATCAAAAACGGAATTTTAAAAAGTTACTTAGTTGATTATTTAAACGATCGTCAAATGAAACATGGTTTAACTGGTAGTAGTAGAAGACAAAATTTTCGTTTTGCTCCAACTTCTAGAATGAATAATACCTATCTAGCTCCAGGTACTGATAAAATAGCAGATATGTTTAAAAATATTAAGTATGGGTTGTATGCTAAGAAACTAGGTGGCGGTAGTGTTGATACTGCTACGGGAGATTTTAATTTTTTAGTTGAAGAAGGTTATTTAATTAAAAATGGTAAAATAGCTACACCGGTAAAAATGGCCAGTTTAATTGGTAATACTTTAGAAATACTAAGTAATGTGGAAATGGTTAGTGATGATTTAAAATATTCTTCTGGTGGTTGTGGTAGTGAAAGTGGTTGGGTGCCAGTAACAATTGGTCAGCCAACTGTAAAAATATCATCCATTTTAGTTGGAGGTGCTTCTAATGATTGAAAAATTAATTAAAGAAGGAATAAAAAAAGATTTAAAGTTAGAAGTACTTAAATCAACATCAAAAAGTATTTATTTAAAATCTTTTAATCAACGAATAGAAAAATTAGAAATTTCCGAAAGTGAGTATTATAAAATAAAATCAGTTTATAAAGGTAAAAATTTAAATTTATATACTTCTAATTTAAATAATCCTTCTGATATTATTAGTGCTTTAATAAAAGATTCTTTATTATCAGATAATAAAGAAAAAACTACTTTTGCTAAACAATTTAAAATAGAATCTAAAAAACTAAAAAATTTAAATATTAATTTAGATGAAATAAAAGAATTTTTAAAAGGGTTAAACAATTTAAAAAAAGAATATCCTTTTTTAGATACGGTAATTGGTAGTTTTAGTTATTTTCAAAACACTAAAGAAATAACTAATAAAGATACCTTTTTAAAAGATAATAATGAGTTTATTAATGTTGGAGTTGAACTAACAATTAAAGAAGATAAGAAAACCGAGACAGCTTACGTAGATGTTTTTAGTAAAGATTTTGATAAGATTAAAATAATGCAAAAAATAAAAGCTAAAATAGAATCTACTTATGATAAATTAAATTTTCAAACTCCTAATAATATGAAAGTTAAGGTATTGTTAACAAATGAAGTAATGTCAGGAATTTTTGATAATTTTATAGATGTTTTCTTTGCTAAAAACATTCGTTTGAAACAATCTGTTATGGTGGGTAAATTAAATAAAAAAATATTTTCTAATAAAATAACTATCGTTGAAGATCCAGCTAATACAAATATGGTAACAAGTAATTTGTTTGATGGGGAAGGAACTCAAACTTATTATAAAGAAATAGTAAAAGAAGGAGTCTTTAAAACTATTCTTTATGATAATAAGGAAGCTATAATTGCTAAAACAAAATCAACTGGTAATTCTAATTTAATTAAAAATTGTTATCTAAAACCTGGTAAAATGTCTTTTAATGAGTTAATAAAAAAAGTAAAAGATGGTATAATTGTCGATAGGGTTGATGGATTACATGTAGGTACAAGAACTTTAACTGGTGATATAGCTTTGCAATGTCAAGGATATATAGTTAAAAATGGTAAAAAAGATAAAGCTATTAAAATGTTTGTAATGACTACTAATATATTTGAACTATTAGGTAATGTAATTGCTGTAGGCAATGATTTAGAAAACTTTGGCTTAAGTGTAATGTTTCCATCTATATTAGTAGAAAATATAAATATTTCTGGCGAATAATGAGGTGATAATATGGCAACAGAAAAAGATTATTATGAAATATTAGGAGTTAGCAAAACTGCTACTCAAGAGGAAATAAAAAGCGCTTTTCGTAAAAAAGCTAAAGAATACCATCCAGATTTAAATAAAAGTCCTGAAGCTGAGGCTAAGTTTAAAGAAATAGGGGAAGCCTATGCAATTTTGTCAGATGAAAACAAAAGACGTCAGTACGATCAATTTGGTAAAAGTGCTTTTAATGGGAATGCTGGTGGTTCTGGCTTTGGCGGTTTCTCAGGAGATTTTTCTTCTTTTGACGAATTTGATTTAGGAGATATTTTTAAACAATTTTTTGGTGGTTCTTATGGTTTTGGTAATTCTAATAGAAGTGCTAAAAGACCGGTTCGTGGTAGTGATAGTTTAATGAGAATAAATTTAGAATTTAATGAAGCTATATTTGGAACTAAAAAAACTTTAAAACTAAATTTAGAAGAAGTTTGTGATGAATGTAATGGTGAGGGTGGTCATGGAGCAAAAACTTGTCCTACTTGTGGCGGAACTGGCCGGGTAATTGCGGAGCAAAGAAGTTTATTTGGTGTATTTCAAACTGAAACTACCTGTAGTAAATGTGGTGGTAGTGGTAAAATATTTGAAAGTATTTGTAAAAAATGCCGTGGTAAAGGTCGTGTTGAGGAAACGAAAGAAATAACCATTACTGTTCCTAAAGGCACCAAAACTGGTGACCGATTACGTCTTTCTGGCAAAGGTGAGGCTGGTTATAACGGTGGAGATAATGGTGATTTATATATTGAATTTAATGTTGCTGATCATCCACTCTTTAAAAGAGAAAATGATGATATATATATTGAAATGCCTCTTACCATAGTTGAGGCTACTCTAGGTTGTAAAAAAGAGATTCCTACTTTAGAAGATAATGTTATTTTAACTATCAAAGAAGGAACTCAAAATGGTGATAAATATAAGCTAAAAGGAAAAGGAATTAAAAAAGATGATTCTTTCCGTGCAGGGGATTTATATGTTATTTGTAAGATTATTATTCCTAATAGATTAAGTAATAGTGAAAAGCATTTATTAAATGAACTTGATAATGATAGTTTAAGAAACAATAATGAATTTAAAAAGTTTGATAGTTTTATTAAATAATTTGACATTCTATTTAAACTAGTGTTTACTAATTAATTGACAGATGATGTGTAAAATTTACTTTTAAAGTATTTAATTAAATCTAGTTATTTGTTAAAATACTTATGTATTCGGAGGCTTACTATATGGATGCATTTATAAATAGTATAAAATATTTTTTATCTCTTTTAGTGTTTTCAGACTATATTTATTTTGGATTGATTATTGCTTTGTTAATTTTGTTAGTTGTATTACTTTATTTAATTAGAAGTAGTGATGAACATTTAGAATGGGAAGACAATCACATTATTGAAAACACTAAAAATGATCAAAGTGATATTATTAAAATAGCTAGAGAAATAGCTTCTTCAGGAGAACAATTAAATATTGATTTAACGCCTTATGAAATGAAAGAGGAAGAAGACTCTATTATCAGTTATAACGAATTAGTAAAACGCAATAAAAATCGCAGTTTAAATTATGAAGAGGAAAATAGTGATGATGATTTACAGGTTAAAAAAGTTGATATTATTTCCGCTGGTATACCTACAACAGAAGAAATAAAATTTAAGCCTTTAACTTTAAGTTATGAAAAAGAAGAAGCTTTGTTAGAAGCTTTAAAACAATTACAAAAAAATTTATCTTAAAGCCTTAAAGGCTTTTTTAAGTTAGGAAGTAAAATATGAAAATTAAAGTAATTACTTTAGGTTGTAAAGTAAACACCTATGAAAGCGAATTTATTAAAGAAGCATTTATCAAGGATGGTGCTAAAATAGTTAGTGATAATGCTGATGTAGTTATTATTAATACTTGTAGTGTTACTAATCAAGCTGATCAGAAGAGTCGTAAGATGATTAGAAGAAGTCATCATGAAAATCCCAAAGCTATAATTGTTGTATGTGGGTGTATGGCGGAAAATCATCAAAAAGATTTAGCAGATTTAAATATTGATATTTTACTTGGTTCTCATGATAAAAGTAAAATAGTATCTTTAGTAAAAGAATATATAAAAAACAAAAATAAAATTACTAAATTTTATGATTTAAATAAAGTGCCATTTGAAGATATGTTCATAACTAATTTTAGTGACAAAACTAGAGCTTTTGTCAAAATAGAAGATGGATGTAATAACTTTTGTACTTATTGTACTATTCCTTATACAAGAGGAAGAGAAAGAAGTAAAAATTTTACTAAAATAATTAAAGAAGTAACTTTATTAGTAAAAAACGGTTATAAAGAAGTAGTGTTAACAGGTATTCATACTGGTAATTATCATTATGAAGATAAAGATCTAACTGATGTTATTCATGAAATATCTAAATTAGCTGATTTAGATAGAATAAGAATATCCAGTATTGAAGTGACCGAACTAGATGACAAATTCTTAAATGAATTAAAAAACAATCCTAAAATATGTAATCATCTTCATATTCCTTTACAAAGTGGTAGTGATAATACTTTAAGAGAAATGCATCGTAGATATAATTCTCATGAATACTTAGATATTATCAAAAAAATTAGAAAAGTAAGAAAAAACATTAATATTACTACAGATGTTATAGTTGGATTTCCTACTGAAACTAATAAAGATTTTTTAGATACTTTAAAATTTATTAAAAAAGTTAAATTTTCTAAAATTCATGTCTTTCCATATTCTAAAAGAGATAACACGATAGCAGCTAAGTTAAATAATATTGTTAAAGATGAAGAAAAAAAAGATCGAGTTAATAAATTAATAGAATTATCTAATAAATTAGAATTAAAATATGCTAAAAAATTTATTAGCAAAGAAACAATTGTTTTAATTGAAAAAAGTGGTATAGAAAGTAATGGTCATACTTCTAATTACTTAAATGTTGTTTTTAAAGAAAAACTAATTAAAGGAAAAGAATATAAAATAAAAATTACCAAAATTATTGATAATAAAATCTATGGTCAAAGAATAAATTGAAAAAATTAATAATATTAATTATAATATTATTAGGGTAGTGATAATATGGATGAACTAAGATATAATGAAATGCATAAGGGTAAAGTTACTTATAATCCTTATGCTATTAAAGAAGCTAGAAGAAAAAGTCAAACAGATAAAGCTCATTTTAGAAAAAAGCACTCTTTTAAGGAAATTACTACCAAGGTTGCTGTTGTTGGCATAGCGGTTGTAGTTACTGCCGGGGCTTTGATGTTTAATGATTGGCGAGGTAACAAAGACAAAATTAAGATGGCTAGAAAAGAAGTATATTTAGATAATATATTAACTATTATGGATAAATATCCAGAATCAGAATTACAAAGTATAGCAGATGAAACACTAGCTATTTTAAAAACTGAAAATGGTTCAGAGGAAGATATTTCTAATATTGAAGCTAGTTTAAAAAAAATTGCTGAATTAAAAGCTAAGGGGATGACTCAAGAAACTAATTGGCATTGGGCAACTATTTTAGCTGTTGCTAGTAGAAACGGTGTTTATTTATCTGGATATGATTTTACTGTTCCTACTTTTGGTGATTATGCTGAAGATAAAATTGAAGGAATGTTTAAATAAAATTAATATCAAGACTTATCTTGTTTTAGAAGTTATGCAACCTAAAAGATAAATTATTTATCTTTTTTATTTTAAAACATTTACAAACAAATGTATGAGATGTATAATTCTTTTAGGAGTAATATATGAATTATATAAAAGGCAATTTTAGAAATATTATATTTGAAGGTAATAATGGTTATAAAGTAGGGCTTTTTAAAATAAAAGAGACTAACGATGAAGAAATGCAAGATTTTTTAAATAAAGTAATTACTTTTACTGGTTATTTTAATGATTTAAATAAAGAGGATAAATATATATTTTATGGATCTCTTACTAATCACGAAAGATATGGTTATCAATATAGTGTTAAAAATTATGAAAAAGTAGTTCCTGAAGGCAAAGATGCTTTAATAGAATTTTTGTCATCTTCTTTAATAAGTGGCTGTGGAGAAAAAACAGCCATTAATATTGTTAATACTTTAGGAGAAGATGCCATTAATAAAATAAAAGAAAACTATGAGAATTTATTAGTAGTACCTAATATAACTGCTAAAAGAGCTTTAAGAATATATAATTCGTTAATAAAATATAGTGCTACTGATGATATTATGATTAAGTTAAAAGAATATGGTTTTAGTATGAATGAAATAACTAATATTATTAGTGTTTATAATGAAAAGTCTTTAGATATTGTTCAAGAAAACATTTATTTGTTAAAAGAAATAATTGGTTATGAAAAACTAGATAATATTTTTCTTAAATTTATAATCTGGCTTAGATTCATTCCAAATTTCAATATCTTTTTTAATGACATCAATTCTTGCTTGATTACTAGGTGCTCCAGCATAATGCATAATATACGAACTGAATCTAGGTTCACCAGTTA
>DAOSVX010000033.1:0-7896 GCA_035379765.1 Bacilli bacterium | reverse complement strand
TATAAGCACTTTTTAATTCATATTTATATATTATAGAATTATAATTTTTACTTTTTAAAACAATATCTTTTTTATTTTTTAAAGTATTTAGATATGTTCGACCTTTATTATTAAAACCTAGTATTTGGACATAATCTAAATCTCTATATTTATGAACATCGTCTTTTTTAAGCCCAACTAAAATGTGTACTAACATTCTTTTTAAACGATTATAAGTATATCTTTTACTTTTAATACTTTGAATTAGTTCTTCAATACTATTTACTTTATTAATATTTTTAATTATCTTATTATGAATGCCTTCATCAACAGTTAGATATCTAGTTAAATCATCATTAGTTAATACTTGGTATTTTAAATATAAAAATAAATCTTCCACATTAATATTTTCAATATATTTTAATACTTTATTAGGTATATAATCTTTAATATCAATATTTTCTTTTAATTTATTCCTAATATTTGAAGCACTAATTATTTTGTTATTGCTTTTTAAATCATGATAGCTATTAGTTCTTTTAATAGAGATTGGTTTTATTTTTTTATTTACTTTATTAATAGCTTTAATATAAGAAACACCTAGTAAATCATTAGGACTATTTAATTCATTTACACTAATAGCTGCTGGATAACTTAAACCTTTTTTTAAATTTAATTTAATTTTATTACTTAAACTATTTTGCTTTTTAACAATCTTTTTAAGTTCATCTGTGTTATTAGATTCGCTACCAAAAACTATTTTAGATATTTTAAATAAATTTAAAGTTTTAATAGCTCCATAAGCAAAGTTATCAGCACTTTGGCTACCATAGAAAAAAGGTAGACTTAAAACTAAATCAACTCCATATTCTAAAGCAATTTTAGTTTTAGCTTCTTTACTTAAAATACTAATTTCACCACGTTCTAAAAAATAACCATTAATAACTAAAATAATAATATCATCGGGATACATTTCTTTTATTTTTTCGATATGATATTTATGACCATTATGAAAAGGATTGTATTCACATATTATACCAATTGCTTCCATATTTTTTTCACCAATTTTATTTTATCATATATTGATTGCAATATTAGGAATATTTTGTTAATATATTGGGCTGTTGGAGATGTTTTAATGGTAAGAATTAGTAGAGAAGACAATTTTATAAAGATTGTTGATTTAGAAAGTGGCAACATTATCGATATTGATTTTAGCTATTTAGCAAATATTTGTATAAGTTTTAATTCCGATATTAAAGATTATTTTTTTAATGATAATTATGATGCTAAAACTAACATTCAACTTATGATAGATGCTATAGATGATAAAGAATTATTTATTGTCTTAAGTAAGTATTTAAAATTAGGGAAACTTTATAGTTGGACAGATACTCATACTATTAATATTATGCGTCGAGCAAATGAAATAATTTTGGAATTTGAAAATAATCCTGATTCCTTTTCTGGTAGTATTGATTTAAGTCAATCAATTCCCGAAGATCATTCGGTTTTCAGCTTACTTTTAATGGCTCTTATTAATTATATTAATTGTCAAAACAAAAAGTTAGTGTATAATAAAAAAGAGGCTTAAAAATGAAAATAGATTTAGTAAAATTAGTTTATGATCAAATAAAAGAAATAGAAGTAAAAGGAAGTTATAAAATAGCTAAAAATTATTGGCAAAACAGTGAGATAGTTTCCCTAAAAGATGTTGATGTTTTTGGTAAGATAAGTAAGAATGTTAGCAATGAATTAGAGCTTAATTTAGATGTTAAAGGTATAATGGTTTTAAAGGATTCAAGGACTTTAGTTAATGTAGATTATCTTTATAATTTAAATATTAACCAAATACTTGACGAAAATAAGGAAATAAAGCAAAATATACTTGATATTGAACCGATTTTATGGGAAAATATCTTATTGGAAGTTCCAATTAGAATTGTTAGCGATAATAGCCCTATGAATTTAAAAGGGGAAGGTTGGGAACTAAAAGAAGATTAATTAAACTGAAAGGAGTGATACTATGGCAGTTCCATTTAGAAGAACTAGTAAAACTAAAAAAAGAATGCGTCATACTCATTTAAAGAAAGAAGTAGGAGCAATAACTTTATGTCCAAATTGTAAGACACCAATTAGACCTCATAGAATGTGTCCTAAATGTGGTTATTACAAAGGGAAAGAAGTAGTTGGTGAAGTTAAAGAAGAAGTCAAGGAAGTAAAGAAACCAGTTAACAAAGTAGAAGCAAAAAAAGCTCCTAAAAAAGAAGTAAAAAAGACCGTTAAAGCACCAAAGGCGACAACCAAGAAAGCTACTTTAAATAGAACAACTTCTAAATAGTTTTAAAATAGTGTAAATAAATAAAAAAATGTAAAAAGTACTTTACATTTTTTTTATTATGTTGTAATATAATGGTAGCAAGTGCCATATAGTGGTAGAAAGTGGGGGATTTCAATGTTTATGGGTGAATATCATCATAATATTGATGATAAAGGCAGAATTATTATTCCTTCCAAGTTTCGTTATGAATTAGGCGAAAAGTTTATCATAACAAGAGGCTTGGAGAAATGTTTATTTATTTATTCAATGAATGAATGGAATAATATTGTTAGCAGATTAAAATCATTACCATTTACCAAGAAAGACGCCAGAGATTTTATTAGATTCTTTCTATCAGGTGCTGCTGAATGTGAATTTGACAAACAAGGTCGAATTAACATTACCTCCCCATTGGTTAGTTACGCCGATTTGAACAAAGAAGTTGTGATAATCGGCGCAAACGACCGACTTGAAGTTTGGTCAAAAGAAGGATGGAATAAATTCTTCCTAGACAATGAGGATAAATTAGCTGATATAGCTGAGCATCTATTTGAAGAAGTGGATGTTTAATGAAACATTACAGTGTTCTAAAAAAAGAAGCTGTTGATAATTTAAATATCAACAGTGAAGGAATATATGTTGATGCAACACTTGGTTATGCCGGCGACAGCTTAGAAATATTAAGGAAATTAAAAAGGGGTTTCCTATTCGCCTTTGATCAAGATCTAGAAGCAATTAATTATAGCGAAAAAGAATTAACTAGAATTGGTCATAATTTTAAATTAATTCATAGTAATTTTGTTAATTTGAAAGAAGAATTAGCTAAATTAAATGTTACTAAAGTAGATGGTATCTTATTTGATTTAGGTCTTAGTAGTCCGCAAATAGATAATCCTAAAAGAGGATTTAGCTTTATGAGTGATGCTACTTTAGATATGCGAATGAATAAAGACCAAAAGTTAGATGCTAAATACATTGTTAATAACTACTCAGAAAAAGAATTAATTAATATATTTTTTAAATATGGTGAAGAAAAGTTTTCAAAAAACATTGCTAAAAATATTTGTTTAAAAAGGGCAGTTGAAGAAATAGCTAGAACTAATGAATTAGTGGAAATAATTAGATTATCAGTTCCTTATAAATATTTTAAAGAGCATCATCCGGAAAGAAAAATATTTCAAGCAATTAGAATTGCTGTCAACCAAGAATTAGATAGTTTAGAAAAAGTTTTACCTGATGCGATAGATTTACTAAATAAAGGTGGCAGAATATGTGTTATTACTTTTCATTCTTTAGAGGATCGAATCGTAAAACAAATATTTAAAAAATATAGTGATATTGATCCTATAGTTAAAGGATTAAAAGATATTCCTGATGATTATAAACCAATTATAAAGTTAATAAATAAAAAACCAATCGTTCCAAAAGAAGAGGAACTAGAAGAAAATAGTCGCAGTAAGAGCGCTAAGTTAAGAGTTATAGAGAGGTTATAGCATGAGAAAACAGGGAACAAAAATAAAATTTTTTAAAGGGGAAAAACTTCTTGGTTTTGTCCTAATTATGATGATTATTGCTACTCCTGTTTTAATAGTTTTTTCTAAAGCAACCTTATCAAAGACAAATATTGAAGTAGAAAGATTAAAAAGTAAGATAGATAAACAAACTGGGTTAAATGAAAGTTTATATATGAAAATAAACGAACTCGCATCCTTAGATAATATAGAAGATATTGCCAAAGCCGAAGGATTATCTTATAATAATGATAATATCAAAACAATAGTTGATAATTAATCGAGGTAATTATGAAAAAGAAAAACAATACAGTAAGAATTAATAAATTTTTTATACTTGGTATTGTTTTTTTGTTTGGAACAATAATTATTAAAATGGGTTATATTGGCATAACTCATAGTGTTGATAATACTAATTTAAAAACTTTTGCGGCTAATAGAGATACTGTTAAAAAGACTTTATATGCTACTAGAGGAACTATTTATGATACAAATGGTGAAGTCTTAGCTCAGAATGTTAATTCTTATACAGTTATAGCTTTTTTAGATGAAAGTAGAACAACAGATCCCGATAATCCTCAACATGTAGTTGATAAAGAATATACTGCCGAGAAGCTATATGAGGTATTTTCTGAAAATATTAAAACTAATAGTATGACTAAAGATGATATTTTAGCTCTTTTAAGCCAAGAAGGTTTATACCAAGTAGAATTAGGGCCTAGTGGTAGGGGAATAACGGAGCTAGTTAAAGAAGAAATAGAAGATTTAAATTTACCAGGAATATCTTTTATATCTAGTACGAAAAGATATTATCAAATGGGTAATTTTGCTTCTTATGCTATTGGTTATGCTAAAAAAGATGAAGATGGTAAAATAGCCGGTGAGATGGGCATAGAATCTTATTTTAATGATTATTTATCCGGTACTGATGGATATACTGAATATCAACAAGATGCTTATGGCTATCAAATAGCTAATACTCCAGCTATAACTGATGAACCAAAAGATGGTGCTGATGTTTATTTGACACTTGATAGTACTATTCAATTAAAGTTAGAAAATGCTATTAAAGAAATAACTGATAAATATAATTTAACTTGGATGACTATTACGATAGCTGATGCTAAAACAGGAGCTATTTTAGGGACCGCTTCAGCACCTAATTTTAATCCTAATACTTTAGATATTAGTAGTTATTTAACACCTTTAACTCAGTATGCTTATGAGCCAGGTAGTACTATGAAAATATTTTCTTTTATGGCTGCTATGGAAAATGGTGTTTATGATGGTGATGAAACTTATGAATCAGGAACACTTAAAATAGGTGATATAACTATTAAAGACTTTAATAATGTTGGTTGGGGTACTATTACTTATAATGAAGGCTTTTCTTATTCCTCGAATGTAGCAGCTGCAAAATTAGCTCAAAAAATGGGTGGTACTAAATTAAAAGCTTATTATCGCTTATTAGGTTTTGGTAGTCAAACTGGTATTGAACTTCCTAATGAATCATCAGGAACTGTTAATTTTAAATACGATATTGAAATATCTAATGCGGCTTTTGGTCAAGGTATTACAACAACTCCTATTCAAACTATCCAGGCTTTAACAGCTATAGCAAATGATGGTGTAACTTTAAAACCTTATATTGTTGATAGAGTAGTTGATTCTGATACTGGTGAAATTTTATATAAAAATCAAAGAACGGAAGTTGCTAAAGTGGCTAGCAGCGAAACAGTTGAAGCAATGAAAGATATGATGAAAGATGTTGTTTATAGTGGCCTTACTAGTGCCAAATATTATCAAACCGATAGGGTTACTTTAATTGGCAAAACCGGTACAGCTCAAATACCTTCTAAAAATGGTGGTTATTTAACTGGAGATTATAACTATATTCGTAGTTTTGCTGGTTTATTTCCTTATGAAGATCCCCAATATATTGTTTATATGTCTGTTAAACAATTAGTTGGGCCTTTAAAAAGTGTTGCTAATTTAGTATCAGGTATTGTTGAAGATATTGCTACTTATAAAAATATCGCTAATACTACTTTAGAAACTAGTAAAATTATTCCTTTAGAAAATTATATTAGTACTGATGCTACTACTTCTGAAAGTGAATTGGAAGCTTTAGGTTTAGATGCCATTTTAATTGGTAATGGTGATGTAATAATTAATCAATATCCAAAGAAGGGGACTTTATTAGGAAAAAATGAAAAAGTATTCTTACTTACCAACGGGGATGATTATAAAATGCCTTATGTTATAGGGTGGAGCGCTAGCGAAATAAAAAATTATTGTAACTTTATAAATTTAAAGTGTGAATACGATGGATATGGATATGTATCTGAGGTATCTTTAGATAGTGACAGTACTATTAATAAAAAAGAAACTATTAATATTACTTTAAATGATAAATATGAAAAATACTTAACTACGGAGACTGAAGAAGTAACTGATTGAGAAAATTATATTATTTTGCTATAATTTTCTTAGGCAAGGGTGGCGGAATTGGTAGACGCGCACGTTTGAGGGGCGTGTGGATTTATTCCTTGCGAGTTCAAGTCTCGTCCTTTGCACCATATAATTTTAATTTTAATTTAAATATATAGTATAATAAACAATAGGAATAGAGGTAGATGTTATGTTAATATTAGCTAAAGCTACATTGGCTATTATGTTGGGATTTATAATAGCTTTGGGATTGGGATTTATTTTAATACCAATGTTAAAGAAGTTTAAATTTAAACAAAATGTTAGTCAAACAGTTGGAGAAAGGCACCTTGCCAAACAAGGGACGCCAACTATTGGTGGGCTTATATTTATTATTGCTACTTTATTAGGTTTAGTTATTTTATATTTAAGGGGTAGCATTGAAATCTCAGCCAATTTAATAATAGTTTTGTTTGTTTTCCTTTCTTATGCTCTATTAGGTTTTGTTGATGATTTTTTGAAGATAAAATATAAAAATAATAAAGGCATTAAAATATCTACTAAATTATTAATTCAAGGATTTATTACTTTAGTATTTTTCTATATTTTTATGAGACATGGTGGGGAACCTAATGTAACAATATCTTCTTTAGGTATTAATATTCATTTAGGTTGGTTCTATGGCATATTTATTTTCTTTGTTTTAGTAGGTACTACCAATGCTGTTAATTTATCTGATGGTTTAGATGGTTTAGCAACGGGATTATCTATTATTGCCTTTATTGCTTATGGTCTTATTACTTGGAATACTACTTGGATGACTGGATACCAAGAAGTAGCTATTTTTTCCTTTATTTTAATTGGGGCTTTAATGGGTTTCTTAGTCTTTAATAGTCATCCAGCTAAAATATTTATGGGGGATACCGGAGCTTTAGCTTTAGGTGGAGCTTTAGGTACGATAGCTATTATTACACGCCATGAATTTTCTTTATTATTAATAGGTGGAGTATTTGTAATTGAAGCTTTAAGTTCTTTAATTCAAATATATATGATTAAAAAACATAAAAAGAAAGTATTTTTAATGGCACCAATTCATCATCATTTTGAACAACTAGGGTGGGAAGAACAAGACATCGTTAAAGCTTTTTGGATAGTAGGATTATTATTTGCTATGGCTGCTATTATATATGGTGTTTGGATACCTCCTATAGTTTAAATTAAACTGTTATTAATTTACATAACAAGTAAAAAATGATACAATTTTGCCGTGGTGAAATAAATGAAGTTAATTAAAAAACCAATTAATTTTAAAAATATAATTAAAAAAGTTAAAAAGTTTATTAAAAATAATATTCATATTATATATATGGCATTACCATTAGTATTAATGGATTTAATGACTAGGTATTTAGGAACTGAGATTAATTTTTATAAAATGTATAAATTAGCTCCTAATTTATTTACTTTGTTATGGGTATTCTTATTTATAGGAGTTTGTTTGTCATTAAAAAAGTATGCTGGTAAAATTATCTATTTTATAGTAAATATAATTTTTATTACTCTTTTTTTAGTAAATAATATTTATTATTCACTAAGTTCTAATTATTTTAGTTTTAATTTAATGGAATCAGCTGGTGAGGGATCTCCTTATTTTTG
>DAOSVX010000032.1:0-8073 GCA_035379765.1 Bacilli bacterium | reverse complement strand
TTTTAGTTTCTTTATTAGTAATTAAGTTTTTAATGAAATATATTAAGAAAAACGACTTTAAAATGTTTGGTTGGTATCGTATCGTACTTGGAATAGTAGTTTTATTATATTTTTTATTAAAGTAAGGAGCTAATATGGAGAATATCACTTTTAAAGAAATAGCTGTTAATGATTATGTAACACCATCTAAATTACCATCTGCTGATTATGTTATAAATCCTTATATAGGATGTCCTCATGGCTGTAAATATTGTTATGCGAGATTTATGAAAAGATTTACTAATCACACTGAAGAGTGGGGTTCTTTTATTGATGTTAAATTATGTGATAAACCACTTAATAAAAAGAAATTAACAGGTAAAATGGTTTTTTTATCATCAGTTACGGATTGTTATAACAAATATGAAGAAAAATATAAAATAACCAGAAAAATATTAGAACAATTAAAAGATATAGATTGTGAAGTAGGAATATCTACTAAGTCAGACTTAATATTAAGAGATTTGGATTTATTAAAACAGTTTAAAAATTTAACTGTTTCTTTTTCAATTAATACTTTGGATGAAAGTTTTAAATCTGATATGGATAATGCTAGTAGTATAAAGGATAGAATAGAAGCTTTAAAAGTTTTGCACGAAAATGGTATATATACAGTTTTATTTATGTCACCAATATTTCCTTATATAACTGATTTTAAGAAGATAATTGAATCTACAAAGAATTATGTTGATGAATATTGGTTTGAAAATCTTAATTTAAGAGGTAATTATAAACAAACTATTTTAGCTTATATAAAAAATAAGTATCCTAAGTATTATCAAGCATATTTACAAATATATGTTGCTCATAAAAATGATTACTGGATTAATTTAGCTAAAGATATAAAAGAATATTGTTTAAAAAATAATATAAAATATAAAAATTATTTTTATCATGAAGAAATAGTTAAAAAGTAACAACAAATTGTCAAATCTGGTATTATGTGATAAAATTTCAAAGTGAATGGAATGATTTTATGAAAAGAGATATCTTTATAGGTGGCGCATGGCCTTATGCTAATTATTATTTACATGTTGGTCATTTAGCAGCTTTACTTCCGGGTGATATATTAGCTAAATATTATCGTGGATGTGGAGATAATGTTATGTATGTTTCGGGATCTGATTGTCATGGTACACCAATTACCGAAAGAGCTAAAAAAGAAGGCAAAAATCCTAAAGAAATCGCTCTTTTTTACCATGAAGAATTTGTAAAAACTTTTCATAATATGGATTTTGAGTATGATGAATATTCAGCTACTATGACAGATTATCATAAAAAAGTAGTTCAAGAATGTTTCTTAAAATTAATGGACAATGGTTATATATATGAAAAAGAAGTGCCTCAAGATTACTGTGAAAAATGCCAAGCATTCCTATCAGATAGAGAAATAGTAGGTATATGCCCTCATTGTGGTGGCAAAAGTAGTGGAGATCAATGCGAAGATTGTCTAGCTTCTTTAGATAGTAATGAAGTATTAGACAAACATTGTAAAGCTTGTGGTAGTAAGACAGTTTTAAAAAATAATAAACATTTATATTTTAAATTGACTGCTTTTCAAGATGATTTACAAAAATTGCTTGATAAAAATAAAGATATATGGCGTAAAAATGCTGTCGGTGAAACACAAAAGTTTTTAGATATGGGTTTGGTTGATAGAGCAGCTACTAGACAACTTGATTGGGGTGTCCCAGTTCCCGTCCCAGGCTATGAAGATAAAAGAATATATGTTTGGGTAGAAGCTGTTTTAGGATACTTTTCTATGGGTAAAAAAGTTGCGGAAAGAAGAAATATTGATTTCGATAAATTTTTAGCTAATGATAATCAAAACTTAAGAACTTACTATGTTCATGGCAAAGATAATATTGCTTTTCATACCGTTATTTATCCAGCTTTATTAAAAGGCCTAGAAAACAATTATCGTCTTCCCGATTATATTATTTCTAGTGCCTATGTAAATTTAAATGATGAAAAAATGTCTAAAAGTAAAGGCAACTTAATATCAGTTGATGAACTATTAACTAAATTTGATAGTGATACTTTAAGATTCTATTTTACTTTTAATGGACCGGAAACTAAAGATACTACTTGTTCAATAGAAGAAATGATTCAAGTTCATAATAAGTTTTTAGTAGGAGTATTAGGGAACTTTATTAATCGTAATCTTTCTTTTGTTAATAAAAAATTTGAAGGAGTAATTAAAGAAGGAACTATTGATGAAAATATTATTAAAGAAACTAAAAAAGCATATGAATTAGTTGGTAAATCTATTGAAAAAGGTGAGTTTAGAAATGCTTTAAACTTAGTTATAGATTATATTAGTTTAGGTAATAAATATTATGATGAAAAAGAACCATGGAACCAAATTAAAGAAGATTTAGAAGCTTTTAATAATACCACATATACTTGTGTGTATATGATTAATAATATTGCTAATTTAATTCATCCTTTTATCCCAAAAGCTTCTCAAAGAATTAGAAATATATTAAATTTACCAGAATTTAAATGGGAAGAGACAAGTATTACCGGAGATTTAAGAATAAATAGTAATGAATTACTGTTTACGAGAATTGAAAACAAATAAAAAGCAACAAATTACTTTGTTGCTTTTTTAATTAGCTTAGCATGAACAACTATCTTCTGGGTACTACTATAACAAGTTGATAGAGTTAGAATTTTATCGCTAGAATCTATACTAGTATTAAAATTATAACTACTTCTTTTAATGATTTTTTCTAAGAATTCTTCATATTCAGTATCACTATCAAAATCTATTTTTATATAATCATTAGTTGTATCTATTATATAAGTACTAAATATTTGCCATAATGAATTTTCTTTTTCAGTAGATATTTTAATAACATAATTATTTTTATTTTCTAACCAATTATCAGTAAATATGTCTTTTAAACTACCGAACATGGTAGTATCTTTTCTACCATGAGCATAGATAATAGTGTTTTTGTCTAAATTATTAATATTATTTCGATAATCTAAAAATACCCAACCAGCTTTATTATAGGTTTTATCCAAAGAATGAGTTAAATAATAAGTGTTGTTAGATGTTTGAACGAAAGGGTAATTAATATTAGTTCCAGCTACTTGAATCCAGCCTACAGTATCTTTATTTATTTCTTTTAAAATATCAAAATCAACATCAATTAATTTTATTTTTATATAATCCCAATAAGGATTATCTTCATCTACGTCTTTGTTTATTATCTCTGTATTTTCATCATCATCTACTTCTTTTATATCAACAGTATTTTTTATTTTATTAATTATAGTATTAGTATTATTATTATCAATTTGCCATTTAATTATTTTTATCAAAGAAATAACCAAAAACATAAAAGAAACTAGCATAATTATTAATAAAAACACATTTTTCCATTTAATTTTTTTTATTTTCATCTATACACCAACTATACACTAGCATTATAACATTTTTTTAAAATAATTAGTATTAATGATATAATGCAACTGTGTATAGTAGGAGTGAGAGTATGAAAAAAATTGGAAATATATTAATAATTATATTGCTTGTTTTTGTTAGTATACCTTTATCAGTTAAGGCTTTTTCTGGTGGTGACGAAGACTCAATCCAATTTTACGATTCTGATGCTTGGGCTTATGCTAAAGCTGGAGAAGAATTTTATGCTAAAATAAATGCTAAACAAGACGGAGCTTTTAATTATGCTATTACTAGAGGGTCTTTGCCAGAAGGGTTAACATTAAGCACAGAAGGAGTTATTAGTGGTACTGTTGCAACCGATTGTGTTTCTGGAGAATATTTAATTGGTATTGTTGGGTATGATCCCTTAGGTACTTATGGAAATGGGACCTTCCATATTACTATAAGTGTATATGATAACAGCACTCTTTCAATTAATTTGGATAATCGTTATACTTCATCAGGAAGAATAACTGTTGATTATGATGACCTTGTTTATCAAAATGGTTTTTCTTTTTATGTTTCATCAGAAGAAGAATTGAATGGATATTTTTCATATGATTTATCTACTAAAGCCTATAATGTAGTTGTTACTCAAGACCTTAATTCTTATTTAACTCATTACATTACTTTAAACTTCAATTCTAGTGAATATAATAAATTAGCCAAGATAGAAATGATTGATAGTACAGGAATTAATCCTCTTTTTTCAGATAATATAATTATTGCTGCTAATTATTGCCATGATAATCCTGGCTTTTGCGAAGCTTATTTTAGTATTTCTGCAAATGATTCATATAGTGGTAGTGATCGACACGTTTATTTTAAAGTTGTTAATCTTGAAAATGAAAATGATTATTATTATGTTTATTATTCAATATTTAATATTGATAGTTATTTTGCTGTTTTTGAATCAAATGGTGGTAGTCACATAAATAGTGTTGAAATGGCTTTAAATACTGTAATAACCAAACCAACTAATCCAACTAAAGATGGGTATGTTTTTGTTGGATGGTATAGTGATGAAGCCTTAGAAAACGAATGGGATTTTGATACTACTATAACAGCTAATACAGTTTTATATGCTAAATGGGCAGCAGCTCAAACAACATTTAATACAACCGATCAAAATGTTCAATTTGTTTCTAGCGCTCCTATTAATTCTTCCTATGTACTTTATGTTGATAATGCTACTACTAATTACCAAGATGTTGATGAACTAATAGAAGATGCAACTACTGGCGAAGTATTAAAAGTTATGGATATTTATTTTAAAGATAATAGTAATAATGTAATTGCGATGACTAATGGTAGTTATGAAGTAAAAGTAAAAATAGAAGCTGATCTATTAGGATATTCTAGTTATCGTGTTGGTTATGTTGATCCTATTACTCATAAAATAACTGAATGGTTTGATGCTACAATAGAAGATGGGAATATTGTATTTAATACTACTCACTTAGGTGAATATGCCATAGTGGGTATAGGAGAAACCAATCCTAATACTTTAGATAATATATATATATATATAATTATAGGTAGTATATCTCTAATATGTTTAACAGGAACAATAATAATATTTAAAAAAATAAATAAAAAGTGAAAATAAAAAAAGAAGCGGTTGCTTCTTTTTATTTTACTAATTATTATCTCTATCGTTATGAAAACTGTTTCTATGTTCGTTTCTAGCTCTTTTAGCTTCTTCACGACATGCTTTACATTTCTTAGGTTCTGAGAATCCTTTTTCTTGATAAAATTCTTGTTCACCAGCAGTAAAAACAAATTCTTTTCCACAATTTGCACATGTTAATGTTTTATCTTCCATTAAATCTATACCTCCTTGGTTATATTTGGTTTTAACTTATATTTTTTTATAACCGGGTTAAGGGGTATAAGATCAATAATTAAATCCAAAAAGATTGTAGCATGTTTACATAAAATATACAAGAAATATTAAATAAAAATTATAAAAATGGTATAATTATTCATAGATATAGAGGTGTTCAAATGAATGAATCTGATCATGATGAAATAAACGTAATCTCCATAAGGCAGGAACATAAACCATATGTTGAAAAGATAATTGATGATCTGGCTCAATTAAGAAAAGAAAATGATGGGAAAAGTTTTATTGAGTTTAGTGAAAAAAGCACTAAATTGTTTGCTCATAAAGGAATTATCAAAGGTTTTTGTAATGTTCATTTTATAGGTGGAATTCCATATTTAGATGTTTTTGTTTTTAAAGAATATAGAGGCCAAGGATTAGGGCCATTAGTAACAAAAAAATTAAAACAACAATTATTTGATCAAGGATATGGTGCTGTGGGATTAATTATTCACAAAGATAACAAAACAGCGTTGAAATCGGCTGAAAAAAGTGGTTTTTACATGATACCTGATAATGAAGAATTTAATCCCGAAAATAAAGAAGATATTTATTATACATATATTGCAAGAAACTATAACTTAAAGCAAGGAAGATAATTAATCTTCTTTTTTTATGCCTTGATAACTATTTCTTTTAACCATTTCTTTATCAATATCGTTTAACACACAAAACTTTTTAATTAACCAAGTAGGAGTTATTAAATTGTCTATTTTAGGATCACCAGTAATTCTGTGAATTATTATTTTTTCATCTAATAATTCTAATTCATCACAAACAATATCAATATATTCATCTTTAGTTAAAATATGAAACTTTTCTTTTTGATACATTTTAGCTAATTCAGTATTTTTGATGATATGTAACATATGAATTTTAATACCATTTATTTTTAATTTATTTAAATATTTAACTGTTGCTAGCATATCTTCTTTAGTTTCATATGGTAAACCATTAATTATATGTACAACTACTTTTATATTTCTTTGTTGGAGTTTTTTAACCATATTTGTAAAGTTTTTTAAAGTATGACCTCTTTTTATTAATTTTAAAGTTTTAGAATGGATACTTTGTAAACCTAATTCAATGGTTAAATCAGTTCTTTTATTTAAATCAGTTAGATAATATAAAACATCATTACTAATAGCATCACTCCTAGTAGCAATAGATAAACCAATAACATTTGGATATGTTAAAACTTCCTCGTACTTTTCTTTTAATATACTTAAAGGGGCATAAGTATTAGTATTAGTTTGAAAATAAGCAATATATAAAGGCTTTTTAATTTTTTTGCTTATTAATTTTATTCCTTCAATAAATTGTTTTTTTAAAGGGACTTTGCTACTTAAATTAAAGTATTTACTTCCTTCACTACAATAAATACATCGTGGATTATTAGGACATCCAAAACCAGCATTAAGACTTATTTTGTAGACCTTTTGAGCATATTTATTTTTATAATAATAATCTAGGGTATGATACCTTTTATTAGTATTAGAATATTTAAACATATTAATCACTCAAAAGTATTATAACATAATAGATATTGAGAGATTTTAAAAATTGTGTTATTCTATTTATAGAATAAAAAGTGGGTGATTAGATGGCTCCTTTAAATGAATATAATAAAATAAATATGGAAGATGCTAAAAGTAAAGTAGGAGCTGTTTTTCAAGGTGATAAATATCGTATTACTATTTTAACTGGGTCTTTAATTCGTTTTGAATACAACGAAAAAGGTAATTTTGAAAATAGACCAACAGAATTGGCTATTAATAGAAACTTCGATGTTCCACCAATGAGTGTTACTCAAGATAATAAGTATTTAATTATAACTACTAAATATTTTAAATTAGAATATAGTAAAAATAAACCTTTTATAGGTCCAAAAATTGTTAAAGATGCCAATTTAAAAGTTCATCTTTTAGGTACTGATAAATCTTGGTATTTTAATCATCCTGAAGCGAGAAACTTTTTAGGTACTAATAGAAGATTAACCGAGAAAATGACCAAAAGTAATTTAACTAAAGGATTATATTCTACTGATGGTTTTGCTTCTATAGATGATACTGATAGTTTAGTTTTTAACTCGGAAGGTTTTTTAGAAAAAAGAATCTTAACTAAGGGAACTATTGATACTTATTTATTTATCTATAAAAGAGATTTTGGTGATTGTCTACGTGATTATTTTGAATTAACGGGAACACCTGCTTTAATTAGAAGAAGTGCTTTAGGTATTTGGTGGAATAAAGAAGAAACTTATAATTTTGAAGATATTAAAAAATTAATAGTTGATTTTAACAGAAATGAAATACCTTTATCAAATTTAGTGTTAGCTAATAGTTGGAGTCAAAAAGATATTGAAAATAAAAAAAATAAAAGAACGGGATATACCTTTAATAAAAAATTATATTCAAGTCCTTTTGAACTTACTAATTATCTTCATGAAAGAGGAATTAACTTAGCTTTAAATATTGATCCTAGCGAGGGTATATTACCTAGTGAAGCGGCTTATAATGAAATAGCTCAATCACTAAATTTAGATACTAAAAAAACTATTCCTTTTAATGCTTTTGATCCTAATATTATAAATATATTTTTAAATACTTTTTTAAAACCTTTAACAAATGTTGGAACAGATTTTTTCTTTTTAGATTGTTTAACTAAAAATTTAAATAATATTAGACCTTTAATT
>DAOSVX010000031.1:0-8413 GCA_035379765.1 Bacilli bacterium | reverse complement strand
AGTTGATTTAGGTTTACCAGGAGTATTACCTACTATTAATAAAGAAGCTATGCGTAAAGCTTTAAAAACAGCCCTGGCTTTAAACTGTGAAATAGCTAGTGAAGCTTTATTTGATCGTAAAAATTATTATTATCCAGATTTACCTAAAGGGTATCAAATAACTCAAAGCCATAAACCTTTTGGTATAAATGGTTATTTAAATTATTTTGTTCGTGGTGAAGAAAAAGAAGTCTTAATTCATGATTTACATTTAGAAGAAGATACAGCGCTATTAGATCATCATAGTAATTACTCTTTAATAGATTATAATCGTGCTGGTATTCCTTTAATGGAAATAGTTACCGAACCATGTCTACATAGTGCGGAAGAAGCAATTGCTTTTTTAGAAAATTTACGTAATTTACTTGTTTTTTGTAATGTTAGTGAAGCTCGTAGTGATAAAGGTCAAATAAGATGTGATGTTAATGTTTCTTTAATGAAAGAAACTGATCAAGAATTAGGAACTAGAACTGAAATGAAAGGTATTAATTCTTTTATTGGAGTTAAAGCAGCTATTTTATCAGAAATAAAAAGACAAACAGAAATATTAGATAGTGGTAAAAAAGTTGTTCAAGAAACTAGAAGAGTAGCCGATGATGGTCAAACTTATGCTATGAGAGAAAAAGTAGATGCGATAGATTATAAATATTTTGTTGAACCTAATATTCCTCCTTTAAAGATTGAAAAAGCTTATTTAGAAGAATTAAAAGAAGAAATACCCGAATTACAATATCAAAGAATTAAAAGATATGAAAATAATGGTATAAATTTAAAAGAGGCGGAGATAATTGCTAAAGATATAAATATATCTAATTATTTTGATTCTTTAGTTTTGTTAGTAGATAAAAAAGAATCAGCACGTAAATGGCTAATAACATTTGTTTTAGGAGCTTTAAATAAAACTAATGAAATAATTGATGATTTTTTCTTAACACCAGCTATGCTTGCTAATATGATTAATAAAATAGATTCTGGAGAAATTTCTCAATTAAATGGTAAAGAAATATTAACTGAAGCTATAGAATATAAAAAAGATCCAATAGAATTAATAAAAGAAAAAGGAATAAAACAAATTGATAATAAAGAAGAGCTAACAAAATATATTACTGAAGTAATTATAGAAAACCCTAAACAAGTAGAAGCTTATTATAACGGTAAAGAAGCTTTAGCTAATTTCTTTGTTGGAATGGTAATGAAAAAAACTAATATGCAAGCCAATCCCGTATTGACTTTAAAATTAGTTAAAGAAGAACTTGAAAAAAATAAATAATTAATAGATAATAATAAAAGGAGACGATGTCTATGAAAACAAAAACAATCCCTAAAACTCTCTCTGGTTTTATGGAATTAGATCCTAATGATCAAGTGCTTTTTAATAAAATAAAAGATGTTATTGAAAGCACTTATAAATGTTATGGATTTTATCCATTGGATACCCCAATAATTGAGTATTCTGATGTATTACTTGCTAAAGCTGGAGGAGAAACTGAAAAACAAATATATCGTTTTTTAAAAGGAGATAATGATTTATCTTTACGTTTTGATATGACTGTTCCTTTAGCTAAGTATGTTGCTCAAAGATATAACAATTTGGTTTTTCCTTTTAAAAGATATCAAATAGGGAAAGTATTTAGAGGCGAAAGACCCCAAAAAGGTCGCTTTAGAGAGTTTTATCAATGTGATATAGATGTTATAGGTGATGAAGAATTATCACTAATGTATGATGCAGAAATGCCCGTAATTATATATGATATATTTAAAAAACTAGATTTTGGAGAATTTGTAATAAAAATAAACAACCGTAAAATATTAAAAGGCTTTTTAGAAGAATTAAATTTAGTTAGTCAAACTGAAGAAATACTTAGAATTATTGATAAAATAGATAAAATAGGTAAAGAAGAAGTTAAAAGTGAATTGCTTGCTTTAAATATCAATGAAGGCTTAGTAAATAAAATTATAGATTTTATATCAATATCTGGAAGTAATAAAGAAAAGATAATTGCTTTAAAAAATTTAAATATCCAAAATGACACCTTCATTAAAGGAGTAAACGAATTAGAAACAGTTATAAATAATATTCAAAATTATTATAATCTAAGTAATATAGAAATTAATTTTACCATTACAAGAGGATTAGATTATTATACAGGAACGGTTTATGAAACGTTTTTAAAAGATTACCCAAGTATTGGTAGTGTATGTTCTGGTGGTAGATATGAGAGTTTAGCAGAATATTATACTGAAAAACGTCTTCCTGGAGTAGGAATTTCCATTGGTTTAACAAGATTGTTTTATCAATTAAAAGAAGCTAATTTAATTAAAGAGCAAAACAATAGTGCTGCAGATTATATGATTATTCCGATGATTGAAGATTATAGATATATTGAAAGTGTTGCTAATGAATTAAGGAAAAACAATATTGCGGTTGATGTTTGTTATTTAGAAAAAGATTTTAAAAAGAAACTAAGATATGCCGATAGATTAAATATTAGTTATGTTATTATAATTGGTGAAGATGAAGTAAATAATAATTATTTAACTCTTAAAAATATGCAAGATGGTACTCAAAAACAAATAACTATAAATGATTTATTAAAAAAATAATTTAGACTGGTGAAAAGAAAATGTTTGTAGATGAAATAAAAATTAAAGTTACAGCAGGTAAAGGTGGAGATGGTTGCACCTCTTTTCGTCGTGAAAAATATGTCGAAATGGGCGGCCCTGATGGTGGAAATGGCGGAAAAGGATCCGACATTATTTTTAAAGCCGATAAAAATTTAAAAACTCTTATTGATTTAAAATATCAAAAACATATTAAAGGTAACAAAGGAAAAAATGGGGAAGGCAAAAACAAATATGGTAAAAGTGCCGAAGATATTATTATAAAAGTACCAGAAGGAACGACTATAATAGACTTAGATACTAATTTAATAATTGCTGATTTAGTAAATGATAGGGAAGAAGCTTTAATATGTAAAGGTGGTAGAGGGGGAAAAGGGAATAAATCTTTTGCTACTAACTTTGATAATGCTCCTAAAATAAGTGAATTAGGTGAACCCGGGGAAGAAAGAATTGTTAAATGTGAATTACATGTTTTAGCAGATATTGGTTTAGTAGGAATGCCTAGTGTAGGTAAAAGTACCATACTTTCTTTGATAAGTGCTTCTAAACCTAAAATAGCTCCTTATCATTTTACAACTTTAAATCCTAATTTAGGACTGGTAAAATTAAAAGATCATCGTAGTTTTGTAATAGCTGATTTGCCAGGTTTAATTAAAGGAGCTAGTGAAGGAATTGGTTTAGGAGATAAATTCTTACGTCATACTTCACGAACCAAAATAATTGCTCATATTTTAGATATGGGTAGCGCTGAAGGAAGAGACCCTCTTAAAGATTACGAAGAAATAAATAATGAATTAGAAAAATATGATAAAAAGTTAGGTGAAAAAACTCAAATAATTGTTGCTAATAAAATGGATTTGCCTAATGCTAAAGATAATTTAGAAAAATTTAAAATTAAATATCCTAATTTAAATGTTATAGAAATTAGTGCATTAAACAATGAAGGCATAGATAATATGTTGAATGTTTTTGCTGATACTTTAGATAATATAAAAAATGATGATGTCTATAAAAAAAATGATTTTGAAGATTATGTATTATATAAATATGAAGAAAATAAACCTTTTACTATTACTAGAGAAAATAACATTTGGGTATTAAAAGGCGATATAGTTGAAAAATTATTTAAAATGACCAGATTTGATGTTCCTGATGCCGTTAAAAGATTTGCTTTAAAATTAAAAAAATTAGGGGTTGATGAAGAATTAGATAAACTAGGTGCTAAAAAAGGTGATGAAGTAAAAATACTTGATTATATATTTATATTTAAAGAATGAATAAGGAGATAATATGAAAAATAAAGGTTTTACATTAATTGAAATGTTAGCAGTAGTAATAATATTAGCAGTTTTAGTTTTAATTGCTACACCAGCAGTGATTTCTATTTCTGCAAGAGTTAGAACTAATATGTATTGTACTAAAATAGAAATGCTGGAAAAAGCTGGAGAAATGTATGCCCAAGAAAACACTTTAGATGAAATATGTACTATTAATAGTGTTTCTTATAGTTGTAAAAATATTACTGTTCATACTTTAATTTCTTTAAATTATGTTGATGCCGATAAAAATGATACTATCTTAACTGACCCACGTGATGACTCATCAATGAATGATACTGAAATAATTGTTTATCAAAAAGGAACTAGATATTACACAATAATTGAGGCAGCAGCTTCAGTATGTAATTAAAAGAAAGGGAAAAAATGAAGAAATTTTGTTCAAATTGTGGTGCCGAATTAAAAGAAGGAGCCGATGTATGTATAAAATGTGGAAAAATCATTGAAAAAGAAAAAGCTGAAGACAATAATATTTCTCCTAAATCACGTTTAATAGCTTTTTTGTTTTGTACTTTTTTAGGAGGATTAGGAGTACATAGATTTTATGTTGGTAAAATAGGGACCGGTATTTTATGGCTATTTACTGCTGGATGTTTTGGTATTGGAGTCCTAATTGATTGGATATTAATCCTTTGTGGTAATTTTAAAGATGAAGAAGGTTTACTAATAACTAATTGGGATGCTTAAAAAAATTCAAGTTAAACTTGAATTTTTATTTTATATAGCCATCACACTTAGCATCTTTAATTAATTCTAATCTTTTAGCTTTAGAAATATAAAAATCATCTATATCAAACCAACCATAAATATTAATTGGTCTTTTTATATCACTACATATTTTTTTTGCACCACCCATTTTTATTAATTGATTATACCTAATTGCCAAAAAAGCTAATGGTAATTGATAAGCGTATAACAAGGCATCTGCAGCTTGAAAAGTAGTCCTAACTATAAGACCAAAATCGAAATCATAACTAATTCTTTCTTTTTCAGCTAATTTCATTATTTCCCAAATTAAAAGGTGATCATATGATTGAATTAATATATTTTTTTGATTTTTAAATTCTTCCATATGTAACCAAAAAAGTTCCGCTAATTGTCTTTGATTACCTAAGTAAGGGTTTTGGTGATTAATAATTGTCCCAGCCAATCCTGTAATCCAATTTTTTAAATCTATTAATATTTTTTTATCATCAGGAATTAAAGGAATAATTTGGTCAATATCCCAATATAATCCTGTATTTTGTTGGTTTTGATAAAATTCATAACTTCTTTTGTCTACCCAGTTACAACGAATTAAAGGAAAACCTTCATAGAAATTATGGGTATTAATCATATTCCCATCACAAAATTGAAAATCAATTTCTATTCCGTTTATACTAGAATCATTAATATTTTTTTTAATTGTTTCTAAATCATTAGCTTTATGAATAAATGTTTCCATATTATCCCCCAAATTGGTTGTATTATAACAAAACATTTAATCCATTTCAATATAATTACATTACTATAAAAATATGTTATACTTTTAGTAGGGTGATAGTAATGTATAACTATATTATAGGCAAAATTACAGATATAAAAGCCAACTATATTGTTTTAGAAAGTAATAGTATTGGTTATGAAATAAAAGTTGCTAATCCTTATGCTTTTGAAGTAGAAAAAAATTATAAAGTATATATATATACTCATGTTAGAGAAGATGAATATACTTTATATGGGTTTAAATCTGAAGAAGAAAAAGATTTGTTTTTAAAACTCATTAATGTTAAAGGTATTGGACCTAAAATGGCTTTACCCGTCTTAGCTACTGGAAGTGTTAATGGTATATATGACGCTATTAATAGAGAAAATATTTTATATTTAACTAAATTCCCTAAAATAGGTGAGAAAGTAGCTCGACAAATTATTTTAGATTTAAAAGGAAAAATAGGTAAACAAGGGAATATATTAAATAGTAATAACTTTGATGAATTAATTAATGTTTTAGAAAGTTTAGGATATAAAAATGGTGATATTAAAAAAGTATTACCAAATATTAATACTGATTTAAAAATAGAAGACCAAGTAAAAGAAGCTTTAAAATTATTAATGAAGTAGGGGATAATATGGATAGAATTATAACAGAAAGTTATGTCAAAGATGATGACTTTGATTTAAATCTAAGACCTAAGTACTTAAAAGAATATGTAGGCCAAAAAGAAGTAAAAGATAATATTGATGTCTTTATTAAAGCTTGTAAAATTAGAGGTGAAGCTTTAGATCATATTTTGCTTTATGGGCCTCCCGGACTAGGCAAAACTACTTTGGCACATATAATTGCTAATGAACTTAATACTAATATTAAAACTACTAGTGGACCGGCTATTGAAAAAAGTGGTGATTTAGCAGCTATATTATCATCTTTAGACCCAGGAGATGTTTTATTTATTGATGAAATACATAGAATGCCAAAATTTATTGAAGAAATATTATATCCAGCTATGGAAGATTTTGAATTAGATATAATAGTAGGTGGTGAAGGTACTAGCAAAAATATTAAAATTGAATTACCACCATTTACTTTAATAGGAGCTACTACTAGAGCTGGAGACATTTCTAGTCCTTTAAGAGATCGTTTTGGAATAGTTTCTAAGTTAAATTATTATTCAGTGAATGAATTAAAACAAATTATTAAAAGAACTAGTAAAGTATTAAAAACAGATATAACTGATGAAGCAGCTAAAATATTAGCGGAAAGATGTCGTAAAACTCCAAGAGTAGCTAATAGACTATTTAAAAGAATAAGTGATTTTGCTTTAGTAGAAGGTAATAATATAATTGATGAAAAAGTCTTAAAAAAATCATTAAATAGACTTAATATTGATAATTATGGTTTAGATCAAATAGATATCGAATATTTAGACGCTTTAATTACTAAATTTAATGGCGGCCCAGTAGGAGTAGAGACTATTTCAACTGCTATCGGGGAAGAAGTTACAACCATTGAAGATGTGGTAGAACCATATTTATTACAAGAAGGGTTTATCAAAAGAACTAGAAGTGGAAGAATGGCTACTGAAAAAAGTTACCAACATCTAAAAATAGATAAAAACATTAGTTTATTTTGAATGTGAATTTTTGCTAAAAATTACCTAAAAAGGTGGACAAAACCACCTTTTTACCTTATAATTATCGGACGAGGTGATACTATGGCAAATTTTGATATAAATCTTGATGAAGTAAAGAAATTAGAAGAACCTTTTAAAGGGGAAGGAATTGTTACTGGTCCAACTTTTGAATTTGGTGGTGGAGTAAGAAAATTAATTATAACTGCTCCTCATTCCGTAGTTACAAGTACTAAAAAAATAGATACTAGAGATATAGAAAGAGCTATCCTTTTAGCCCAAGAAGATGAAGATTGTATTTTTAAAAGAATGTTATATACTAAACCCGAGGAAAGGTATATTCCGGCTTCTAAAGATTTAACAAGTATGAAAAAAATAATGTTTGAGGAAGAAAAAAGAACAATTAGCGAAATTGCTAAAATGGTTAATATTAATCCTTATGTTTTAAGATGGTACTTTTATAAAACGGCCGAAACAGAACGTAAAAAAAGAGAAAACTATACGGGGGCATATGCAAAATATATTGCTAAGTTAATTAATTGCCATTATATGGTTAGATATAATAATTTAAAGGCTAATGCTAATGATAATTATTTAAATAGAGAATTAATAAAGTATATAGCCGAAAAAGGAATTTTAATATTACTTGATCTTCATGGTTTAGCTTCTAACCCTGATTTTGACTATGATATTGCTGTTGGAACAAACCGAGGAGAATATGTATGCGATTATGAAACCACTAAAAGAATTGTTACTGGAAGCTTTTTAGAAGAAAAAATCAGAGCTGACTTTGAAACTAAATGGCAAGCCAGCAAAGAAAGAAGTTTAGCTAATCAAATCTATAGATATTTAAGAATAGATACTATGCAATTAGAAACTGTTAAAGAACTTAGAATGGTTATTTCTAAACCTGAATTAGCTATAAGTATGTTAAATGGATTAGCTGATTGTGTAGTTAATCTATCAGAAGAAAAGGGGAAAGTTTATGAAAGAGGATTTTACTATTAATTATTATGACTATGATTTACCAAAAAGTTTTATTGCCCAAACACCCATAGAAAAAAGAACTCATTCTAAATTAATGATTCTTGATAAAAAAACTGGTAAAATTAAACATACTAAATTTTATAAAATAATAAATTATTTAAATCCCCATGATGTTTTAGTATTAAATAATACTAAAGTTATTCCTGCTAGACTATATGGTTATAAAGAAAATACTCAAGCTAAAATAGAAATATTATTATTAAAAAATATAATTGGTAATAAATGGGAAGTTATTGCTAGAAATGCTCGAAGACTTAAAGT
>DAOSVX010000030.1:0-8506 GCA_035379765.1 Bacilli bacterium | reverse complement strand
GAAACTTTATTTACTTTAACTGATGATGGTGAATACATCGCTAATTACGAAGAATCTATGGAATTTTTAGAATATTATTTTCCTAAAGATAAAAATATCTTCTTAATGTGTGGTGGTGGTGGCTACGCCGGAATGATGAAAACGATGTTAATAGATCTAGGTTGGGATGAAAATAAAATATATAATGTTGGTGGTTATTGGTACTATGAAGGTGAAAATAATCTAGTAATTAAAGAAACTTCTGATGATAAAGTTACTTATGATTTTTGGAAATTAACATATCATGATATTGATTTTAGTATTATGAATAAGGTAAGTTAATGAAAAAATTATGGTTTATAATAATTCCTATTATATTAATAGGTATAGCAGTTTTAATTTGGTTTTTAATTTCTCCTAAAACTATAGAACCATTTTATTTAGATGATGAATACTATGATAAAGCTGAATTAATAGATATAGATGGTGGAGAACTGAATATTTTAGAAGAAGAAGATAAATCATTTATTGTTTTTCTTTATCAAGCTTCTTGTAGTACTTCTTATGATTTTAGTGAAAATATAGAAGAATTTTCTAATACTTATGAAATGACTTTTTACAGAATGTTATTTACCGAGATAAAGGATACTGATATAGCTTCTTATGTTAAATATTGTCCATCAGCAGTTATCTATCAAAAAGGTAAAATAGTAGCTTATTTAGATGCTAGTTCGGATGAAGATACAGCTTATTTTAATTCCGTTTCGGAATTTAAAACTTGGCTTACTAAGTATGTTTTATTAAAATAATAAAAAGATATAAATTTATATCTTTTTTATTTAAATATAAATATGTTATAATACTAACCATATTTAAAAAAAGGACTTAAATATGGCGATTGATTATCTATATAGTAAAGAAAAATTAATTATTCCTTTTGATAGAACTATTAGTTTTGTAATAACTGAAAACTGTTCTTTTCAATGTGCCCATTGTCTTAGAGGCGATAGAAGGCCTAATGTTATATCAAAAGAAGTAATTAATGCTGTTTTATCACAAATTGAAATACATGGACGTTTATTTTTAGCTGGTGGCGAACCATTATTACATATTGAAAAAATAATTTATTTACTAGACCAATTATATAGTTTAGGTAATACTCCGAAAAGTATTAGCTTTTTCACCAATGGGTCTGTATGTGCAAGTAAATTTGAAGAATTTGTAGCAATTTCTAGCCAAAAAGGAGCAGTTCTTAGAATAAAAGTTTCTAATGATTTTTATCACAGACAAGAAAGAAAAAGATTGTTTGGATACGAAGATGATTTGACCGAAATGTGGGAAATTAGAAAAAGAGTAGAAGAATATAGAGCAATAATGAGAGACTATGGATACACTGCTGATAATGAATCTTTATTTTTAGAAAGATATAAACCATGTGCTGGCCCTTGGCTTTCCTTTGTTGGTAAAGGACAAAGTATGGCAACTGAAGAAGTAGTTGATGGAAGAGAGTTTTCTATATATAGGAATGCCGGAATTATTTGTAACGAAATAATAGGTGATATTCAAATATTACCAGATGGTAGAATTTCATCTTGTATTGATATGACATGGGAAGAATCTGATAAATATGGATCAAATTTTAGTGTTTTAGAAAACCCTATAGCAAGAATATTAAAACCACCAAATATAAAATATAATTGTTAATACTAATAAAACAATTTTTAATAAAATATTTGAAATTCAATAGATTGTTGTTATAATAAACAGCTAAGGAGTATTTTTATATATTTGGGCAAAAAGATAGAATACTATTAAATAAATGTAAGGGAGGTAAATATAATGGAAACAAGAAAAATAATTTTATCAGATGAGTTCTTTGAAGAACCGGTAAAGGGAATAAATAGGGAAATAGATAGTGGTAAATCTAAAAAAACAATTTTATACGGACCACGAGGTGGTGGTAAAAGTATAGTACTTAGTTATCGTGAATATGAAACAATAGGTACTCCTGCTCCAGCAATTTTAACCCATTTTGATGCTGTTGGTAAGTTTCTAGGATTTGATGATTGGTTTATTAGCCATTATTATGAGTTAGAAATGGCAAGATATATAATTAGTTATATAAAAAAATATCATGGCAAAATATATGAAAGTAGATTTTTGAAATTACATGAAAGAATTAATGGTCTTACTAGAGAAATTGACAATTATTTTCATAATCATTTTTATCAAAATATAGAATTAAGTCAAAAGTTAAAAACTGGTGATATATGTAACCAATTATTAGATGAATTTAGGAAAGCTTTGACACCAAAATCAGTATCACTTTTAATTGATCATTTTGATTCAACAGATTGCAATAGTGTTATTGCTCAAAAAACATTAGCTGGTTATTTTGAATTGTTTGATCAAATAGTTTTAGCTGTATCTGATATATCTATATATGAGGCTAAAATAAAAGGATGGCCTGGAATGGGTAATACTGAATTAATTGATAAAGGGTACTCATTAGTTTCAGTTGATTATGGTAAAGATTTAGCTACAATAAAGAAAATAGTTGAGCTTTATGTTGCACATTATAATGCTAATAAACTTGTTAATGAAAAAAGATTCCCAATTGAATTACTAACAGATGAAATGTATGAACTTTTATTAAAAAGGTCTAGAGGTAACATAAGTAAAGTTTTAGTAGCTATTCGTCAAGCAATTAAAAGATTTGATTTTGAATCAGTGAAAGATATTTTTAATTATTATTTTGATACCGAAGAAGAAGCTAAAAGAAATATGGTTGCTAAAGGAATGACCAAAAAAATAAAATTTCATTTATAAAAATCAAAAAGATATTTAATAAATTTAAATATCTTTTTTCTATGATATAATTTTATTGGGTGATAAATATGAAAAAAATAATTATAGGAATTGTAGAAGGCATTATTTCATTATTAATAACATTTACAACTTTTTATTTAATGAGCTGGTATAGTTTTGAAACATTACCTACTAAAATAGTTTTAATTAGAATGGTTATTTGTTTTGTTTTTATTTTTACGATTATGTTTGGCATAACATATTTGATATTAAAAAATAAAAAAGATAATAATAAACAGTAAATTTAAGAAATCTTGTTATGATAGAAAGTTTAAAAGTGAAATGATGGCAGAAATATTTATAAAAAAGCTAATATTAAATTTAGCGTTGATCCAAGAATAGAATTGTTATATGGATTACAATATGCTTATTCTGCTAGTAAAAAGAATATAAAGCCATGGTTAATTACCTTTCAAAATGAATATACTACTAATTTAATAAAAACTTTTAAAATCAAGGAATTTAAAGAATTGTCTAATTGGTTAGAAAAAGAATATTTAGGTTTTTATGATTCCACTAGTAGTTTAGCTTTATTATTAGATAATAATTATCAAATAAAAAATCAAGAATTTGATCATAATATAAAAACTAGAACAGGAATATCTGATAATAAAGATGGAATAGAATTTAATAAATTAATTAGTAAATTTACTAATGAAGTAAATTATAATATGTTTTTCGAATCTAATAATAAGATGTATCAAAAAACATTAAAAGATGTAGTTAAATTACCATCTAATTTTAATGTTCAAGATATAGAAGAATTTTATGGGTATAAAAAGGGTAGCTATAACATAATTCTAAGTCCTTTAATAGCTGGAGCTTTTGGGATAAGCAATAATGATGATTTATATTGTATTAAAGGAATGTATTTAAAGGAAAATGAATATTATTCCCAAGAAACTTTTATTTTCAATTTGTTCCATGAGTTTTCTCATCCTTATGTAAACCCTTTATATGATAAATATAAAAACAAGTTTAAAGTAACTAATAAGTTTTTAGAAGAAGCTAAAGTAAATGGTTTAGAATCTTCATATAAAGGGATAGCCACATTGATTAATGAATATGTAGTAAGAGCCAATGAATATATATTGGCTAAAAAGTATATTAATTTGGATTATTATATAGAAAATAACAAAAAAAGAGGGTATACTTATATTGATTTATTAATAAATTTAATTAAAGAAAGAAAAAACAATTATGTAAATTATGAAGAATTTTACTTAAAAGAAGTAATTCCATTTTTTAATAGATTAAGGAGATAGATATGGAAAATTATAAAAAAATATATGATGCTGTTTGTGCATTGGAAAAAATAGAAAGAACAGGTTGGCAACAAACTAAAGTACCAGATCCAAGATTAGAATCAGTATCAGATCATACTATGCAATTACAAATGTTAGCTTTAACTTTTAATTATGAAAAAGGATTAGGTTTTGATCCTGGCAAATTATTGGAAATGTGTCTTATTCACGATATAGGAGAAGCTAAAGTGGGTGATGTTTCTGATGTTGATGAAGATTACGCAGAAAGAAAAAAAGATGAAAAAGCTAAAACAATAGAATTTTTAAAATCATTGCCAGATTCTTTGTCATCTTACTTAGAATTATGGGAAGAAGAGGAAGCTAAAGAAACTCCTTTAGCAAAATTTGTTTACCAAGTAGATAAGTTTGATGCTGTTTTAAAAGCTAAAATGTATAGTGAAAAATATAATATGCCCGAAGTATTTGAGGAATTTTATAATTACGAACTAAATAGAGGAACTTTTGCCGAAGGCCCTTTAAAAGAAGAATTTGCTAATTTAAGATAAGAAATCAGAAATTTGTTGTAATAAATTTTATTTTGAGTATAATAAATAATCAATTAAAGGAGATGTTTTTATGAGTAATTGTAAAAAAGGAAGAATTGTGGACGAAAAAGAGTGTTCTATAAATTGCCTTATTGGTATCTTAACTTGTTGCCAACCGCACGATTTAGGACTTTCTGTCGAAAATGCTTACGACAAATTATGTTATCTTATTAAAACCATGGCTAGAGAAATCGCTGTCGAAATGATTGATGAGACAAATTATGGTATGGCAAATAATATTCCAGCAATTAATGATGATTTTGTTTATGAACTAATGGATTGTTTAAATGTTGGGATGCTAATAGCTTGCGCAGTTAAATATGCTGGAGAATATGATCCCGAAAATTATATTCGTACGGGGATTCGTTTAATGTTTAGAGAATATATTCAAGATTATAAAGTATTACCTGTAAATAGAAGATCTGTATTTAGTAATAATACCAGTGATGGAGATGAAGACCCAACAGCACAAGCAGCCATAGCTTTTTTAGATGGAGACAGTGCTTATCAAAGCAAAATACTTCATATAGCTAGAAAAGAATATGTGCCTGATGAATTAGGAAAATATTTAGGCTGATACTTGCCAATAACAAGGAATAGTGATATTCTTAATGGGATGTAAGCAGTATTAACATCATATACTTTGTTAATATTGCTTTTTATTTGTATTAACAAAGTTAGAAACGAGGTGGTCTAACTTTTTTGTTTGATTTAATATTTTTTTAAGAGAGGAGAAAAAAATGAAAAAAATTATATTAAATTTATTAATTATTAGTAGTATTTTTATTATTTCTAACGTAGAAGCTCAGGAAAATTATTATGTAAATGATAATAATGTAGCGATAACAAAAGAAGATTATAATTATTTATTAAATGATTATTCTAAAGAAGCTATTGCTAAATTTACCGACAGTGATTTAAAAATTGTTTTAGCCAAAGATTACCAAAAGATAGGGTCTATAGATAAGTATTATAAGACAACTTATAAAAAAGATGAAAAAGGAAATGTTTTAAAAACTAGTAACATAGAAGTATCCAAAGAAGATTATGATAATGGCAATATAGAAACTAAATCTTCTTGTGGAACTAATTGCGTTTATTATGAAACAACTTATAAAAAATTAACTTTAACAATTAATTATGGAGCTAGCGTTTCAGTTACTCGAGTAGATGTTAAGAATGAATGGAAACGTATTCCTTCAGTAAAACTTTATGATATTATAGGTTTTAAAATAACATCTTCTAATGGTGCTTACTGGCATTTTAATTCTGGTGGTACCTATGTTGCTAAGCAAATTTATGATGGTCATACTATAAATTATAGCTATGATACATCATCTTCAGGCAATACGGTTAGAAATTTAAATGGTGTAGGCCAAGTAATGAATATTGTAGATAGTACCTCATCTTCTTTAGAGAATACTATGAGAATGTATTTATGGGGTTCACCAGAAGGATTATCTATAAATGCTTCTTATCAACATGCAACAAGTTCAAGAATTACTAAAGCTAAAGCTAAAAGTGCTTCCTTTGGATCCGCTTCAAGTAGACATACTATTTTAGGAGGGACATTTAAATATACCAATAGAATTGCCAGTTATTATGATGGCATGCCAGGAGTTAGTTTAACTTTCACTAGTCCATTTTAAATGTAAACAAAATGTTTGTTTACAAAATGTCTATTTACTTTTAAAAACAATAGTTATATAGTGAGGTTGAAAAGGAGTTGGAGTTATGAAAAAGACACTAGTAGCTGTTGGGTATATTTTTTGTTTAATTATCATGGTAGGGTTAGGGTTCATGTTATATAAAAGCTATAATTCTACTGAAGAAGAAAAAAAGACAATATTTGTAGGTGGATATTATACTAATTCAGTAGGAACTAAAATAAGCGAAGCAGATTACTATTTATTATCTTTAATGACGTCAAAAGCTGAAATAGACACAATGAATTCTGATGCTGTTACATTAGGCAAAAATGCTTATTATGCTGAACTAGAGGCATACTCAGTTTATGGCTATGTAGGAAGTTATGAAAAAACTGAAACTAAAACTGGTAATACTAATGAAATAAGTGTATATAAATTAGTAGATAAAAGATTACCATTTGTATCCAGTGAACTTAGTTATGATACTGAAGAATACTTTTGTGCTTTAGGGACTACTAAATATGGCACTTGGATTTTAGCAGAATATAAAGACGGTAGTTGTGCCTTTGAAGATAACATTTGTGATATGTTATCGGAAGAAGGAGTAACAAGCTATATAACCACATCAACATATTGTAATTAAAAAGCTCAGAAGAAAAAGCTAGCCTTAAAAGGCTGGCTTTTTTAAGTATCAGTAGTATAATATTTATGTAAGTACAAGGAGGGGCTGATAATGAATAATTATCTAGATATAATAAAAATCACTTTAGTAGCTTTTCCTTTTGTGGCTTTTTTAATAACTTTGCCTTTTATATTAATTCAATACCATAAGTATGGATCAATATCTTTTTGGAAGACTGTTCTAGTATATTCATTTGTTTTATATTTAATGTGTGCTTATTTTTTAATTATCTTACCTTTACCAAAAATAAGTGAAGTAGCAATGCTTACAACACCTAGAATGCAATTAATTCCTTTTAAATTTATAATTGATTTTATTAAAGAATCTTCGTTTAACATTACCAATATTCATACTTATTGGATAGCATTAAAAGAATCATGTTTTTATGTCCCAATTTATAATATCCTTTTAACTTTACCCTTTGGAATATATTTAAGATATTATTTTAAATGCGATTTAAAAAAAACCATTCTATATATTTTTTTACTAAGTTTATTTTTTGAACTAACTCAATTAAGTGGTTTATATTTTATTTATCCAAGAGGGTATAGATTATTTGATATAGATGATTTGATGCTAAACACTTTAGGAGGGCTTCTTGGCTATTTAATTGCTAAACCAATAGTTAAAAAATTACCAAAAATGGAAAAGATAGATTTAGTAGCAAGAGAAAAAGGTAAAAAAATAACGGGATTTAAAAGAACTACTGCTTTTTTACTAGACTTATTCATTTGGATGATAATAGAAATAATTTTATTTATGAGTTTGTCTAAATTTATTAATGATGTTTATTTAATGATATTTGGTATTCTTATTTATTATTTTATTATTCCTGTTTTTTTAAAGTCTAGAACTTTAGGGGAAAAGTTTTTGAATATTCAAATACTTACTGATAATGGTGAAAATAATATATTCCGCTATTTTTATCGTAATATATTATTTATTATTATCTATTTTGGCATACCAAGTTTAATAGCTTTTGGTATAAATAACTTAAATGTTTCTAATAATATTGTTGAGTTTATTGGAGCTCTTTTTATAGGTGTTATTTTGTTAGTATATATAATATCAGTATTTAAATACTTTTTTACTAGTAAAAAAATGTTGTACGAGAAAATAAGTAAAACAAAACTAGTAAGTACTATAAAATAGTTATAAAGAAGGATGATACTATGAGAAAGAAAGCATTAATTATAATAATTTCTTTAGTAACTTATATATTAATACCATTACTGATTGTTTTTAATATAATAGATTTTAAATATCGTTTTTATGTCTTAGTAATAATGGGGATACTATCATTTGGAGTAGCTAAACTATTTAAAATAAATAATATAGAATTAGGTATTACCAAAAAGAATACTTTAGCAAGTATAAAAAGGATTTTACCGGTTACTAGCAGTATTTTATTATTATCTTTAGCCTATTATTTTTTAGGGTTTAGTACATATAGTAACAATGAATCAGTATTATTCTATT
>DAOSVX010000029.1:0-8768 GCA_035379765.1 Bacilli bacterium | reverse complement strand
TTTATCTATAGGGCACCCTAATAAACATTGAGATTCAAATGTTTTAGGTACAAGCCCATTCATCAAAAGTTCATTTTCAACATGAAAATCACTTATTTCCGAAATAACTGGTAATAATAAATCAATACCATACTCACTTAGTAATTCTTGATATAAATCAAGCATTGGTTTTTGTTCAATTACAAATTGTTGACTTTCTCTAGCTCCTTCAGCAATGTTTTTAATACCTAATATTTTACATAAAATAATAGAATATATATACATAGCACTTCGACACATTAAACAATTTAATTGAGATATAGTTGCTTCACCATATTTTGAAGATATTTCACTGGGTTTCATATTAAAAAGTGGCAGAAAAAAACTACGATATATTCCTATCGTTGAAAACGTTCCTAAATATTTTATTTTTTCTTCGCCTTTTACTTTAATTAATCTTTTGGCACAATTAGCAATATTTTCGATAGCCAATTCGTACCCATTATCATAAGCAACCAAATTAGTTTCATATCCATTATTAACTAATCTACAAGTTGATAACATACTATCTTTACCACCAGAAAATAGTAATAATACTTTTTCCAAAACTCCACCCTCTTCAGTAATCTACTTTATTTTATCAAAAATTTCTTTAATATCATATGATATTAAATGCCAATCTTCATCAAATTTAAAAGTCCCACTTATTTTTTTACCTTCTAAAACTAGAGGTAACCAATATCTATCATCAGCAAACATTTTATCGTATGGTATTTTTGCTATATTAAACCAGTAGGGTTTCATTTCTTCTGTTTCAACAGGATCACCTAACCATTCAGTAGCAACATACAAATGAAATCTTAAAAACACTAATTCTTCATTCATAAGCTCTTCAAAAACATTTTCGCCCATTTTTTCATACTTAGTTGGTGTCACTCCAATTTCTTCTTCGGTTTCTCTAATCATTGCTTCCTCTGGAGTTTCTCCTGGTTCTAATTTACCACCTACGCCATTGTATTTACCTACTCCAAAGCCTCTTTTCTTTAAAGCAAGCAGGATTTGATCATCCTTTCTTAAAAGTAATAAAGTTGTTTCAATCTTTTTCATTATAGTCTCCTTAACATCTATATTATATCATTATTTCAAAAAAAGGACTTTCAAAGTCCTTTTTATTATCTTTTGGAGGAGCCGACCGGATTTGAACCGGTGATCAGGGTGTTGCAGACCCACGCCTTACCACTTGGCTACGGCTCCATAGGAAGTATTATAACAAAACATGATAATTATTTCAATGTTATGTTATATTCCCTATTTCTAATAGTAATAACTAATGTAATAGAAGATGCATTTTTTATTTTACCATCTACTTCTAATATTACTTTATTATTCATTCCATTAGGTGTTCTATTAGTTGGAACACATGTATATTCTTTATCATTATAAGTATACTTTATTTTTAGAAAATTATTGAAGAAGGATGTTTCATTTTTAATATTACTGGTATATGGCGCTTCTTCATCTAAAGTTAATTCATAGTTTAAAACTAGTAAAGTCTTTTCTACTTCTGTTTGGTAAGTAGCATCTATTGTATCTGTTGATACTTGGCATTCATCATCAATACAAAAGGTGTAATTATATTTATAACTCTTGGTTATTTCATAACTTGATACTAATAATTTACTATTACTCAAAGATGAATCTTTTAAATCTATTTCTTCATTTAAAGCTACGGCAGTATCTGTTTTAACAGTATCAATTACTGTAGGTATTAAAGTAACCTCTTTATAGGTAGCAATTATTTCATTATCACTAAAACTTAAAGATTCTTGGATACGTAAAGTATATTTATCTTTTATTTGATCTTCATTAAGTTCAAATATTAAAATATAATTAGATGTATCTTTTTCAGCAATTTCTTCATTATTGTATGGATCTCCTAAATCAATAAAATGCTCATTTTTACTTTGGGTTGGATATATTATTTCATCATCTACCAACAATCTAAAATCGGTTGTATCAAGTTCTTTTTCTAATATAGTATTATTAATAATACTTAAAGATACTACTAAATAAGTTTTGCCTTCGGTTAAAATACTGCCATCATAATCTAGCGGAGTAATAATAGAATCTAATACTTGCATTTTATAATTATCATAACTAAAAGATTGGTTTTCTTTATAAGTTTGAATACGTGTGCTTCTATTCATATAAATAGTAGTACCAATAATACCTAGAGTTAAAACTCCAACACAAATAAGAACAAAGGTGTTTTCTAAAACAAAGTATTTTAGTTCTCTTAAAGTCCTTCTTAAAGTCCTTTTTACCTTATAACCAGGGACATCCAAAATAAATTCAAATTCTTCATTATCTTTAGCTTCAATTTGTAACTCACTTATATCTTTACTAAAATTAAATTTCTTAATATCAAAACCAATACCTCGGAGTAAAGCAAATACTAAAAAGAAATATTGAGGTAAAGAAAAAATCAAAGATAAATCGCGATACACTCTAACTGTTTTGGCTGCAACAGTAGTTAGCTCCAAATTACTTAAAGCTCCGTGAGCAAAGGTTAATAAACCAAATAATAATATATAATAAACAATTAAATAAGCATAAAATTTTCTAGGTTTATCTTTTTCTTTAAACAATAAATATATTATTAAAGCAGTAATTAATATTACTATTATTGCTAAATACATAAATATAGTTACATAATTACTAGCAATATTAGTTTCCGTTAAACGATAACCATTTTTAATATAGGAATTAAAAAATACAACTATCTTATTAGTTTTATAAGTTAAATAAATAGCTGCTATAGCTAAAAAAAGATGAATTAAACGAAAGTGTTTAATTAAAAAGGCATATGGTTTCTTTAGTATCACAGTCCCTCACTCCTTTTATTCTTTTAATAGTTCTATAGCTTTAGCTAGTTGATTATCTGTATTAGTACCATTAGTAACTTCATAATCTGGTATTAAGCCAACCCCATCTATACAATCACCAGTTGGCGTTAACCATTTAGCAGTAGTATATTTTATCATGGAACCATCATCTAACATTTCTGTTCTTTGGACTTTACCTTTACCATAAGATGTTTCCCCTACTAAAATGGCCCCATAACTTTCTTTTAAAGCTGCTGCTAACACTTCTGAAGCTGAAGCTGATTCGCCATTTATTAAAACTACAACATTTAAATTGCTAGCTTCTAAAGTATTATCTCTAATAGTTTCAAGTCCATCTTTATTTTCAATTGAATAAATAATAGCATTTTTTTCTAAAAATATTTTGGCAATATCTTCAGCTATTGATAAATATCCCCCTGTATCATTTCTAACATCTATTATTAAATTCTTTATTCCCGCATTTTCATAATTATTAACTTTTTCTCTTACTTGTTTAGAAGTATTCAAAGAAAAAGAATCAATATATAAATAAGCAGTATCATCAGAAATAAGTTCTGTTTCTATAGAAGGAATCTCAACTGTCTTAACCGTTAAATAGAAATCTAATTCTTCATTATCTCTTAAGATTGTTAATTTTACTTTATCACTTGAGCCATTAATAATCATTTCCGAAACTAGATAAGCTGTTTTAGATTCGACATTTTCATCATTAACTTCTAATATTACATCATCTTTTTTTAAACCTTCTTCCATTGCTGAAGAGTTTTCTAACACTTCTAAGATTACTATTCCTCTATCATCCTTTGTTATTTTAGCTCCTATTCCTTCATATTCACCACTTAATGATTCAATTAAAGAAGTAGTTTCATTTTTATTTAAATAAGTTGTGTAAGGATCATCAAAATAATTAAACATTGCTGTTATAACATTGCTCATTAAATCTTCATTATCAACTTCTTCATAATATTTTTCCGTTAAAGTTTGATAAGCAGCTAAAAAGTTTTTAACATTTTCATCAGTTATAACAACTTCATCAGAAGAGCTATTTTTATATTTATTTTCTAAAACTATACCAGTACCTAAAACCATTACAATACTGGTAATTACTATTAAGATTATAACTTCTTTTAATTTAAAGTAATATTGCTTCTTCTTTTTCATATTTTCACCTTACTACAATATACATTGTAGCATAAAAAAACTTTAATTTGAATAATTAAAGTTTAATTTAAAAGTTGGTATATTTCTTGAAGATTTTCTATATAATTAGTTATTTTAGCATTTTTTACAATTATTAAAGTCCCATCTTTTATTTTTAAATCAGTTTCCTTTGTAGCTTTAGAATTGGAATCTTCTTCCGTTACAAATTTTTTATTAATAGCTAGTGATAAATCTACATAATATAATTTTGGAGTACTATCAGCTTCTAAATAACTGTCTTGCCAACTATCTAAATAACTAGCTATATTACTTTCTGGATCATAAAATAAAACATAATATTCATCGTCTGATAAACTAAGAGATGTTCCTACCACTACCTCATTACGAGTTACTTCAGTGTCGTTATTTTCTTCTTCTTTATCAGCCACTTTTAATGTTAAAAAATAAATTGCTACTAGAAATATTATTACTATTCCTAAAATTTTTAAAAACTTTATTATTTGTTCTGTATCATTTGTATTTTTCATTTTTTTCACCTAATAGTTATTATATTATAAATAACTAGGAAAGTAAATTATTAAAAAATAACCTTAAAGGTTATTTTTAACTTTTTTTAATAACTATGTCGATAGTATTAACATTTGGAACAAGTTGAACTTTTACATCATCAGTTTCGACAATAATAGGGACTGAGTAAGTGCCAGCTGTATACCCTGTTAAATCTACATAAGCGGAAATATCTTGAGCTGTGAAATTATCTAATATTGATTTAACCCCTTTAGCCGTTACTGTTATAGTGGTATCAGCTATTGATTTAGCACTAGCTGAATAGCCATCAGCTAAATTTTTCGTTTCAATTTGAACACCAGTTATTTCCTTGGACGTCTGAGAATCTAACGTAACAGCAATTGAAGTAGTTGTTTCACTCATATATCTTACTCCTGATGGTTTAGTTATGTTAGCATTAAATGTCTTGCTACTTTTTAAGCCACTTATATCTATAGAAACTGGTATGTATTGAATAGTATCTAAAACTTCTTGATCACCATAAATAACTACTTTACTTACACTAGGAATAATAGAACTTATAGCATACCCAACTGTTAAATCCCCAGTGGTTATAACTTTTATTGGTACTTCAACTGAGTATGATTCTAAATCTACAGTTGCCGTTACAGTTGCTGGTACTATTTCGACATTATCAATAACAGCTCCGTTTTCATCATATGCTACTAATGGTATTGCTTCTATTTCAAAACTTCCCGTAGTTTTTAAATCTTCATTATTTAAATCTATCAAAGCTTTGACAGTTGCTACCTCTGCTAAAGCATCTTCTGACCCTTTAACAACTACTTCGCTTCTATTTAAAGCAATACTCTTAACACTTAATTTTTTATCTAATTTATCTTGGTTTAATAAATCATATGTAATATCTTTTAAAGCACTAATTTTTTCTTTAATAATAACTAATACAGAAGAAGGATCTAACTTATAATCTAATGTTTCAATTGTTTGTTTATAAGTTAATTTTACTTTATGCTCCCCAACTCCATAATTAGTTAAATCTAATATTACTTCGTGATCACCAAGTTGTTTAGCTAAATATAAATCACTTTTTCTTCCTATTAAAGTTATATCAACTGTTTCAGGTATTCCTTCTACAACATAAGCTTCTTCATTATAAACAACTTCAACTGGCTGACCAGTTATTATTTCAGCTTCGGTTTCAACAAAACTTATTACTTTAGAATCTACTAAAAAGAAGACAGCTACAGCAAAAAACAAAGAAATATATATCAACATATTAGGCCTATTTAAAACTTTTTCTATTAAACCATTATTATTCTTAAAATACTCATTTATTTTAAATACTAATCTACTTATAGGAGTTACAACTATTTTATCAATCACTTTATAAATGGCTTGGAAAAATTTTCCTAAAGCTTTTAAAAACTTCTTCATTATTTTTCACTCCCATCTTCATCTTCGTCACTATCATAAAACATTTCTACTTTTGGTTTTAATTCTTCCATCAGCATCATTTTAAATTCATCTATTGATAGGTTATAACGAAGTTCATGGTCACAAGCAATACTAATTCTCCCTGTTTCTTCAGAAACTATTAAAGCAATTGCATCTGTTTCTTCAGCGACACCCAAAGCTGCTCTATGTCTTGTCCCTAATCTTTTAGAAATAGATGGATCTAAACTAGTTCTAAATATAGCTCCAGCACATGTCAATCTATCACCTTGAACAATTACTCCTCCATCATGAAGGGGATTATTAGGAAAGAATATTGATTCTAATAATTCACCACTTAAATCAGCATATATCTTTGTGGCACTATCTATATATTCTTGTAAAGACATATCTCTTTCAATAACTATTAAAGCTCCAATACGATTCTTTTTAAAATACTCGATAGCTTCCATTATTTCATATACTACTTTTTCTCTTTCATCTACAGTAAGCATTTTATGTCTTCCTAATAATTGGCTTCTCCCTAAAGACTCCAAAACATTTCTAATTTCTGGCTGAAAGATAATTATTAAAGCTAAAGGACCCCAAACTATAACATATTCTAATAATAGTCCTACTGTGTAAAGATTTAATAAATCACTAATTACTTTAATTAAAATTATTAAAATGACTCCTTTAAATATCAAAACCATTTTTATATTATTCTTTAAATTCTTTAGAATATAATAAAACATAGCCCAAACAATTGATATATCAATTATCTTCGTTAAGATATTCAAAATACTAGAAATAGTCATTTAATTCACTTCCGTTTCTGTATTATTAATTATAACAAAATAATTTCTTATTTACTAGTATCAAAAAAATAAATAGTCGTCTTATTTACGACTATCTATCTTCTACTTCAAAACTATTATCAGAAGGTTCTTCTTCTTTTATAATTGGTTTGTCATAATCAGTTTCTGGTTTTTTAACTTCTTCTTTATTTTCTTTAATAGGTTCTTCTTTAGAAGTTTTTTCTTCTGCTTTTTTACTCTTAGGCTTCATAGCTTCACCTAAAGGAACATTTTCCATTTCACTGATGCTTTCTTTGGTTTCTTCTTCTTTAGATTTTGCTTTTCTTTCTTTTTTAGGTTTAGGTATTAATTCACCACTAGCAATTTTCTTTTTATTATTTGTATCAACAAGATAACCTATTAAAGCAAAAATTAAAATTACTGCTCCTACTAGAAACCAAACATAGTTGTTTACCAAAAATTCACTAAACTTTTCCATAATTTCCTCCTTCTTTTAACTTATAACTGGTTTTTGATTACTTGGTTGAATTTGAACAAATGTGTTGCCATCATTTATCTTTAAAACATTACCATTTTCGTCTTTATAAACAGTTTTAGATGCGCGATCTTTTTTACTCCAAGTTATTTTAATAGCTTTACCTTCCGTAATATAATAGCCACTCCCAGTACCAATATTACCTAAATTAATTCGGCCTTTAGCATCACCATCCATAACCGTAACTGTAATGTCGTTTAAAATGATAATGTTTTTTACTTCTAATTGCTTACCAGTTAAATAGTCTTTATGTTTTTCACCATTATGATACCTTAAATAGACTTTGTTTTCGGCGTCATATTTATAAGATACTTTGGTGACACTAGAATACTTAATAGTTACCGAAGTAGCATCTTCAACACTACTATAATTTGTTAAATCTACTGTTTCAGCACTATAGTTTAAAACTTGATAATCAGTACTAGTTAAACGATAATCCTTATTTTCAGCAGCTTTAAGTATTTTGGCTGAATTAGTATAGGAATTATGAGGTGACACTTTAGTAGATTCACGCCAGAACATATTAGAGGGATTATATAAACCATTTAAATTATCTATACCTAATGTACTAATATCACTTTTTGCTTGAGGACTCCAACCATGATGAACATATATAGCATCATTTTCCATTGCATAATCCAAAAAATAATGCCTAGAACTTCTAACTGGCCCTATCATGCTTAAATCAACATCTTTAAATAAAGCCATTAATCTTGTTAATCCTGATTCGACAGTTATTTCATAAACCATATACGCAGATTGCAATCCACTTTGAGGTCTAGCACCATTAACATTATCAATCATTACTGCATAAGGCCTAGCATCAGAGGTTGTATCAATTATTTTATATTCACTGGTTTCCTCTTCTTCTTGTTCGTTACCGGTTTTCTTAGTTTCTATTTCTTTCTTAGTAACACTTTTTTCAAACTTTATTATACCTTTATCATAAGCAACATATAAAAGTCCTACAACTCCCAAAAATATAACAACACCCATTAAAACACTAAGCTTTTTCTTCTTTTTGCTCATATTCTCATTACTCCACATTCAATATCATAATATCACTTAATTTACCACTCAACAACTTAAACTTTTAGCAATTGACATATATATAGATATATGGTAGCATAAGCACCGTAAACAGGAAGCACAATACAATTAGTAAATATTGACTTTTTAGGACTTTTATGATAAAATAGCGAGCATTAATTCACAAAGGGGGAATTAAAATGAATAAAGTGATAGAAACAGTAACTTCACCAAAAAGATTATTAATACTTGCCATAGTTGCTACACAATTATTTTGTATGTTAGGTTGTGAAAAAGAGGATGAAACTGTAGGAACTGATATTCCAGTTACAACTCCAACTTTTTCTAGTGAACCTACTACTGAAATAAAAGTAATGGAAG
>DAOSVX010000028.1:0-9556 GCA_035379765.1 Bacilli bacterium | reverse complement strand
TAAGACCTAGTAAATCATTTATAGACATTAAATCCATAGCATCCAATACTTTATCTAATTTTTCTAATATCAACTCTCTCATATCTTACCTCATTATAATTTTATCACATTATTTATTTATTGCATAAAAAAAGAACTAATAAATAGTTCTTCTATTACTTTATAAATAGAATAAATGATATTACAAAGAAAGCTACTCCTAATACTAGTGTTAGTCTACTAATAAATAATTCACTACCACGTTCTTTTTGATTTTTAAATAGTGATTCATTACCACCAGTTATTATCTGACTAGCATCACTAGCTTTACCACTTTGTAATAAAACAATTGCAATAAGTAAAATTGAAATTATTAATAATATTGTTTCCATTATATCACTCGTTCCTCAGCGTCTAATTTAACATAATATTTTAAAAAAGGCAATTATTTTTGGTTAAGTAAGTTTTCTTCTATTTTAAGCAATCTATTATATTTAGCTATTCTTTCGCCTCTAGCAATGGATCCCGTTTTAATAAAAGGAATATTAAAGCCACATACTAAGTCAGCTATAGCTGTATCTTCTGTTTCGCCACTACGATGAGACATTATCATCTTATAGTTGTTTAAATAAGCTAATTTTATCGTATCACAAGTCTCACTTATCGTCCCTATTTGATTAGGTTTAATGATAATGGCATTACAATATTTTTTATCTATGCCATCTTGCAACATATTTTTGTTAGTTACAAAATAATCATCACCTACTATTAATATTTTATGTTTATAAATAGATGTTAATTTTTGAATATTATTTATATCCGTTTCACTAAAGGCATCTTCAATACTAATAATAGGATACTCCTTAATAAGATTTTGATAATATTCTAATAATTTTTCGCCACTTATTTTCTTACCTTCAAATAAGTATCTATCTATATCACTTAGATAAAAAGATGAAGCTGCCACATCTAAAGCTATGTAAATTTGTCTTCCTGGTGTATATCCAGCTTCGTTAATAGCTTTAATAATTAAATCTAAAGCTTCTTTATTAGAATCAAGATTAGGAGCGAAACCACCTTCATCACCTACTGCAGTTGAAAATTTCTTTTCTTTTAAAATCTTTTTTAAACTATGATATATTTCACTACTAGCTCTTAAACGTTCTTTGAAAGTTCTAATAATTGGTACAATCATAAATTCTTGAATATCTAAATTATTATCAGCATGAGCTCCCCCATTAATAATGTTAACCATCGGAAGTGGTAATGATACTTTACCATTAGAAACATATTCATATAATTCTTTATTATTTGCTAAAGCTGCTGCTTTTAAAGCTGCTAAGGAAACTGCTAAAGTGGCATTGGCTCCCAAATAACTCTTATTAGGAGTACCATCAATACTTATTAAAGCATTATCTATTCTTCTTTGATTTAAAGGTGCCCCAATTAAATTATCTCTTATAACACCATTTATATTATTAACAGCTTTTAAAACTCCCTTACCTTGATATCTTTTAGGATCATTATCTCTAAGTTCTAAAGCTTCTTTTTTACCAGTAGATGCTCCGCTAGGAGTAGATGCTACTACTTTTCTACCATCCGAAATAGTTAATTCTACTTCAACAGTAGGATTACCTCTAGAATCTAATATTTCACGAGCTTTTAAATCCTTTATTTCCATGGTATCACCTTTTTATTCTCTATTAAATTATAACTTAATATCAACATTTAAGCAACTAGATTTTTTAAGCCTTTTATGGTACAATTTAATAACTTGATAGCAATTTGAGGTGATTTTGATGATTAAAGAATTAAGTATATTTGAATTTGATGAATTTGCTAAAAAACATCCTTTAAGAAGCTATCATCAAACTTCTAGCTATGCTATCTTAATGAGTAAACATGGTTATAACTATAATCTAATAGGTTACATAGATGAATATAATAATTTAGTAGCTGCCTCTGTTATTCTTTTAAAAAAAATTAAAAACCATTATTTATATGGTTATGCTCCCAAAGGATTTTTATTAGATTTTTATAATCCTGATTTACTAAAAAAATTTACTAAAGCTATTGCTGAATATTATTATAAAAAGAAAGTTGTTTTTATTAAAATAAATCCTGAGATAGCCATTGGTGAAGCTATTAAAGATAATAATTACAAAGTACTATATAATCAAAATGTTAAAATAGTTGATAGTTTAACTACTTATGGTTATAAACAATTAAAACCTAATTATGCTTTTGAAACTTTAATTCCCAGATTTAATGCCATTGTTAATCTTAGTGAATTAAATATCAATTCAGTTTCTAAGACTACTCGAGGGAAAATTAAAAAAAGTGAAAGACAAGGTTTATATTTAGAAAAAGCTAATATAGACAAAATGGATATTTTTTATAAATTTATTAAAAATAAAAAAGATCGTAAAATAAACTATTATAAAGATTACTATAATGCTTTTGATAAATTTAGTGAAGCGGAATTACTTTTACTCAAAGTTAATTACAAAAACTTTTTAGTTAGTACTCAGGAAAAATATGAAGAAGAGTTAGAAATAAATAACTTTTGTAACCAAACGCTTCAAAGTAGTAAGAAAAAATCGGTTTTAAATTCTAAAATGGAATCTGATAAAAAATTACATTCTTTAAAAGAAGATATCTTACTAGCTACTAATAAAATTAAATCTACCCAAGAAGAATATCTTGGTGGAGCTTTAATAATTAAACACGATAATCGCATTTATTTTGTTAGAACTGGATTTAATGATAAATATACTAATATTAATTCTAACCATTTTATGTATTACAAAATTATGGAATTATATAAAAATGAATATAAATTTGCTGATTTAAATGGTGTAACTGGTTTATTTAATGATAAAAATGATAAATATTATGGCCTTAACCAATTTAAATTAAGCTTTAACCCAAAGATATTTGAATTTATTGGGGAATTTGATTTAATTATTGATTCTAGATCATATAGTAGACTAGAAAAAAGAAATTTATTAAGTAAAGAATTTACTAAACAATAAAAAAGACTTTGAAGTCTTTTTTATTTATTGTAATCTCAACCGCACAATTCTATATCAAAAGAACATTTAAACGCACTATTTAGTAGTGTATTGTTCCATAACCATACATTTCTTTTTTACTACGTTCATAACGTTTAACATCTTTTTCCAGTTCTCTTTCAACAATTGGTGAACTTAAATCTAACTCTTTTACTACGCCTTCTTCTTTACTGATTATAATAGGTGGAATAACATAAACATTCCAACCTCTTTTTACATATTCCTGTAAATCTTCAAAAGGAGTTATTGAACTGGTTGTTATTGTCCTTTTAAGCATAGATTCAATTTTATAAAATCTGGCACATCTAACAAGAATATCAGACATACTAAAAAATGTCATTTCTTCTAATCTTTCTAGCTCTTGTCTAGGATTTCTGACATCCCTTTGAAAACGTTCGAAGAAATTTACCAATCCTGCTTGAGCACTAATGACCCCTAAAACTACAGTAATAATTTCTTTGTTAAAAGATTTAGCCCCAAAATAATCTAACACCACTTCGCTAAAAACGGCTTTTACAATTTCCTCATCATATTTATTTGATATTAAATCTTCCATTCTAAAGCTTGAATCTGGATATGTATCAAAAGAATTAATTATAATCGGAAACCAATAACCTGATTTAACATACCAATAAAAGGTAGTATAATTAACAAATCCCTCGGCAATAATTTCTTCTTTTATAGTCCAGATGCTTTTAGACCATCCTTCAAAATTTCCGCCGCTATAAATGCCTTTTTTTATTTGATCGAAAATATATGTTAAGTTCGTTTGTTTATGGCGATTACCTGTATTATATAAATCTCCATAACAAGTTATAAACCAAGAATTTGCCATTTTTTGGTTTTTTGGTATTACCTTAGGTATTCTATATTTAAACTCTTCATATTTTTCTATTTCTTCACAAGCATTACTTAAACCATTTAATATTGGCGTCCACTTTTGAGCAAGATTTGGATATAAAAATATTAAAATATCTAAAAGACCAGCACACTGAGAAATTACCGGAAATATATCATTTGGAGTTATAATTTTATTTAAAAACTCGGGGTTATCACAAAATTCTTTTAAATTTATTTCCGATTCTCCTCTTCTAGTATATTCTTCCATATTAATTTGATCAGGGCAAGAAAAGCTTGACTCCGTAAGAATTAAATCGGGCTTTTTGCCATAATATATTGCCATTTCTATTATTTCATCAAGATAACTAAGAAACTTCCCATATTTTTCATAAAAACATGGCGGAAAGGCATCTTTTTTTAAATACATAGTTCTAATTCCGCCTTTATAACTTACCAATGGCAAAGTAAAATTATTAGGATTTTCTAATTCTGAAAAATATTTTATCATAAGATTTCCCATCCAAACATTTTGATTTATATACTACTATTATTTTTAAAGTAAAGCAATAAAAAAAGACTTCAAAGTCTTTTTTTATTGATACGCTTCTACATAACAAGCAACTTTTCTTTTGTTGTGATAGTATTCATGAAGCGCATTAACTTTTTTAGAAATATTGTTAACTATGGTTTTAAAGTTATCATAACCATAATTAGTTAAAACTACAATAATATATGGATCATCATCTTCCATAATACCTATATCATGAAAGTATCCAGCATAATAACCATATTTATGTAAGGCATTAACACCATCTAAGTTTAAGAAATTATCATAGTCATTATCAAAGTAATTTCTTAGTTCTTCTCCTAATTCACCATTATTATTTATATATTTATTAACGTTAACCATATAATTAAAAGCATCACTTAAATCAATATTACCATAATTATCTCCACCTATTAAAGTATAATTATTACCAAGACTATTTCCATAAGCTTTCAGTTTGCTAAAACCAATATAATCAATTAGCATTTGATGAGCAGAATTATCACTAACGGTAATAGCATATTTTACTAAGTTCCTAACTGTTACTTTTTCCCCAAAACTATACTTAGCCATTTCTAAACTAGATCCTCTTTGGTATGAAGAAGTATAAGTTAATTTAGTATCTAAAATACTCTCATCTTCTAAAGCTTTATTATAAATATATAAAGCATCTAAAGTTTTAATTAAACTAGCTCCATAATAAACAGTATTTTCATTATAAGTATAAGTTAGTCCTGTTTCTAAGTCATAATACTCAATACTAGTATAAGGATAATTATTTTTAATATAGTTATCTAATTCAGCAACTTTATCTTCTACTTCATTGTCATTTTGATACTCTTTAGCTATACATTCATTATACTCTTTTTCTTGACGTTCGTTTTCCGCAATAATAGAATTTAGTTCCTTTTCTTGGGCTTTTGTTTCAACCCAGTAGTAACCTGTAAACCCTAAATATACTAATCCTAGTAAAATACATAGATTAAATAAAAATTTCAATCTTTTTCTCACCCTTTTTTTCATTTTAACTCCTTTTTATCTTACTATAATATTAACTATTTTATTTGGTACAACTATTATTTTAACTATTTCTTTGTTTTCAGTATGCTTCTTGACATTATCTTCTTTCAAAGCTTTTTCTTTAACACTACCCTCATCTTCGTTAAGTTCTATCTCAATTGATCCTCTTAGTTTACCATTAACTTGAACTCCTATGGTAATAGTATCATCAATAGTTTTGCTTTCATCGTATTCTGGCCATGTTGTGTAAGCTAACATTTCGCCTAAATTACCCATTTCATTTAATTCTTCAGTAATATGAGGAGCAATAGGATTAAGTAAAGTTAATAATAAACGATAATCAGCTTCGGTTATATTACTCATCTTATCATATTCATTAGATAAAATCATTAAAGCTGATACTACAGTATTAAATTTCATATTTGACATATCATTAGTTACTTTTTTAATTGTTTTGTTAATTATTTTTTCTAATTCTTTAGAATAAGTATCTCCTTTTATTACTTTATCTTTCATTCTATATACTCTATCTAAGAACTTTTTACAACCTTTTAAACCATTTTCATTCCAAGTTGAGTCTTTTTCATAATCCCCAATAAACATTTCATAAGTTCTTAAGGCATCAGCACCATATTCATTAATAGTATCCATGGGATCAACACAATATTCTGGTCTACTTTTAGCCATTTTCTCGCCGTCAGCACCAAGTATCATACCATGAGCTACTCTTTTTAAGAAAGGCTCTTTATTTGGTACTAAACCAATATTATATAAAAATTGATTCCAGAATCTGGCGTATAGAAGATGCCTAGTAACATGTTCCATTCCACCATTATATAAATCTACTTTACCCCAATATTTTAAAGCTTCAGGTGAAGCAAATTCTTCGTTATTATTAGGATCCATATATCTTAGAAAATACCAACTAGATCCAGCCCAGTTAGGCATGGTATCAGTTTCTCTTTTAGCTTTTTTGCCACATTTTGGACAAGTAGTATTAACCCAATCAGTTATATTTGCTAAAGGACTTTCTCCATCTTCAGTTGGTTCATATGAAGCTACATCAGGAAGTAGTACTGGTAAATCAGATTCCGGAACTGGTACCCAGCCACAATCTTCACAATAAATCATTGGTACCGGTTCACCCCAGAACCTTTGACGCGAAAATACCCAGTCTTGTAAACGATAATCTATTTGTTTATGACCCATTTTATTTGCTTCTAAATAATCTAACATCTTTTTAATAGATGTCTTTTTATCTGTTAAACCATTTAAGATTCCTGAATTAATCATTTTACCATCACCGGTATAAGCTTCTTTACTAATATCTCCGCCATCAACTACTGGTATAATAGAAATATTATATTTAGTAGCAAAAGCATAGTCTCTTTCATCATGAGCAGGAACAGCCATAATAGCTCCGGTTCCATAATCTATTAATACATAATCACTTATCCAAATTGGTATTTTTTCATTATTAACAGGATTAATAGCTGTTAACCCTTCTATTTTGACACCAGTTTTATCTTTAGTAATATCTGTTCTTTCAATTTCACTTTTTTCACTAGCTGCTTTTTGGTATTTTTTAACTTCTTCTAAGTTTTTAATTTTATCTTGATATTTAGTTAAGAAAGGATGTTCGGGAGACATTACCATAAAGGTTACTCCATACAAAGTATCAGCCCTAGTAGTAAATACTTCTAAATTGTCATTTACTTCTTTTAATTTAAAATTAACGTTAGCTCCTTCGCTTTTACCTATCCAGTTAATCTGCCCTATTTTAATTTTATCTAAGAATTCAGTTTCATCTAAACCTGATAATAAATCTTCAGCATAATCACGCATTCTAAGCATCCATTGTTCTTTTAGTCTTTTTTCAACTTTGGTTCCACATCTTTCACAGACTCCACCGGAAGATTCTTCATTAGATAGTCCTGATTTACATTTAGGGCACCAATTGATATATTTTTTAGCTTTATAGGCCATTCCATGTTCATAAAATTTTAAAAATTGCCATTGCGTCCATTTATAATATTCAGGATCAGTAGTAGCTATTTCTCTACTCCAATCAAAACTAATACCCACTTTTTGGCATTGAGCTTTAAAAGTCTTAATATTTTCCGTAACTGCTTCTTTAGGATGAATATGATTTTTGATAGCATATTGTTCAGCTGGTGCTCCAAAAGCATCCCAACCTATAGGATATAAAACGTTAAATCCTTGCATTCTTTTAAATCTAGCTAAAGAATCTAAAGCTGCATAACTTCTAACATGACCAACATGAAGTCCTACTCCCGAAGGATAAGGGAATTCTACTAAAACATAATACTTTTCTTTATCACTTTCGTTTACAGCTTTAAAAGTTTGGTTTTGATTCCAATATTCTTGCCATTTTTTTTCGATCTTCTTGAAATTATACATTATTTACCCCATCCTTTTTTTACTAAGTATCTACCAAATATTTCATATATAGAATAAATTAAAGCAAATAGTAAAACAAAACCAATTAGCATTTGCCATACAAAAGCTACATTAATAATTGATATAAAAACACAAGTAAAAGATATTATAAAGGCATTTATTAACGCTACAATTAACGCTGTTTTTTTATAATCTACTTTTTGGGGGTCTAATTTAAATTTTTTTATTAAGTAATTTATTTCTCCTATCTTATTATATTTTTGCTTTTTTAGTTTTATTCTATTTAAAATTAAGAAATAAAATAAAAATACTAAAACAAAGATAATTCCAAAATACATTAAATATTCCATCATAGCTATATTCCTTTCTAAATAAAAAGCATTTCCATCATAAGGACGAAAATGCCGTGGTACCACCTTAATTTAACTCTAAATTCAGTAAGGAGAATCAACCCACCAAGCATCCAAAGTGAGTTCATTATAATTATTTTTTTAGTTTCCACCAACCACTAAATCTCTTTTTAAATAGTTTATAACTACTAGTCTTTCTCATCGCTTATAGGTAAATTATATTAAATTTCAGCAATATATTCAAGTAGTTTTAAAAACATTCTAATATATATTTTATCTAAACCATCTTTCTTAAGTTTTCTTAGAGCAATACGTTTCTTTTGAATGGTTTTATCACTATAAATAACTTCCGCTATTTTCTCTTTTAAAACAGTTCTTATTTGTAAATCACTAATAATAGAATCTATTTCTTCATTAATAATTCTAACAGCATCTATTTCAATATCTTTGCCTTTACAATTAATAGTTAATTGTTTAGTAGTAGGAACATCTTTAATTTCAATAACAAAATCAGAATCTTCTGGGTAAGCATTAAAATTAACTTTATTTTCATCGATATAGATAATTACTTCATCGGCTTCTTTGGTATTTCTAAACCTAATTTTATAATCACGTTTATCAGGAATTATACCACTTTTACCTTCAGTAGGTCTTATTATCAAAGTATAATTATTTTCTTGATAATTATAATCAATATTAGTAACAATATAATACCCATCTTTGTATAAATTTGATTCACCATCGTCTTCATATAATTTATAAGTATTGCTTAATCCAGGAAAAACATGAATTTCCATACTACGAGGTGGTTTACAAACATTTTTGTTTTGTTCTAAATTAGCTAATGGAATAATTGATCCACTTTTAGCAAATACGGGATAGTTTTCATCTTGAAAGAAAGTAATGTATCTTTTGCCACCAGGAAATTTCTTGCCAGTTTTAAAGTCATACCACATACCATTAGGAATAAATATGCGATGAATTGCTCTATTCATTATCTTATCTTTAGGACTTGTTATAGGTGCTACAAAAAGCTCTGTGCCAAAGAAATATTCATTTCTATACATTGGTTCATCTTTAATTTTAGGATATTTATAATACAAAGGTTGAATTAAAGGAAGACCAGTCTTATGATACTTATAAGCTTCCGCATACAAATAAGGAATTAATCTTTGACGCAATTGACAATAATCAGTTGTTATTCCACTAGTTTTAACATCCCAACGCCAAGGTTCTCTTTTATAATAATGACCTTTAGCAGAAGAAAATCTAAATATGGGGCTAAAAGTACCTAATTGAACATATCGCATATAAAGTTCAGGATC
>DAOSVX010000027.1:0-9612 GCA_035379765.1 Bacilli bacterium | reverse complement strand
ATATTAGGTTTGTTGTTAGGAGCAGTGCTTGGTTTTAAAAGAGGCATTATAAAGAGTGCTGTTATGTTTGGTGGAACAATTTTGGTTATAGTACTAGCATATTTATTAAAAAATCCTATTTCAATTATTTTATACACCTATTTACCATTCTTTAAATTAGGCGGAATATTTCAAGGAGTTAGTGTTATTAACATTTTAATTTATGAAGCAATTGCTTTCTTAATTACATTTGCGATTTTGATGCTTATTTTAAAAATAATAATTGCTGTATCTACATTATTAGAAAAGATTTTAAATGCCACTGTAGTATTAGGAATTCCTTCTAAAATATTAGGAGCTTTATTTGGTATTTGTGAAGCCTTTTTATTCATCTTTGTTGGGCTTTACGCTATATTTCAATTTAATTTATTTAGTTCCATAACTGCTGAAAGTAAATATGCCACCAAGATAGTTGGTAGTACACCAGTACTATCAAATGCTATAAGTGATACTTTTGATTCTTTTAGAGAAATATATGATTTACAGGATGAATATGCTACTGAGGATAAGAATAGTGAAGAATATAACGAAAAAGCTTTAGATATACTTTTAAAAAATGAAGTAATTAGTCCAGCTTCAGTTCGTAAATTAGTTGAAAAAGGTAAAATAGATATTGATAATGTAGATTCAATATTAGAAAGATATGAGGATTAAATAATGGAAATATTACATTTTAAAGGAGCAGAATTTGAAGAAACCATTGGTAATGAATATACTTTAGTAGATTTTTATGCTGATTGGTGTGGACCATGTAAAATGTTGGCGCCTATTCTAGAAGAATTAAAAGAAGAAATAAAAATTGTTAAAGTTAATGTTGATGAAAACCAAGAAATAGCTATGCGTTATGGCGTTATGAGTATTCCTACTTTAATTTTCTTTAAAGATGGAAAAGTAATTCACCAAATGATTGGTTTTTCTACTAAAGAAGATTTACTAGCGGTTATTAAGGAGATGAGATAATGGAAGAAAAATTTTCCAAAGTTATTGAAAACTTAGAAAGTAGATTAGGGTTAATTAGAGCAGGTAGAGCTAATCCGGGTATGTTAAGTGGTGTTATGGTTGACTATTATGGAACCAAAACTCCAATTCAGAGTTTAGCTAATATAACTGTCCCCGAAGCTAAACAACTTTTTATTAAACCATTTGATCGTAGTGTATTAAAAGAAATGGAAAAAGCCATTAATGAAGCTAATTTAGGTATAGCACCTATTAACAATGGTGAAGTTATTATTTTAACAATTCCTGATCTAAATGAAGAAAGAAGAAAAGAATATGTTAAACAAGCTCGGGAAATAGCTGAAGATGCTAAAATAGCTTTAAGAAATATTCGTCAAGATGAAAACAATGCTATAAAACGGTTAGAATTAAGTGAAGATGAAGAAACTAGAAAACTAGATGAAGTTCAAGACTTAATTAACAAATATAATAAAATAGTTGATGAAAAAATCAAAGAAAAAGAAAATGAATTAATGCAAGTTTAAATTGCTAAAGACAAATTTTATTTGTCTTTGTTTATTTGATGTGCTATATTTTTTGTAGAGTAGAGGAGAGGAGAGTTTAATATGGAAAATAAAAATAATTGGGTTAAAACCACATTGCTTATATTAATTGTAATTTTAATAGGACTATTGAGTTATATTGCTTATAATAGTTTCCTTAAAGAAGACGAGGAAATTAATCAAAATCAGCAATTGTCTTTATTAGATCCGACTGTTGAATTATTATATAGTTATGTAAAAGGCAGTGATGTTGAGTGTTTATTATATAATGATTATTTATTAAAAAATAAAGACTTAACAGTAAATACATTTGATAATGAAGAAAAATACTTTTTTTCATGGGGTTTGTTAGACACTAATGATTTTGAAATTGAAACAATAAATGATACTTTTTCGGAAAAAGTTTTAAATTTCACAATATCTTATGATGATTATGATAAAGCGATAAAGAAGCTTTTTGGAGATGATGTTACTTATTCTACGATCGGGAAACATTCTTTTGATTTAGATTTTTATACAGGCAATTATATAGAATTTAGTTATGATGAAAGTTCTAATGAATATGTTGGTAGCGTTTACGGAATGGGCGGAACATGTGACCCTATTAATGAAGTGTATCGTGAGTTAACAGAGGCAATAAAAACTCAAGATGGAATTATTTTAACAGAAAAATTTATTTATACTGATGCTGAATATGATTGTTGTAGTGATGGAGCATCTTCTACAGTAAAATATAAAATATATGCCGATTATAACAAAAGTATACTAATTTATGAGAGTGCTTGGATTGATCAAGATACCCTTGAATATGAAGATTGGGCTAACCTTATTAGTATTGATGATTATCTAGATGAAGCAAATACTATAACCTATACCTTTAAATTAAAACCTGATGGTAGCTATTATTTTGTTAGTAGTTCTGTAGAAAAATAAATAATTTTTATAAGTTTATTGAAGAAATATTTAATAAATGGTAAGATGAATATATAAAAGGAGGAAGATAAAATGAGCCCATGGTTAATAGTTGTGATTGTTGTAGTAGTTTTATTGTTATTATATTTAGTAAGTACTTATAATGCATTAGTAAAATTAAGAAATATAGTAAAAGATCAATGGAGTCAAATTGATGTTCAATTAAAAAGAAGATTTGATTTAATTCCTAATTTGGTCGAAACAGTAAAAGGCTATGCTAAGCATGAAAAAGGAACATTAGAAGGAGTAATAAAAGCTCGTAATACATTCTTAAAAGCGGAAACACCTGAAGCCGAAATGAAAGCTAATGGTGAGCTTACGAAAGCAATGTCAAAATTATTTGCTCTTTCGGAAAGTTATCCAGAGTTAAAAGCTAATAGTAATTTTTTACAAATGCAAACTGATTTGAAAGAAATAGAAGAAAAGATTGCTTTTGCTAGACAATTCTATAATGATGTTGTTTTAAAGCTTAATAATAAAGTAGAAATGTTCCCATCAAAGATAGTGGCATCAATGTTTGGTTTTCAAAAAGAAAAATTCTTTGAAGCTGATGCTAGCGAAAGAGAAAACGTTAAAGTTCAATTTTAGCACTCAAGTAGTGCTTTTTTTGTGGGTTTTTGTTATTATATAGATGGATGTGATATTATGCCTAAAATTATTGTAATAGTAGGACCTACTGGAGTAGGTAAAACAAAACTAAGTATTTCTTTAGCTAAGAAATATAATGGTGAAATAATTAATGCTGATAGTACCCAAGTATATAAAGATTTAAATATTGGAACAGCTAAAGTAACGGAAGAAGAAAAAGAAGGAGTAGTCCATCATTTACTAAGTTTCGTTAATCCTAATGATGCTTACACAGTATATGACTATCAAAAAGATGGTCGAAAAGCTATAGATGATATTTTAGCTTTAAATAAAACTGTTATAATAGTTGGTGGTAGTGGTTTATATATAAAAGCTTTACTTTATGATTATGAATTTAAAGATGAATCTAAACAAATATCATATGAAATGTATACTGATGAAGAATTATATAATAAATTAAAAGAAATAGATCCTGAAACTAGTGTTGCTAAAAACAATCGTCGTCGCATCGAAAGAGCTTTAAATTTTTATAAGGAAAATGGTTTTCCTATATCTATGAAAGATGGTAAAAACAAACTGTTGTATGAGGCAACATTTATTGGTTTAACAGCCGATCGTGATAAATTGTATGAAAGAATTAAAAGAAAAACAGAAATAATGTTTGAAAATGGTTTATTAGAAGAAGTTAAAAATTTATATGATAACAAAATAAAAGGACCAATAGTATATTCAGCTATTGGTTATAAAGAATTATATAATTATTTTGACCATAAATGTTCTTTAGAAGAGGCTATAAGTGAAATAAAAAGTAATTCTACTTCTTATGCTAAAAGACAATTTACTTGGTTTAATAACCAAATGAATGTTACTTGGTTTCAAGTTGATTTTAATAATTTTGATAAGACTATAAAAGAAGTAGAAAATTATTTAAATTCTTGATAAATACTTATATCAAAGTTATGGCTTTGATTATCTAATTTTTGGAGTTTCTCTGTGGTAATTAAAAAGTAATCATCTATTAAATAACTAGCTCCATCACTACCATATGGGTCATCCCAAGTAGCATCTAAATGAAGCCATTCGTCATTTAAATAAATAGCATTCCAAACATGATCATCACTAGAAATTTTAAAGTTTTTAATACCTAGTTGGAATAGATAAATAGCTATGGCATCAGAGTATCCTCCACAAACACTATATCCTTCAATTAAAGTGCCATAAGCTGTATTAGATTTATAATTACTTTTACCAATTTGCGCTCTTTCAATATCATAAGTAGTATTGTCTATAATATAGTCATGATAAGTTTCAATTTTTTCATAATCAGTCATATTATCAGGAATGTTATTAGTAGTAAATTCACTAATAGCATTTTTTATTTCCGTTATTTCTTCATCAGTGTATAACTTGGTAATAGTTAAAGTTATTTCCCCAGTGCTATCAAAAGTGGTTTTTATATGTTCAAAATTGTTAAAAGGATGAACAAAGTTGTTTATATTAGTCAAAAGATTATTATCAGTGGAAATAGTCGTCATGTCTGAAATACAATCAGTGTATTCATCAGGACAATAAAAAGTAAAATTATCCCAACCATTGTTTAAAACTGAATAAATTATATTAAGCAAGTCTTGATAGCCATAAGGTGTGTAGGTTTTATCCAATTTTACATAATCAAAGTCATAATCTTTAGTATATTCATTAGACTTTTTTATAACAATAGTTGGATTAGAATCTAATACTTCAACTATTTTATTAGTTATTTCCTCATTAAAAATAAAAGCTCCAGCTATTAATAAAGAACAAATTATTGCTATAATGTAATTACTTGTTTTCAATCATCTCACCAATTATATTCTAACATTAAAAAATGAAGTATGCTAGATATTACTTCATTTCTTTTATTTTTTTATTTAATCTACTTTTAGCTCTGTTAGCTGTATTTTCTTTTATTAAGCCTTTTTGTAAAGCTTTATCAATATCTTTTTGTAAAGTTTTATATAACTCAGTAGCTAATTTTTTATCAGCTGCTAAAATAGCTTTTTCGGTAGCTTTAATAGAATTTTTAACACGAGCTTTATATTCGTGATTAGCATCTGTTTTCTTTTTAATTACTTTTATTGCTTTTTTGGAACTTTTTATATTTGCCATCTAATTCACCTCCAACTTAAATTACTAATTGATTTTATCAAAATAATTATAAATATGCAATATTTTATAGTATAATTTTACTTGGTGAAACAAAATGAATCAAAAAAACATTCGTAATTTTTGTATAATAGCTCATATTGATCATGGCAAATCAACATTAGCTGATCGAATACTAGAATTAACAGGAGCTGTTTCTTCTTATGAAATGAAAGATCAGTTACTTGATTCAATGGATATTGAAAGAGAACGAGGCATAACTATTAAATTAAATGCTGTGCAATTAAAATATAAAGAATATATTTTTCATTTAATAGATACTCCTGGTCATGTCGATTTTTCTTATGAAGTAAGTCGTAGTTTAGCTGCTTGTGAAGGAGCTATATTATTAGTAGATGCTGCTCAAGGTATCGAAGCTCAAACTTTGGCTAATTTTTATCTAGCTTTAGAACATGATTTGACGATTATCCCAGTTATTAATAAAATAGATTTACCTAATGCTAATATTTTAAAAGTTAAAAAAGAATTATGTGATGTATTAGGATTTAGAGAAGAAGAAATTATTCTAACTAGTGGTAAAACGGGAGAAGGGGTAGACAAACTATTAGAGGCAATAGTGGAAAGAATAAAACCTCCGCAAATAAATAATAATAAAACACCAAGAGCTTTAATATTTGATTCTTTCTTTGATTCTTATCGTGGTGTTATTGCTTTAGTCAAAGTAGTAGATGGTAAATTTAAAATAGGTGATAATATCAAAATGATAGCTACTGATTCTGATTTTGAAATTACGGAACTGGGTGTAAAAACTCCTAAAGAAGTAAAGAAAAAAGAATTAATATCTGGGGAAGTAGGCTATATTTCCGCTAGTATTAAAGACATTTCTAAAGTAAGAGTAGGTGATACTATTACGATAAATAGTAAAGAAGTAATGCCTTTACCAGGTTATAAGCCTATGAAACCAATGGTTTATTCGGGAATATTTCCAATTGAGCCAAATAAATTTTTAAACTTAAGAGAAGCTTTAGAAAAACTAAAATTAAATGATGCTTCCTTAGTATTTGAACCAGAAACTAGTGAAGCTTTAGGTTTTGGTTTTAGATGTGGCTTTTTAGGACTTTTACATATGGAAATAATAATGACGAGAATTGAAAGAGAATTTAATTTAACTATTATTGCTACTAGTCCTAGTGTGTTATATGAAGTAATACTTACCAGTGGTGAACAAAAAATGATTGAAAGACCAAGTCTATTTCCAGATCGCGGGTTAATAGCTAGTGTTAGTGAACCATATATTAAAACTAATATCTTTGTTCCGAGTGAGTATATTGGTCCAGTTATGGAACTTTGTCAGGATAAAAGAGGAATATATAAAAGTGTTGATTATATATCTGATACCAGAGTTAATATCCACTATGAAATTCCTCTAGCCGAAATAGTTTTTGATTTTTATGATAAATTAAAAAGTACTACCAAAGGTTATGCTTCTTTTGATTATGAATTAATTGGTTTTAAAGAAAGTAACTTAGTTAAAATGGATATTTTAATTAATGGCGAACCAGTTGATGCTTTATCAATGATAGTTCATAAAGATGCTGCTTATAATAGAGGTAAAGATATGGTTAATAGTTTAAGAGAATTAATACCTCGTCAACAATTCCAAATTCCTATTCAGGCTAGTGTTGGTAGTAAAATAATTGCTAGGGAAAACATTTCGGCTTTAAGAAAAAATGTCTTAGCCAAATGTTATGGTGGGGATATTTCTCGTAAAAGAAAACTTCTAGAAAAACAAAAAGAAGGTAAAAAGAAAATGAAAATGATTGGTAATGTCGAAATACCTCAAGAAGCATTCCTAGCTATTTTAAAAAAGAAAGATAAATAAATTGACAAAGATTAAAAACAATTTATAATAAATACTTATTAGAAGAGAGGCTTTTTTGTGATAGATTTTATTTCTAATGTTTTAAAGAATATTGAATCAAATTTAAAGGAGAGAATTAATAAGCCTGATAAAAAGACAAAAAAAGTTTTTTTGATAATAGCATTGGCAGCGGCAACAATTGGTTTTCTTTCTCCGGGGCTTTTCCCTTGGATTGAATATGGCCTTGCAAAAGCTCCTGATCTGATACAAGAAATATCATATTTTGTATTACTAACATCTTTTATTATGGGTTATATGATACCATATTTTGAATTTATGAACAGAAAAGCAACAAAAACGCTTGAAGACGTTAGAGAAACACAAAACGATGTTTGTGATATTGCTCTTGGTATTTTGCCCGAACCACCATTTTTAGAAGAAAGTTTTAAGCAAGAAATTGGTGAAAATCATGTGGTTGATTTAATGACAATGGCTTATATTGATTCATCTAGATTGACAATAGACGAACTAAGAGAAGTAAACAGCTATATAACAGCTATTTTAACAGATCCGGGTACAAGTGTAGATGAAACTGATGAATTTAAAGAAGAGCCTTTTGTAAGTGGCTATGTACCTAAAAAAAGCTTCTTTCGTAGATTTAAACGAAAAGACTAATTATTTAGTCTTTTTTTATGGAACATGATATAATTTTTATGGTGATTATATGAAGAGTGTTTATATTCATATACCTTTTTGTAATAATATATGTTCTTATTGTGATTTTTGTAAAGTTTTATATAATCGTAGTTGGGCTAGGTTATATTTAGATAAGCTAAAAGAAGAAGTTAATAATTATTATGAAGGAGAAAAATTAGAAACTATTTATATTGGTGGTGGTACTCCTTCAGCATTAAGCAAGGAAGATTTATATTACTTATTTAAAATAGTTAAAATATTTAAATTAGAAAGAGATTGTGAGTTTACTTTTGAATGTAACATAAATGATATAAATAGAGATTTATTAAATATATTAAAAGTTAATAAAGTTAATCGCTTAAGTATTGGGATAGAGTCTTTTGATAAAGATAAATTAAAGCAAATGAGAAGACCATCTAGAAGTTATGAAGAAACCAAGGAAATAATTAAAATGTGTCGTAATATGGGCTTTAAAAACATTAATATGGATTTAATATATGGTTTTAAAGAGGAGAAGTTTTCTACTTTACAAAGTGATTTAAAAAAAATACTAAGTTTAAAACCAGAACATATAAGTACTTATTCTTTAATGATTGATGATAATACTTTTTTAGGGATTTTAAACAAGGGTCGATTAGATGATGAAAATGATGCCAAGATGTATGATTATATTTGTAAAAAGTTAAACAAAAAAGGTTATAAGCATTATGAAGTGAGTAATTTTGCTTTGCCTGGTTATGAATCTAAACATAATTTAAAATATTGGAATAATGAAGAATACTATGGTTTTGGGTTAGGAGCTTCAGGGTATACTTTGGGATTTAGATATGATAATACTAAGTCTTTAACTAAGTATTTAGAAGGAACTACGAGAATAAATTCAATGATAATTTCTAAAAGAGAAAAAATGGAGAATGAAATAATGTTAGGTCTTCGTAAAATAGAAGGCATAAATTTAAAAAAGTTTTTTAAAAAATATAATGTTAATATTCAAGATGAGTTTCCTATTGAAGAGTTATTAAAAGCTAAAGAACTAGTTTATAAAAAGGGAAATTTATATATACCTAAAGATAAATTATATATTATGAATGAAATATTAATAAAATTGTTATAAAGAAGTTACTTGTTAATAACTTCTTTTAAAATCTTTTTAAATATTGTATAATATTAATAATAGTAGGTGATTGATTTTGAAAAAAGCAGCTAAAGATGGCAAGGTTGTTGTTCGCAAATTAAAGATAATAAATAAAATAAAAAAGCTTCCTTTAGGTAAAAAAATATTAGCTTTTTCGATAATGGGAGTAATGGTTTTATTAATTGCTGGTTTAATTATCTATCCTTTAGTATTTAAAGAAAAGATAGTTCCTAACATAATGGAACCAGAGCCTTCTATAGTTGTGGTAAAAGATAATTATAAGTATGTGGATGGAACATTAAGTTTTTTAAATGATGCGGAAGAAGTAATTGGTACTTATGAATGTCAAAATAAAGATGTTAATATGTGTTATGTGGCATATGAACTTAATGATGATAATTTTGATGAAACTAAACAAGTTTACGAAGATGGTAGTGTTATCCAAACTAGAAGTAAAATTTATTATAATAGATATGCTTTTGTTTATGATAATGTAGAAGAAACCGAGAATGTTATTTTATATGACTTTCAAAATGAGGAAATAATTGGAACTTATTTAGGGATTAAATCATATTATAATAGTATGTTAAATTATGATCAAAATAATTATGTAATTATTAAAGATAGTGAAGCAAAATATGGGGTTTTAAATTTAGATCTTGATACTCCGGAGGAAA
>DAOSVX010000026.1:0-9988 GCA_035379765.1 Bacilli bacterium | reverse complement strand
TTGAATATAGAGAACACGGTAAAGTGAAAAATGGTCTGCAAGAATTAAGTTCGGACGCATTGAAACATGCCGATCTTGTTATTGTGACAACTGCACATACTAATGTGGATTATAATTATGTTTCTTTTGCTGGATTTTTATGGCGTATTGTAAGAATAAATGGTGATGGAACAATAAGATTGATATTAGAAGGATTAACTAGTACCACTAAACAAGATGAAAGTGGGCTTTGTACCAGTGGTTGTGCAGGAGCAAATTCTAAATATAATACTTATTATATTACAACTAATCCTCCTAATGAAACTCAGGAAGCTCTAGCTAAAAGTCATGTTGATTATATAGATAGCGATATAGAAAGTGTTTTAAATAGTTTTTATAGCTCTTATCTAGCTAGTTATGCCTCTTATATAGCTGATACTAAATTTTGTAATGATAAACTTTGGAGTAGTCAAACTGGTTCATCATGGTATTATTCTCCGTATGTTAAAATTGCTTCTAATAGTACTGCATCATTGGTTTGCTCTAGTGAAGGGATTCTCGTAAAAAATTATTACAATGATGATTATAAATTAACTAATTCTATTGGTTTAATATCTGCTGATGAAGTTATATATGCTGGTGGTAAATGGAATACAGCTAATAATAGTTATTATTTATATAATAGTACTTTAGTTAATACCTATTGGTGGACAATGTCACCAAGTATGTGGTATCAAGATGGAACTTCATATGCTATGTATGTTGATTCTACGGGATATTTATATAATTATGCTGTTAATTATACTTTTGGAGTTCGCCCAGTAATAAACTTGATTTCGGGGACTCAAGCTACAGGCAGTGGAACTTTATCAGATCCTTATGTAATTGTTCCTGCTGATTAATAAATGTTGAAAAAAGATTATAACGGTGTTATAATTTTTTTGTCTTTGAAAGGAGGGATATAATGACAAAAGTTGAAGTAAGAAACGGTAACATTGATGGAGCTTTAAAAAGATTTAAAACTCAAGTTGCTAAAAGTGGCATCCCTTCTGAAATAAAAAAAAGAAAGCACTATGAAAAACCAGGCGTTAAAAAACGTAATGAAAAAAAAGAAAATATTAAAAATGCTAGAAAGCATAATAAAAACAAAAATAGAAATTAAGACTTATTAAGTCTTTTTTTATTAAAAAGTTTTGAAAAAAGTATTTAATAATAGTACAATATAATAAAGAAGATGATAAGAGGAGTTGATTAAAATGTTAGATACAACTTTATTTCAAGTGGTTAAAGGTATTTGGCCAACATTAGTAATTTTATCAACAATTTTAATTTTAACTAGAATTTATTATTTAAGACTTAATAATAAATCATTTTCTTTTTATAAAGAAATATTAACTCTGTTATTTATTGTTTATTTAATTATTTTATATAAACTTTTAAATGAAATAGAAATATATAGAAATGGTGTTAATTTATTGCCTTTTGTTATGTCTTTAAACGAGAGCTTAGAAGATATTAATTATTTAAATTATATTATAGCCAATATTATTATATTTATCCCATTTGGTTATTTTATTTCTAGTTATATTGGCGCTAAAAGAATTGGATCTATATCAGTTATTACTTTAATAACTGGCATTGTAATTGAATTTATTCAGTTACAAGAGATAGCTTCGTTTAATATTGATAATATCTTAGAATATCTGATTGGAGCAATATTGGGTTTTTCTCTTTATATAGGCTTAACAGCAATTAAAAAACATTTACCAGGATTGTTCCAAAATGACTTTCTTTATAATATAATATCTATTTCTATTGTTGTTTTAGTGGTATTATACTTTTTAGGGGTAATAAGTTTTGGATGGTTATCATGAATGAAATTATAATTAATGAGGTTTATAAATATAAAAATCACAATTATTTATTAGATGTTTTAAATTATGCTTTGAAAGAATTAAATATAAAAGGAGCTACTTTCTCAGTAACTTTTGTTGGTAAAAGATATATTAAAAAAATTAATCACAAATATCGCCATATAAATAAAGTTACTGATGTAATTTCTTTTGCTTTTTTGGATAGTTGTGATAAAGTAAATACAAATATGTTGGGTGATATTTTTATATGTATTCCTAAAATGAAATATCAAGCTAAGAAATATCATCATAGTGAAAAAAGAGAACTTTCTTTTTTGGCGTTACATGGATTACTTCATCTTTTAGGTTATGATCATATTAAAAAGAGTGATGAAGTAAAAATGTTTGCTTTGCAAGATGAAATATTAAAGGAATTAAATATATTAAAGTAAGGTGGGTTATTATGAAAAGTGGTTTTGTAAGTTTAATAGGTAGACCTAATGCTGGTAAGAGTACATTAATTAATAGTATTGTGGGTAGTAAGATAGCTATAGTTTCTTCTAAACCACAAACAACTAGAAATATTATTCAAGGTATATATAATGATTCTGAAGCACAAATTGTTTTTGTTGATACTCCTGGTATTCACAAACCTATTAATAAATTAGGTAAGATATTAAATAAAGAGTCTTTATCCTTAATAAAAGATGTCGATGTAATACTACTTTTAGTTGATGGAAGTGAATTTTTTGGTAACCAAGAAAAGTATATTTTAGAAGTTTTAAAAAACACAGAAATACCAGTTGTTTTAGTAATAAATAAAGTTGATTTATTAAGTAAAGAAGAATTAATTAAAAAAATTGAAGAATATAAAGATTTATTTCCTTTTGCTAACATAGTTCCTATATCAGCTTTGCAAAATAATAATATTAGAACTTTATTAAATGTTATAAAAAGTTATTTAACTGATGAGGTAAAATATTTTGATTATAATGTCAAAACTACCAACAGTAAAAAATTTATGATTAGTGAGTTAGTAAGAGAAAAAGTGCTAGATATGACTGAAAAAGAGGTGCCTCATAGTGTAACTTGTGTTACAACAAATATTGAAGATAAAAAAAATATTGCTAATATCGCAGTTGATATAATTGTGGAAAGAGATTCTTTAAAAAAGATAATTATTGGTAAAAAAGGCAATATGTTAAAAGCTATTGGTACAGAAGCTCGAAAAGATATGGAAGAATATTTAGGCAAACAAGTATATCTAGAATTATATGTTAAAACTATTCGTAATTGGCGTGATAAAGATAAAAGATTACAAGAATTTGGTTTTAATGATTTTGAATAGGGCATAATATGATAGAAGCAATTGAAGGAATAGTTATAAGTGAAGTACCTTATGGTGAAACTAGTAAAATAATTAACGTTTTTAGCAAAGAACACGGTATTGTTGGTGTAATGTGTAAAGGCGCTAAAAGTATGAAAAGTAGGTTAAGAGCAGTAACTACTAAATTTACTTTTGGTATTTTTAATGTCTATTATAAAAAAGATAAATTATCTACTTTAATATCGGTAGATATTACTGATAATTTAAGTAACATCAAACAAGATATTTTACTTATGGGATATATTAATTATTTAACTGAACTAGCTACGCAAGTTTATAAACAAAACGAAGATAAAGAAATATATAGTTTATATATTAAAACTATTTTAAAAATGGAAAATCAATTAGATCCAGCTATTATGACTAATATTTTAGAATTAAAGCTTTTAGATTTTTTAGGAGTTAATTTAGAACTAAATAAATGTGTAAAATGTGGTAATAAAGACAATATAGTTACAATTGATCCAGAACAAGGCGGTTATATTTGTAGTAAATGTCGTACTACTGAAGAAATATTAGATTGTAAAGTTATTAAAATGATGAGAATGTATTACTATGTAGAAATAGATTCTATATCTAAAATTGCTGTTAATTATGATGTTTCTCATAAAATAGATTTACTTTTAAATAATTATTATGATAGATATACAGGACTTTACTTATATAGCAAGAAGTTTTTAGATAACATTAAGAAATAATGTGTTATAATACAGGAAAGAGAGGTAAATTTTATGAATAGACAAATAAAAATAATTTTTGCGGCTACAGCAACAGTAGCATTAATTTTCCCAACAGGGTGTTCTTTAAACCCAGGATATCCGGTTAGCAGTGGAGTAGAGAGAAAAATGTCTGACACAATGAAAACTTCTGATAAAGAAATACTATATGTTTATGGTAGATCTGGTGAATTAAGGAGTGATGTGCCAGAAGGATTATATTTATGGACAGCAGCTGGAGATTCTTATTCTGGTACTGGATGGCAAGTTTTCTTTTCTGATGAGCCAAAAGATGATGCTTATTTAGCTGAAAATGGTTTGGATCCTTTAGGAAGTTTCAATCCGGGATGGTTTTACGTTGTTGAAAAAGTAGAATCTGATCCAGATAGATCAATTGTATATGTTAGTGAAATGCCAACTGGTGATAATCCAAATGTTGTTAGTTGGATTCCGGTTACAAATACTGATGCTGAATGTTATCTTTTAAAAGATAACGAAACGGGTGTAATAATTAATGCTTCATATAGTGAAGCCAAAAAGTTAAGTGAAGATAATTCCGGTAGATATACAAATTTGGGGTTAGCAACTAGAGAAAACGTTGTAAAATATGGTCAAGATGTTAGTTACCATGCTGTAGCTCATGACTTTGATTCAGGGAATTGTGCTGGATATGCAGATGATTACCGTGGTAATGGTAAGAGCCGTTAATAAAAAAGGAGAGTAAAAATGGATAAGATAAAAGTAAATAAAAATGGTCAAGAAGTAGAAATGGGACTAATTTTAAAATTTCAAACTGCCGAAGATGGTAGAACATATGTAGTTTATACCGACAATTCTAAAGATGAAGATGGTAAAACAAATTTATATTCATATTACTACACAACAAATGAGAACGATTTGATACCTGTTCCAGAAACTGAAATGGATGTAGTAAACGAAGCTTTAAAACAAGTAAAAGAAAATTATTCAGCAAATGAATAATTTTTTTTAATTAAAATTGTGAAAAGCTAATAAATATTATATAATTTAATTAACTGAAAGAAGTTGATTAGAGTGAAGAATATCAAAATGGATGAATTAGTTGCTTTTTGCAAGCAATATGGTTTTATATTCCAAGGTAGCGAAATATATGGTGGTCTTGCTAATACTTGGGATTTTGGTCCTTTAGGAGTTTTACTTAAAAACAATTTAAAACAAGCTTGGTTTAAAAAGTTTATTCAAGAAGATGTTCATAATGTTGGTTTAGATAGTGCTATTTTAATGAATCCTAAAGTATGGGAAGCAAGTGGTCATATTACTACTTTTTCTGATCCTTTAATAGATTGTAAGAGTTGTAAAACAAGATATCGCGCTGATAAATTAATTGAAGATTATTCTCAAGTAGATTCTTCTAAAATGACTGATGAAGAAATGATTAAGTATATAAATGAGAATAAAATAGTATGTCCTAAATGTGGTAAATTGGATTATACCGATATTCGTAAATTTAATTTGATGTTTAAAACTTATCAAGGCGTTATCGAAGATGATAAAAGTATTGTTTATTTAAGACCAGAAACAGCTCAAGGTATTTTTGTTGATTTTTTAAATGTCCAAAGAAGTATGCGTTTAAAAGTTCCTTTTGGTATTGGCCAAATTGGTAAAAGTTTTCGAAATGAAATAACTCCCGGCAATTTTATTTTTAGGGTTAGAGAATTTGAACAAATGGAGTTAGAGTTTTTTTGTAAACCTGGTACAGAGTTAGAATGGTTTAAATATTATAAAGATTATTGCAAAGATTTTCTATTGTCATTAAACATTAAAGAAGAAAATATTAAGTTAAGAGACCATTCCCAAGAAGAATTAAGTTTTTATAGTAATGCTACTACGGATATAGAATATAAGTTTCCTTTTGGTTGGGGAGAATTATGGGGTATTGCTAGCCGTACCGATTATGATTTAAAACAACACCAAGAGTATAGTGGAGTAAAACAAGAATATTTAGATCCAGAAACTAATGAAAAATATATACCCTATGTTATTGAGCCTTCTTTAGGTGTGGAAAGATTATTTTTAACTATTTTATGTGATGCTTATAACAAAGAAACTTTAGAGGATAACACGGAAAGAGAAGTTTTAAAACTTCATCCTTTTTTAGCTCCTTATAAAGTAGCTGTTTTGCCTTTAATAAAGAAAAGCCATAGTGATAAAGCTCAAAAAATATATCAAAATCTAGCTAAAAATTTTATGGTAACTTATGATGAATCTTCTAGCATTGGTAAAAGATATAGAAGACAAGATGCAATTGGTACTCCTTTTTGTATAACTATAGATGATGAAACCTTAAATAATGATACAGTAACTATAAGAAATAGAGATACTATGAAACAAGAAACTATAAAAGTTTGTGAAATAGAAAATTATATAACTTCAAAAGTTAAATTTTAATAAAAAGTATTTGAATTATAGTAAATATTTTGTTACAATAATAAGTAGTATAAGAAGAGTATAAACGGAGGAATGAATATGGGTTTTTTAAAAAAACTTTTTAATGATGAACCAGAAAAAAATATGGATGAGGATGAGTTTTATAGTTTGAGTGAAGAAGAAGCCATAGAAGAAGCTGACAAATCAGGAAACAAAATGATTCTTTTAGAGCCACGTGCATATTCTGAAAGTCAACAAATAGCTGATCATTTAAAAAGCCGTAATAGTGTAGTAGTTAATTTAAAAAGAGTAACGTCCGACCAAGCTAAAAGAATAATAGATTTTTTAACTGGTACTTTGTATGCCATAGGTGGGGATTTACAAAATATTGGGCCAGGAATTTATTTATGTACTCCTAAGAATGTTAATGTTCAAGGGAAAATAACCGATGAAGATGGCAAAGGAAAAGATAAAGATAAAGTAGAAGACGAAATAGATTGGTAGAAAGTTGTTTTGTCGAGGTGACATATGAAAAAGTTTAATACGAGTTTAACTGGATATGATAAAAAAGAAGTTAATACTTTTGTTAATGATATAACAAAAGAATATGAGTCTATGTTAAACAATTTAAAAGATCGTGATAAAGAGATCAATGATTTAAGAGAAAAATTATCACGTTTTGAAAATATGGAAAATACTTTAAATAGAGCTATTTTAGTGGCTGAAGATGCTTCTAATAGAATTAAAAAAATGGCTTATGAAGAAAGTAACACTATAGTAAGTGATGCTAAGAAGAATGCTTCTAGAATTATTAATGAAGCTTTGATAAAAGCTGAGCATGTAGAAAGTGAAACTATTTTCTTAAAAAGGAAAGTGGCTAATTACAAAAAACGTATTAAACAAGAAATAGAAAACCAATTAGAAATAGTTGACAGCATGGATGAAGTGATTGATGATTAATAATAAAGGAGTTACTCCTTTTTATTTTGCTATAAACTTGCTATAATAAGCTTATTAATGGGAGGGTATATGGCAAGAGAAAAGAAAATATCCGAAAGTATACTGGAAGTTATACTAAGTGTTTTAGGAGATAAAGTACTAGTGTTTGGACCAAAAGACGAAATGATTTATCCTACTAATTTGAGTAAAGTGTCTGAAGTAGAAGAAATATTAGCTAATCCCACTTCTGTTCCTAATCAGTTTTGTTTAGGTGAAAAATGGTATGAAGCCAAAAGATATAAAACGAAGTATATAAAAGTTATAGGTTTAAAAGATATAACAGAATATAAAGTAAACTATCAAACCGATCTTACAACCGGATTGCTAATTAAAAAAGCAGCAATAGAAAGCATCGCTAATTATTTAGCTACTTTAACTTTTGACAAAGGATTTGCTTTTATTATTATCGATATAAATGATTTTAAGAAAGTCAACGACAGCTATGGACATTCATTTGGGGATCTAGCTTTAAATCGTGTAGCTCAAATTTTTTTACAAAATTTAAGAGCAGTAGATAATCCTAATTTTGAAGGAAGAGCAACAGATATAATAGGCAGATTTGGTGGAGATGAATTTATTGCGGTTTTAAAAAACATTTCTCCTGAAGAAATGATAGCCAAACTAGAATTTTTAACAGCTAAAATAGATGGAACTTTTATACCATATAATGGAGCTTCTATAAAATGCCCTACGGTTAGTATTGGTGCTTATCATGTAAATAAAGAAAAATTAAATAAGATATCTGCATCTATAGGTGATATTGAGGAAGAACAATTTTTAAGATTAATGATAACTAAGTTGCTGGAAATTAGTGATAGTGCTTTATATCAAAGTAAGGAGAATCCAAAAACAAAATCCAGTTATACACTTGCAGAAGGTTATGAAGAAAAAATAGTAAAAAAACCATAAAAGGAGAATAGATAATGTTTAAAATATTTAAACCTAAAATGTATTATAAAGATATTTTTAGTGTAAATTATGAATTGTTAAAAGAAAAAGGAATAAAATGTCTTTTGTTTGATTTAGATAATACAATAGAACCAATTATTATTCCACTTCCTGATGATGAAGATATTGCTTTTTTTAATAAACTAAAAGGCATGGGATTTAAAGTAATTATTATGTCTAATGGATATAAAGAAAGAGTTACTAAATTTGCTAAAAAGTTAAAGGTAGATGTTATATATTTTTCTTTAAAGCCCTTTGTCAAAAGTTATTTAACTATGATGTATAAATATCATTTAAAACCCAAAGAAATAGCGGCAATTGGTGATCAATTAGTGACAGATATTTGGGGTGCTAATAATGCTAAAATAACTAGTATATTTGTAGATAGAATATGTGATATAGAGAAAAAAGGAACAAAAATAAATCGTTTTTTTGAAAAATTAATTTTAAATTATTTTCAAAAACATAATATGTTTGAAAAAGGCAACTATTATGAGTAAGATTAAAATAATGGCTGAAGATTTAGCTAATAAAATAGCCGCTGGAGAAGTTGTTGAGAGTTGTGCTTCAGTAGTTAAAGAATTAGTTGAAAATTCTATTGATGCCCAAAGTGATGAAATAACTATATCTTTAGTTGAAGGCGGTTTAAAAGAAATAAAGGTAGTTGATAATGGTACTGGAATGGATGAAAAAGATGCTTTATTAGCTTTTTCTCGTCATGCTACTAGTAAACTTCTAAAAGAAGATGATTTATATTTTATTGATACTTTAGGATTTAGAGGAGAAGCTTTACCATCTATTGCGGCAGTTTCGATTGTTAATTTAAAAACTTGTATAAAAGATATTGGTTTTGAGGTAAATATTGAAGGTGGCAAGTTAATAAGTAAAAATAAATGTGAAGCTCGAAAAGGGACTACTATTTCTATAAAAGATTTGTTTTATAATACTCCAGCTAGATTAAAATATTTAAAAGGTCCTAAAGAAGAGTTAGCTTTAGTAACAACTTTTTTAGAAAAGTTAGCTTTATCTAAACCAGGTATTAAATTTACTTTGTTAAATAATGAAAAGAACATCTTTAAAACTAGTGGTAGTGGGGATTTACTTAAAACTATTTATGAGATATATGGATTACAAGTATCATCTAATATGATAAGCGTTCAAAATAGCAACAATGATTATGATCTTAATGGATATGTTTGTAAACCAGTTGTTTTAAAATCTAATCGTAACCATTTAATAGTTTTTGTTAATGGCAGAATGATTAGAAATAATGATTTAAATAGAGCTATAAATGATGCTTATTATACTTATAAACCAGTTAACAAGTTTCCGATAGTTATTCTTAATATTAATGCTGATCCAACTTTGATAGATGTTAATATTCATCCTACTAAGCAAGACATTAAACTAAGTAAAAAGCGTGATTTAAATGATTTAATCACCAATACAATAAAGAAAGCTTTATATGAGAGTGATTTAATACCAGAAGTTAATTATCAAGAAACTACAAATATAGCTGAACCTAATTTAAATGTTAAAGAAGAACAAGTCGATTTTAATTTTCAAGAATTAGTTAATAATGAAATTAAACAACCAGTTAAAGAAATAACTAAAATATTTCCTGTCGCACTTGTTTTAGGTACTTATATTATTTGCCAAAATGAAAAAGGAATTTATTTAATTGACCAACATGCTGCAGA
>DAOSVX010000025.1:0-10003 GCA_035379765.1 Bacilli bacterium | reverse complement strand
CGTATCACAAGGATTTAATTATGATTTATTTACAAAAAACGCTACTAATATTAATGTTTTAGATGAAAATGAAGTAGTATTAGAAGTAAAATATGATATACTACCAAAAGTAATAAGTGATATAATTGGTACAATAAGTGAAGTAAGAGAATCAGTTTCTAAATTTCAAAGAAGTAAAGAGGTAGGAGGATTAAAATGAGTATTATAGATGCTATTAAATCAAGTGTATTGGGGCAGTTTAATGAAACTTTATCCATATCATCATTGTTAATTTCTTTGGTTATTAGTTTTGGAATTGCTATATTTATAATTTTTATTTATAAAAAAACTTATAGTGGAGTTATTTATTCTAAATCATTTTCTTTATCATTAATTTTATTATCCATGGTAACTTCTATAATTATCAAAACTATTAATTCTAATTTAGCTTTATCTTTAGGTATGGTTGGAGCTTTATCTATTGTCAGGTTTAGAACAGCTATAAAAGAACCATTAGATACAATATTTATGTTCTGGGCAATAGCCACCGGTATTATGGTAGGAGCTGGGTTATATATTCCTTCTATAATAGCTTCAATAGTACTAGGATTATTGTTTTTCTTATCTTATTCTTATATTTTTAAACCTACTAATAGATATTTATTAATTTTAAAATATGATGCCAAAGTAAATTCTAAAATAGAACAAAGGATTAAAGATTTACCTAAATGTAAATTAAGAACCAAAACTATTTTTGAAAATCAAGTTGAAGCTACTTATGAAGTAGATTTAAAAGATGATATAAAAGGTAATATAGTTCATAAGTTTGCTAATTTAAAAGGAGTTAATAATGCCAGTTTGGTCAACTACCAAAACGATTTTGGGGAATAAAAAGGGCTTTACACTTATTGAATTACTGGTTGTTGTAGCAATTTTAGGTGTTTTAACTGTTATTGCTACTACTTCTGTTTTAAGTATGTTAGATAAAAACAAACAAAAGGTTTTTGCTGAAGAAGCAGCTAATTTTATTAATGCGGCTAAAATGAAGTCGGCTGAAACTGTAGTTACTAAAAGTGGACTTTGTTATTCTATTTCTGATTTGGCAGATTATGTCGAAAAAGATTTAACTGGTTATTCTGGTTCGGTTTTTGTTTCTTATAATAATAAATTTATTATTTGGGTATCAAAAGATCCTTATGTGGTGACTGAAGGTATGATAGGTAATATTACAGTAACAAAACCAACTACTTTTGAAGCTTCAAGTATAACTTGTCCTCTTCGTTATCATACTTTAACAGTTGATGTTAATGGTGGAGTATGGAGTGGGACTTCTCCTCAAGAATTATATTATTTAGAAGTAATTACTATTGAAGAACCAACTAAAGATGGCTATACATTTACCGGCTGGACAGTAAATGGAGAAGATAGCCAAATAAATGGAACTGAATTTATTATGGGTAGTGAAAATGTCACTTTAACTGCTAATTGGACTGCCTAGATTTATTATTAAAAACATAGTATAATCAATTAACGGATGTGATATTATGAAACTACCAAGTATAAAAGAAGCTCGAAGAAGAGATGAAATAACAGAATATATATATTTAAAAGATATTAAAGATAATACTTTATATAAAGGTAAAAAATTTTATTTAAGAACTTATGGATGTCAGATGAATGTCCATGATAGTGAGCAGATAAGAAATATTTGTACTTCTTTAGGTTTTACAGAAACTACTAATTACTTAGAAAGTGATTTAATTATTTTAAATACTTGTGCTATTAGAGAAAATGTCCACGATAAAGTATTTGGTTTTTTAGGTAGATTAAAACATTTAAAGAAAACTAAAAAAGATTTAATAATAGCTGTTTGTGGTTGTATGGCTCAAGAAGAAGTGGTGGTAAAAGAAATACTAAATAATCATCCTTATATTGATATTGTTTTTGGGACTCATAATATTCATGAATTTTATAATATGTTAGTAAATAAAGAAAAAGATATTAATGTTTTAAGTTATGTTGGTAGTGTTTTTGAAAATAGAAAATATAACCGTGATTCTAAATATACGGCTTGGGTTAATATTATGTATGGTTGTGATAAGTTTTGTACTTATTGTATTGTTCCTTATACAAGAGGAACTCAAAGAAGTCGCCATCACGAGGATATAATTAAAGAAATAAATAATTTAGTTAAAGAAGGCTATAAAGAAGTAACTTTACTTGGCCAAAATGTTAATGCTTATGGTAAAGATATAGCTGGAGAGATAGATTTTAGTAAATTATTAGAATTAGTTAGTGCTACTAAAATAGCAAGAATTAGATTTGTAACAAGTCATCCTTGGGATTTTACTGATGAAATGATTGAGGTAATTAGTGCTAAAGAAAATATAATGCCTTATATTCATCTACCATTACAAGCAGGATCAAATGATATCTTAAAGAAGATGGGGAGAAGATATTCTAAAGAAGAATATATTACTTTATATAAAAAAATTAAAAAGAAGATTCCTAATGTAACTATTTCCACTGATATAATTGTAGGATTTCCTAATGAAAGTAAGAAAGATTTCCAAGATACTTTGGATGTGGTAAACGAATGTAAATTTGACCATGCCTATACATTTGTTTATTCGCCAAGAGAAGGAACCCCAGCTGCTTTAATAAAAGATACTATTACTAGGAAAGAAAAAGAAGATAGATTAAAAGAATTAAATGTATTAATAACTAAATATGCTTTAGCAAGTAATAAAAAACTACTTAACAAAACTGTTAAAGTATTAGTAACTAGTTTAAGTGATAAAGATAAAACTAAAGTAAGTGGTTATACTGATACGATGAAATTAGTAAACTTTTCTGGCACAAAAGATTTAATAGGTAAAATAGTTGATGTAAAAATAACTACTGCTAAGAGTTTTAGCTTAGATGGTGAAAAGGAGTAATTATGAAAGAAATAGTTGCTTGTGTAAGTAATGATAATGAAAATATAAACCCAATTGAAACCATAGAGTGTATAAAAGCAGCTGGATTTAGTAAAGTTTTTATTCAATGGTATAATAGGGATTGGAAAATATCTCAAGAGGAACAATTAAAACATATTAGAGCTTTGGGCTTGGATGTTGTGTTTGCTCATTTAGGATATAAAGATATTAATTCAATATGGGAAGATAATGAATTAGGAGAATCTTTAGTGGATTATTATCAAAAAGATTTAGCTGCTATGAAGAAAAACAATATTAATTTGGTAATAATGCATTTAACTTCTTATTTTACTGCTCCAATGTATAATGAATTAGGACTAAAAAGATTACAAAAAATAGTCGATTATGCTGACAATTTAAATATCAAAGTGGCATTTGAAAACACCAAAATAAAAGGTTATTTAGAGTATGTTTTAGGTAATATAAAAAATAAAAATGTTGGTTTGTGTTATGATATTGGTCACGATCATGCTCATTTTAATGATACGTTGGATTTAGCAAAATTTAAAGATCGGATTATAGCTGTCCATTTACATGATAATTTTGGTAAGGAAGATGAGCACTTGCTACCATTTGATGGAACAATAAATTGGCGTAATAGTATTAGAAATTTAAAAGAAAATGGGTATAATGGCCCCGTTACTTTAGAATTAATATACTGGCATAAATATACTAGTATGAGTCCTCTTGCTTTTTATAAAAAAGGTTATGAGATAGGACAAAATATTGTTGCTATGTTTAATTCCGCAGAAAATAAAAAGTAAATTGACAAAACATTGTATTTTTAATATAATTACCTAGTAAAGAGCTGATGAAGACAAGGTTATTTAAGAAATTTATAATAGTGATTTGAGGATAGTGAAAACTCAAAATAAATCTTAAATAATTATCCCTTCGGATTGAATTTTGGAAATTAAGTAAGAAATTCCGTTTAACTAACGTTAAAAAGTTTAGAGTATAAAATAAGGTGGTACCACGAATAACTTCGTCCTTTGGGCTACCTTTTTTTGTTGGAGGATATATGAAAAATTTTAAAAGTTTGGATAACAGAAAAGTATCAGAAGTAGAAAAATCTATTTTAGATTCTTGGGGTGGCATAAACAATATTCTAAATAAAACTATTGAAAACAGAAAAAATGCTAAAAGTTTTGTTTTTTATGATGGCCCAGCTACTGCTAATGGGATGCCTGGTGTTCACCATATGTTAGCCAAAGAATTAAAAGATATCTTTTGTAAATATAAAACTATGCAAGGGTTTAAGGTTCTAAGAAAAGTAGGTTGGGATACTCATGGATTACCAGTGGAATTACAAGTTGAAAAAGAATTAGGGTTTAAATCCAAAGCTGATATTGAAAAATATGGTATTAAAGAATTTAATAACAAATGTCGTGAATGTGTTTGGGAAAACGAATCAGCATTTAGGGAATTGACGGAAAAAATGGGTCAATTTATTGATTTGGAAAATCCCTATGTTACTTATGATAATAATTATATTGAAACTGGTTGGTGGATATTAAAAAAATTCTTTGATGAAGGATTAATTTATGAAGGTTATAAAGTTTTGCCATATTGTCCTAGATGTGGTACAGGCCTTGCTTCTCATGAAGTTGCTCAAGGTTACAAAGATATAACTGTTAATACTGTTATAGTACCTTTTAAATTAAAAAATGAAGATACTTATTTATTAGTATGGACGACAACCCCATGGACACTTTTAGCTAATACAGCAGTTTGTGTAAATCCTAATGAAGAATATTTAAAAGTTAAATCAATTGGTTATAACTTTATAGTTGCTAAAAAATTAGCTAATAAAATATTAGGTGATGATTATCAAGTTTTAGAAACATATCAAGGTAAAGATTTAGAATATCAAGAATATGAACAATTAATGCCCTTTTTAACGGTTGATAAAAAAGGTTTTTATGTAACTTGTGATAATTATGTCACTATGGAAGATGGAACTGGTATAGTTCATATAGCTCCAGCTTTTGGTCAAGATGATTACGAAGTAGCTAAAAAATATAATTTACCGGTATTAAATCCGGTAGGTGAAGATGGTAAATATACTGATGGACCATGGAAAGGTAGATCAGTAATTGATTCAGAGTTAGAAATTGAAATTATTAAATACTTAAAAGAAAATGATAAATTATTTAAAAAAGAGAAAATGACTCATAATTATCCTCATTGTTGGAGATGTGGGACACCACTTTTATATTATTCTAAACCAAGTTTATATATAGCAACAACTAAATATAAAGAAAAGGTCATAGAGCAAAACAATAAAGTTAATTGGTTTCCGCCTTATGTGGGTGAAAAAAGATTTGGTAATTGGTTAGAAAACATGAATGATTGGGCAATATCTAGAAATAGATATTGGGGAACTCCAATTCCTTTATGGAAATGTTCTTGTGGTTATGAAGAAATGATTGGTTCTAAAAAGGAATTAATTGAAAAATCTATTGAAAAAATAGATGATACTATTGAACTTCATCGTCCTTATGTTGATGATATTCATCTTAAATGCCCGAAATGTGGTAAATCAATGACCAGGGTAAAAGAGGTTATGGATTGTTGGTTTGATTCAGGAGCTATGCCTTTTGCTCAATACCATTATCCATTTGAAAATGAAGAACTATTTGATAATCAATTTCCGGCGGACTTTATTTGTGAAGGAGTAGACCAAACTAGAGGTTGGTTCTATACTTTAATATTAATATCTACTTTTATTAAAGGCATTAGTCCTTATAAGAATGTTTTAGTTAATGATATGCTACTTGATAAAAATGGCCAAAAAATGCATAAAAGTAAAGGTAATGCTATAATGCCATTTGCTTTAATAGAAGAATATGGGGCTGATGCTATTCGTTGGTACATGCCTTATGTATCACCAGTATGGACTCCTATAAAATTTGATGTTGATGGTTTAAAAGAAGTTTATTCTAAATTCTTTAATACTTTAAAAAATACTTATAATTTCTTTGTTTTATATGCTAATACTGATAATATTGATATTGATGAATGTAATATAGATTATAAAAATAGAGAAGAAATAGATAAATGGTTAATTTCTAAGTATCATAACTTATTAAAATATGTTACAAATAGCTATGAAGAATATGATCCTAACAAAGTAGTAAGAGGAGTAACTAACTTTGTTAATGAAGATCTATCTAATTGGTATATTAGAAGAAATAGAGATAGATTTTGGACTAATCAGTTTGATAATAGCAAAAAGTCTGTTTATATAACTACTTATGAAGTTTTAGTTGGTTTATGTAAAATAATAGCACCTATAATACCATTCTTATCAGAAGAAATGTATCGTAAACTAACTGGGGAAGAATCAGTCCATTTAGCAGACTTTCCTAAATATAATGAATCTTATATAGATTTAAAATTAGAAACTAAAATGGACTTAGTAAGAAACTTAATAAGTATTGGGAGAATGGTTAGAGAAGAAGCTAAAATTAAAGTAAGACAGCCTTTAAATAGTTGTTTAATTGATGGTAAAAACAAAGATATTATTGGTGATTTAACATTATTAATTAAAGAAGAACTAAATATTAAAGAAGTTATCTTTGTAGATAACTTAAATGATTATATGAATGTTACTTTAAAACCAAACTTTAAAGAAGTTGGTAAAACTTTAGGATCTTTAATGAAAGAATTTCAATTTAAATTAGAAACTTTGTCTAAAGAAGATATAACTAAATTACAAAACAATGAAAACATAGTTTTAAATTTATCAGGAACTGATTATGAAATAACTAAAGATATGGTAGAATTTAAAATTAGTTCTAAAGAAGGCTACAATGCTGGTATGGAAAATGATAACTTTATTATTTTAAATACTACTTTAACTGATGATTTACTTAATGAAGGAATAGCTAGAGAATTAGTAAGCAAAATTCAACAAATAAGAAAAAACATTGATTTAAATGTTGTTGATAGAATAAAAATATATTACTTTGGTAACGATAAAATAAAAGAAGTATTTGCTGATTATGAAGAATATATTAAAAAAGAAACTCTAGCTAAAGAAATAATCCTTAAAGAAGATCTAACTGAAGCTTATAACATAAATGAAAACCAAGTAAGTTTATTAGTAGAAAAAGTATAAGAACAACTTAGTTGTTCTTTTTTTATGTTATAATTACCTTAAGGAGAAGCTTATGTTTGCAGCAGTTTTAATTAGTTATGAATCTAAAACTTTGGATAAGACTTTTACTTATAAAATTCCTATTAATTTAGATATTAAAATAGGAATGAAAGTAAAGGTTCCTTTTGGTAGTAAAAAAATAAATGGCTTTGTATTAGATGTAACTAATAAATATGATGGTAATTATGAAGTTAAAGAAATAATTGAAGTTGTTAATAAAGAATTTTATTTAAATAAAGAATTATTAGAATTAGGTAAATATCTAAAAGAAAAAACTTTATGTTCTTTAATGACTGCTTATGAAACAATGCTTCCTAAAGGATTAAAAGCTCGTAACCAAAAAAGTGATTATAGTAGTTATGTTAAATATTTAGTTTTAAATAGCAACCAAAATGTTGTTAAAGAATATATTAAAAATAATCAAAGATATTTAAATCAAGTAATAATCTTAAATGATTTATTAGTAAAAAATAAAATATTAAAAAAAGATTACAATATATCAAGTATTAATACTTTACTAAAAAAAGGAATAATAAAAGAAGTATTAGAACAAGAGTATCGTTTAAATAAAAGTAAAAAAGATATATGTGATTTTAAGTTTACTGTTGAACAAGAAAAAGCTTTTAGGGAAGTTAAAAAGAGTTTTAATAAACCAGATACTTTTTTATTATATGGTATAACTGGTAGTGGTAAGACTTTAGTCTATATAAATTTAATTAAAGAAGTTATTAAAAATAATAAAACAGCTATTATGTTAGTTCCGGAAATTAGTTTAACAGCTCAAACTAGTCAAATATTTTATGACCATTTTGGTAATGATGTAGCTATTTTTCATAGTGGTTTATCAGTTGGGGAAAAGTATGATGAATATTTAAAAATAGCTCGTGGTGAAGTGAAAGTGGTTATTGGAACTAGAAGTGCTATTTTTACCCCAATAAAGGATATTGGTATTATTATAATTGATGAAGAGCATTCTGATAATTATAAACAAGATAATAATCCTCGTTATCATGCTCGTGATATGGCTTTATGGCGTTCTAAACACCATAATTGCCCTTTGCTTTTAGGTTCAGCTACTCCTAGTTTAGAAAGTATGGCTAGAGCTTTAAAGAATGTTTATAAGTTATTAACAATGGAAAACAGAATAGGGGAAGCAAAGTATCCTAAAGTAGAAATTATATCTATGGCGGAAGAAATAAAAAAAGGTAATAGAATATTCAGTCAAATACTTTTAGGTAAAATAAAAGAAAGGCTAACCCAAAAAGAACAAGTAATATTACTTTTAAATAGAAGAGGATATTCTACTTTTATAACTTGTCAAAACTGTGGTTATACTTATAAGTGTCCGCATTGTGAGATATCTTTAACGTACCATAAAAGTTCTAATAATATGCGTTGTCATTATTGTGGTTATACAGTATTAAAAGATGATGTATGTCCTAGTTGTCATCAAAAATCTTTAAATTATTTAGGTTTAGGTACGGAAAAATTAGAACAAGAATTAAAAAACATTTTTAAAGAAGCTAAAATAGTAAGAATGGATGCTGATACTACCGCTAATAAAGGTATGCATGAAAAAATTATTAATGATTTTAAAGATTTAAAGTATGATATTTTATTAGGTACGCAAATGATATCTAAAGGATTGGATTTTCCTAATGTTAGTTTGGTAGGAGTTATTAATGCTGATACTACTTTAAATATTCCAGATTATAAAAGTAATGAGAATACTTTTTCTTTGCTTAATCAAGTATCAGGAAGAGCGGGAAGGAGTAAGATAGCTGGTGAAGTTATTTTACAAACCTTTAATCCGGATAATTTTACTTTAGAGTGTGTTGAAGAGAATAATTATTTAAAATATTTTAATTATGAAATGAATATTAGAAAGACTTTAAAATATCCTCCTTATGTTTACTTAGCATCTTTAAAAGTAGTTAGTAAAGATTATGATTTAGCTTCTAAAGAAGCTACTAAAGTTACTGGTTTTTTAAGAAAAAATTTAACTAATAAGGAAATAGTTCTTGGTCCAACTACAGCTACAATGTTTAAAAATGGAGATAATTACCGTTTTCAAATTACTATTAAGTATAAAGATGAACAAAAATTATTAGTTGTTTTAAAAGAACTAGAAGAATTATACAAACTAAATAGAAAAGTTTACTTAGAAATTGATTTAAACCCTTCTAGAATATAAATTTGATATAATAAAATAGATAGGAATGATAATAATGAAAATAGTATTTATGGGAACTCCTGATTTTAGTGTTCCGGTTTTAAAAGCTTTAATAGAAAGCTTTCAAGTAATTTTAGTTGTTACTAAAATAGATCAAAAAGTAGGTAGACATCAAGAATTATCTTATTCACCAGTAAAAAAGGTGGCTTTAGAAAATAATATTCCTCTTTTTCAACCAATAAAAATAAAAGCAGACTATCAAAAAATAATTAATTTACAACCAGATTTAATTGTAACTTGTGCTTATGGACAAATAATTCCTAAAGAAGTATTAGATTGTCCTAAATATGGATGTATTAATGTTCATGCTTCGTTACTACCAAAATATCGTGGAGGAGCTCCTATTCATTGGGCTATTATAAATGGTGAAAAAGAAACTGGTGTAACTATTATGTATATGGATGAAACAATGGATACTGGTGATATTATTAAGTCTTCTAAAATAGAAATAAAAGAAACAGATAATGTCGGTATTTTATTTGATAAATTATCTTTATTAGGAGCTAAATTAGTAGTAGAAGTAATAAATAGTATTAAAAATAATAAAGTAGAAAGAATAAAACAAGATAATAGTAAAGCTACATATGCTCCTACTTTAAAAAGAGCAGATGAATTTTTATCTTTTAATGCTACTATAAAGGAAGTTTATAA
>DAOSVX010000024.1:0-10085 GCA_035379765.1 Bacilli bacterium | reverse complement strand
ATGCCGGCGGAACTGGAGGTTCCGGTATTGTTATAATAAGAAACCATCGTTAATTAAAAGTTTTACAAAAACTCCATCCTTTGTTACAATTGTAGCGATGGATGGTGTTTTTTATGAAGACAATTTCACTTATTGGTAAACCTAATGTAGGCAAAAGTACCATATTTAATATTTTAGTTGGTGAAAAGAAAGCTATTATTGATGATTTACCAGGTATTACTAGAGACAGAATATATGGCAATGTTAATTATGATGATAAAAAGTTTCTTTTAGTTGATACTGGTGGTATTGAAGATTCTCATAGTTCTATAAATGAAAACATTAAAATACAAGCAATGCTTGCTATAGATGAGTCTGATATAATTGTTTTTGTTGTAGATGGCAAAACAGATTTAAGTAAAGATGATTATTTAATTAGAGATTTACTCAAAAAAAGTGGTAAAAAAGTTATTGTACTAGTTAATAAATTGGATAACGAAAAAGAAGCTTTAAATTTATTTAATTATTATGAACTTGGTTTTGATATAGTTATACCTTTTAGTGGAGCTCATAAAAAAGGCGTAAAGGAATTATTAACGGAAATTACTAAAGATTTTAGTTCTGAAGTTAATATGGAAAATTCTGATATTTTAAAGTTTTGTGTAATAGGTAGACCTAATGTTGGTAAAAGTAGTTTAGTAAATGCTTTATTAAACGAAGATAGATTGATAGTAAGTGAAGAGGCTTTTACAACTAGAGATGCTATTGATACTAAATTTAGATATGAAAATAATGATTATATAGTTGTTGATACAGCAGGAATGCGTAAGCAAGGTAAAATATATGAAAAAATTGAAAAATATAGTTTACTTAGAAGTTTAAAAGCTATTGAAAGAAGCGATGTTTGTGTAGTTGTTATAAATGCTGAAGAAGGTATTATTGAACATGATAAACATATAGCTTCTTATGCAATTGAAGCTGGGAAAGGGATAGTATTAGCTGTTAATAAATGGGATACTATAAAAGATCCTAATCAAAAAATAAAAGAATGGCAGAAACTTATTGCTGCTGAGTTTCAATTCATTCCTTATACTAAATTAGTTTTCTTATCAGCTAAAACTAAAAAAAGAATTCATACTTTAATGCCTGAAGTAATAAGTGCTTATCAGAATAATAATAAAGAGATAAAAACTAGTTTATTAAATAATGTGGTTGGAGATGCAGCTTTATTACATGAAGCTCCTAGTTATAAAGGGAGAAGATTAAAGATTTATTTTGTTAGTCAAACTGGTACTAGGCCACCAAAATTTACTTTTTCGGTAAATAATAAAGGGTTGGTTCATTTTAGTTATAAAAGATATTTAGAAAATAAACTTAGAGAAAGTTTTGATTTAACCGGAACTCCAATTATTCTGCAGTTTAAAAATAGAAATGAATAAAATAATTTATAAACACTCCAAATTAAAGAGAATATGATGCTGGTAATTGCTATATCAAGTGAAAAATAAGCAAATTTTTAATAAATAATTGATATTTTTCTTGCAATTGCTTTCTAATAATGGTATCGTTGAAATGTAAGGATAGTATGCCTTATAAATCATAACGATAGTGGGAGGGAAAGAAATGACAAAAACTGCACTAGTTGAATTTATTGCTGCTAAAGCTGGTTTAACTAAAGCTGACGCTGGTCGTGCTTTAGATGCTACTTTAGAAGGAATAACCAATGGTCTTAAAAAGGAAGGTAGAGTTGCTTTAGTTGGATTTGGAACATTCACCGCAAGAAAAAGAGCTGCACGTGAAGGTATCAACCCATTAACAAAGAAACCTATTAAAATTCCGGCAAAAATTGTTGCTTCATTTAAAGCTGGCAGCAAACTAAAAGACAAATTAAATTAATAGAAAATAAAAATCGAACCTTATGGTTCGTTTTTTTGTAGTCAAAAAAATGTCAAAAATAAAGGAGAATATCTAATTCTTCCTTATTTAATGATATAATCATAATAGATTGGATTGATATAATGGAAATTATTAAAGATATAAACACTAATATATTTAGAGCTTACGATATTAGAGGAGAATATCCAACTTTTATTAATGAAGATATAGCTTATACCATAGGTTTAGGATATGGTAGCTATATAAAAGAACATGGTGAAAAAGAATGTGTTATTGGTTATGATAATCGTTTATCAAGTAAAACTTTATTTGAGGCTTTAACAAAGGGGATATTAGAAACAGGAATAAATATTACTAATATTGGTTTAGTTACGACACCAATTGTATATTTTGCGAGGATTTGTTTAAAAGTTCCTGCTAGTATAATGATTACTGCTAGTCATAATCCTAAAAATGAAAATGGTTTTAAAATTTCTTTTGATTCTTCAGGCAGTGCTAGAGAAACCCAAATTAAAGAATTTGCTAAATATGTAAATGTTGCTAATTTCAAAAAGGGAACAGGGGTAATGATTACTAAAAACATCAAAGATTCTTATATAGCAGCTTTAATAAAAGATGTTCAATTACCGAAAAGGTTAAAAGTAGTATTAGACTGTGGTAATGGGACAACTAGTGTAATTATAAAAGAAGTATTTGCTAATTTAAATATCGATGTTGATTATCTTTTTGCTACTTCAGATGGCAATTTTCCTAATCATCATCCTGATCCATGTGTAGAAGAAAATATGCAAGCTTTATCTAATCGTGTCCAAGAACTAAAAGCTGATATAGGTATTGGATTTGATGGAGATGGGGACAGAATAGGAATTGTTGATAACGAAGGTCATTTTGTTTCTGCTGATTTCTTTAGTACTTTATTTGTTAAAGATATTTTAAAAAATAATCCTGATAGGGTTATTGTTGGTGATATAAAATGTACAAGAGCTTTAAAAGATGTTGCTTTAGCATCTGGTGGAGAATACGTAGAATGTCGTACAGGAGCTCCTTTTATGGCAGGTGCCATTAAAGAAAATAATGCTATATTTGGTGCTGAATATTCCGGACACATTTATTTTAATGATCGTTTTTGGCCAATAACAAGCAGTATGTATTCAGCTCTTCGTTTAATAGAAATATTAAGTAAAGAAAATAAAAACGTTAAAGATTTATTAAAAGAGATACCTTCTTACTATAAAACTTGGGAAATAAGAATTCCTACGACTGATGATTTGAAGTTTAAAATAGTTGGTGAAATAGAAAAGTATGCCCAAGGAAAAGGATTGACTATTAGTAAAATAGATGGTATAAAGATATTATATTTAAACAGTTGGGCTTTGGTTAGGGCATCAAATACTGGACCTAACTTGACTTTAATGTTTGAATCAACCGACGAAAAAGAATTACTAGAAATTAAAAATGAATACTTAAATTTGGTTAATTTATATAATAAATAATCAAAAACATTACTTTTCACTATTTTTTTGCTAAAAATAGCCGAAAATTGTTGACAACCCTTGATTTAGTGCGTAAAATGTTATTTTGGTGACGTTCACTTTTGTTGTGAGTTACGTTTAAAAATTTTTTTATTAGTTATAGGGGTGAAAGAGTGGCATACAGAGTTGAAAAATTTGGTGACCATAGAGAAAGAAGAACTTTCTCTAAAACACAAAACACCTTAGCGTTGACAGACCTTTTAGAAATTCAAAAGAAATCATATGCATGGTTTCTAGAAAAGGGTATCAGAGAAGTATTTGATGATTTATTCCCCGTTGAAAGTTTTACAGGAAATATATCACTTGAATTTGGTGATTATTCTTTTGATGAACCAAGATATTCTATTAAGGAAGCAAAAGAAAGAAAACTTTCTTATAATGCTCCTTTAAAGGTTCAAGTAAGAGTATTTATCCATGAAACTGGTGAAGTAAAAGAACAAGAAGTCTTTTTAGGTGACATGCCTTTAATGACTGATTATGGAACTTTTGTTATCAACGGCGTTGAAAGAGTTATAACTTCACAATTAGTTAGAAGTCCATCAATTTATTTTAAAAAAGAAATAGATAAAAATGGTAGACCTGTAATTACTGGCGAAGTTATACCTAACAAAGGGACTTGGTTAGAATATGAATTAGATGCTCGAGACGTTTTATATGTTCGTATTGATAGAACCCGTAAAGTTACAGTAACTACTTTACTTAGAGCTTTAGGTTTATCTAATGATGAAGATATTATAGCTGTTTTTGGTAAAGACAAATATATTGAAAACACTTTAGAAAAAGATTCAACCAAAAACACTGATGAAGCTTTAATTGAAATATATGAAAAATTAAGACCAGGAGAACCGGCTACTTTAGAAAGTGCTAAAAATCAATTAGTTACCAGATTCTTTGATAGATTTAGATATGATTTGGCTAAAGTAGGTCGTTATAAATTTAATAAAAAATTAAATATATGTGATCGTTTATTAGGATGTACGATAGCCGAAGATATTAAAGATGGCAAGAAGATTGTTTTAGCTAAAGGAACGTTAATAACTAAAGATATATTAGAAGAAATAAAACCATCTTTTGAAAAAGGTGTAAATGTTCACGAAACAATAATCAATAAAGACTTGGATGAGTATGATAAGATTCAAGAAGTTTTAGTTTATGATAAAGAAAACAAAAAAATTACCCATAAAATTATTGGAAATGATCAAAGTATAGATGTTAAAAGATTAACTATATCAGATGTTTATGCATCTATATCATATTATTTGAATTTACTAGCAGGTATTGGTAATACCGATGAAATAGATCATTTAGGTAATAGACGTGTTCGTCAAGTTGGTGAATTAATTCAAGGACAATTTAGAATTGGTGTTGCTAGAATGGAAAGAGTTATCAGAGAAAGAATGACAACCCAAGAAATTGAAACGGTAACACCTAAATCATTAATTAATATTAGACCGGTAACCGCGGCTTTAAAAGAATTCTTTGGTAGCAGTCAGTTATCTAAGTTTATGGAACAAGTAAACCCAATAGCTGAGTTAACTGATAAAAGAAGATTATCTTCTTTAGGGCCTGGTGGTTTATCAAGAGATAGAGCTGGAATGGATGTTCGTGATGTTAATGAATCTCACTATGGGAGAATATGTCCTATTGAAAGTCCTGAAGGTCAAAATATTGGTCTTATTACTTCTTTAGCTAGTTACGCTAAAATAAATGAGTATGGTTTCATTATGACTCCATATCGTAAAGTTAAAAATGCTGTTATAACAGATGAAGTTGTTTATTTAACTGCTGATGAAGAAAAAGATTATTATATTTCGCAAGCAACTTTAAAATTAGGTAAGAAAAACGAAATATTAGAAGATGAAGTAGTAGCTCGTTTAAATGGCGAGAATGTTATGGCTAAAAAAGAGCAAATAGATTTTGTTGATGTGGCTCCAGGACAAATAGTATCTATTACAACCAGTTGTATTCCTTTCTTAGAACATGATGATGCTAACCGTGCTTTAATGGGTGCTAACATGCAACGTCAAGCCGTACCACTTTTAAAAACCGAAGCTCCAATAGTAGGAACCGGAGTTGAATATATAGCAGCACGTGATTCAGGAAGTACAGTAGTAGCTAAAGCCGATGGGGAAGTAACTTATGCCGATGCTAAGAAAATTGAAGTTAAGAATGCTAAAGGCAAAGATGTTTATTATTTAGCTAATTTTGAAAGAAGTAATGCTTTAACTTGTTTTAATCATACACCACTTGTTAAAAAGGGTGATAAGATTAAAAGAGGAATGGTTATTGCTGATGGTCCTTCAACTGAAAAAGGAGAATTAGCTTTAGGTAAAAATATGACTGTTGCTTTCATGACTTTTGATGGATATAACTATGAAGATGCAGTTATCTTAAATGAAAGATTAGTTAAAGATGATGTTTATACATCAATTCATATTGATCATTACGATATTGAATGTCGTGATACTAAGTTGGGACCAGAAGAAATTACTAGAGATATTCCTAATGTTGGTGAAGATGCCCGCAAGAATTTAAATATTGATGGTATTATAAATATTGGTACTGAAGTTCATGAAGGAGATATTTTAGTTGGTAAAGTAACTCCTAAAGGAGTTCAAGAATTAACTAGTGAAGAAAAACTTTTACATGCTATATTTGGTGAAAAGACTAGAGAAGTAAGAGATACTTCTTTGCGTGTTGAACATGGTGCTGATGGTATTGTTCACGATGTTAAGATTTATACTAAAGAAAACAGCGAAGAACTAAATGCTGGTGTATCAAAAGTTATTAGAGTTTATATAGCTCAAAAGCGTAAGATTCAAGTTGGTGATAAAATGGCTGGTCGTCATGGTAATAAAGGTGTTATATCTTTAGTATTACCAGAAGAAAATATGCCATTTATGGCTGATGGAACTCCAGTAGATATTATGTTAAACCCAATGGGTGTTCCAAGTCGTATGAATATTGGCCAAATATTAGAATTACATTTAGGTTGGGCAGCTAAAAAATTAGGTGTTCATGTTGCTACTCCAGTATTTGATGGAGCAACAAGCAAAGATATAGCTGACATGATGAAAGAAGCAGGAATAGATGAAGATGGTAAAACAGTTTTATATGATGGTAGAACTGGCGAACCATTTGAAAATAGAATTAGTGTTGGAGTTATGTATATGGTTAAACTTCATCATATGGTTGATGATAAGCTTCATGCGCGTAGTACTGGACCATATGCTTTAGTAACTCAACAACCACTTGGTGGTAAAGCTCAATTTGGTGGTCAAAGATTTGGTGAAATGGAAGTTTGGGCTCTATATGCTTATGGAGCAGCTCATGTTTTACAAGAAATAATGACTGTTAAATCTGATGATGTAGTCGGTAGAGTAAAAGTCTATGAAGCTTTAGTAAAAGGTAAATTAATAAATCAAGCTGGTATACCAGAAAGTTTCCGTGTTCTTATTAAAGAATTCCAAGCCTTAGGCTTAGATGTTCAAATTCTTGATCAAGAAGATAAAATAGTTGATTTAAAAGAATTAGAAACTGATGAAACTAACGAAGAAGCTATTACTATAGATGAGTTAGATGCTAAAACTGGAGAATTAAAAAAGAGTTCTGAAGAAATAGAAGAAACTATTACTCCAGATCCTTCATTAGACAAAACAGATAGTGAGGGGGAATAAAAATGATAGAAGTAAATAATTTTAAAGGAATAAGAATTGGTATAGCATCTCCAGAAAAGATTAGAAGTTGGTCTTATGGGGAAGTTAAAAAACCAGAAACTATTAACTATCGTACTTTAAGACCAGAAAGAGATGGACTATTTTGTGAAAAGATCTTTGGGCCTACTAAAGATTTTGAATGTGCTTGTGGCAAATATAAACGTTTAAGATATAAAAATGTTATCTGTGATCGTTGTGGAGTTGAAGTAACTCGTTCTAAAGTCCGTCGTGAAAGAATGGGGCATATTGAACTTGCTTCTCCTTGTTCACACATTTGGTTCTTTAAAGGAGTTCCATCAAAAATGGCTCTTGTTCTGGAAATGTCTCCAAGAGAACTAGAAGAAGTATTATATTTTGTTAGTTATGTAGTAATAGATCCAGGAACAGCTCCTTTAGAAAAGAAACAAACTTTATCTGATAAAGAATATCGTGCTTATTATGAAAAATATGGTAGCAGTTTTAAAGTTGGTATGGGTGCTGAAGCAATTAAAGTATTATTATCAGAAATTGATTTAAATAAGGAAATAGAACTAGTTAAGAAAGACTTAGATGGATCTACTGGACAAAAAAGAATTAGATTAGTAAAAAGATTAGATTGTTTAGTAGCATTTGCTGAGTCTGGGAATAAACCAGAATGGATGATATTAGATGTTATTCCAGTTATTCCACCTGATTTAAGACCGATGATTCAATTAGATGGTGGCAGATTTGCAGCTAGTGATTTAAATGATTTATATCGTCGTATTATTAATCGTAATAATCGTCTAAAAAAATTATTAGAACTTAGTGCTCCAACTATCATTGTTCAAAATGAAAAAAGAATGCTTCAAGAAGCAGTTGATTCATTATTTGATAATGGTCGTAGAGGTAGGAGTGTAACTGCTGCTGGTAATAGACCGCTTAAATCTTTATCAAGTATGTTAAAAGGGAAACAAGGTCGTTTTCGTCAAAACTTACTTGGTAAAAGAGTAGACTATTCTGGTCGTTCTGTTATCGTCGTTGGACCAAATTTAAAAATGTATCAATGTGGTATTCCTAAAGAAATGGCTTTAGAGTTGTTTAAACCACATGTTATCCATGGTTTGGTGGAAAGAGATTTAGCTCATAATATTAAAGGAGCTAAAAGATTAATTGAAAATCAAGACCCATGTGTATGGGATATTGTGGAAGATGTTATAACAGAACATCCGATATTATTGAACCGTGCTCCAACTTTACATAGATTGGGTATTCAAGCATTTGAACCTAAATTAACTGGTGGCAAAGCAATACGTTTACATCCACTTGTCTGTACAGCGTTTAACGCCGACTTTGATGGTGACCAAATGGCTGTTCATGTACCTTTATCAGAAGAAGCTAAAGCTGAAGCTCGCATTTTGATGTTAGGTGCTAATAATATATTAGACCCTAAACAAGGTAAGCCAATTGTAACTCCTAGCCAAGATATGGTTTTAGGTAACTATTATTTAAGTATGGAAGAAGCTGGCTTAGATAACGAAGGAAAAGTTTATAAAGATAGTGCTGAAGCTATAATGGCTTACAAACGTCATGAAATAACTCTTCATACTAGAATTGTTCTTCCTGTAAAAGCTTTTAAACACAAAATATTTACCGAAGATAAAAAGGATATGTATTTAGTAACTACAGCTGGTAAATTAATATTTAATGAAATCTTACCAGATTCATTTCCTTATATTAATGAACCAACTAGTGAAAATATTGAAAATATAACTCCAAGTAAATATTTCTTAGAAATGGGTACTGATATTAGAAAAGCTGTTAAAGAAATGGATATCGTAAAACCATTTGATAAAAAAACTTTACAAAACATTATTGCTCAAGTATTTAAAAGATATAAAACAACTGAAACTTCTTTGATGTTGGATAGATTAAAAGATTTAGGATTTAAATATTCAACTGTTGCTGGGTTAACAGTAGCTTATAGTGATATTGTTGTTAGTGAGAATAAAAAAGCAATAATTGCTAAGAGTAAAGAACAAGTTGATAAAGTTAATAAGCAATTTTCAAGAGGTTTAATTACTGATAAAGAAAGATATACTAAAGTTGTTGGTATTTGGAATGATGCCACTGATCAAGTAAAAAGTGAACTTAAAGTTCTTTCCGAAAAATATTCTAAAAACCCACTATTCATGATGATGAATTCTGGAGCTCGTGGTTCTGTTGGTCAATTTACTCAACTTGCTGGTATGCGTGGACTTATGGCTAAACCTAATGGTCAAGCTGTCGAAATTCCTATTACATCATCATTTAGAGATGGACTTTCAGTTTCTGAGTTCTTCTTAAGTACTCACGGAGCTCGTAAAGGAACAGCAGATACTGCTTTAAGAACAGCTGACTCTGGTTACTTAACTCGTCGTTTAGTTGATGTTTCTCAAGATATAATTGTTAAAGAACATGATTGTGGAAGCATAGCTCCTTTAACTGTTAGAGATTTTATAGATGAAAAGAGTGGAGCAGTATTAGAATCAATGGCTGAACGTATTTTAGGTAGATATACAGCAGCTAAAGTAATTGACCCAAATACCAAAGAAGTTATTATTGGTAAAGGCGAATTAATTACCGAAAACATTGTTCAGAAAATAGTTAAAGCTGGTATTAAAGAAGTTGATATTAGATCCGTATTAAATTGTAAAACAGTTAATGGTGTTTGCCAAATGTGTTATGGACGCAATTTAGCTACTGGTAATGTTGTTGAAACTGGTGAAGCAGTTGGTATTATGGCTGCTCAATCAATTGGTGAACCTGGTACCCAGTTAACCATGAGAACATTCCATTCCGGTGGTGTTGCTAGTGGTAGTGATATTACTCAAGGTTTACCAAGAGTTGAAGAATTATTTGAAGCTAGAATTCCAAAAGGTAAAGCTACAATATCAGAAATAGATGGAACAGTAGCTAACATTGAAGAGCAAAGTGGTAAATTTAAAATTACTGTTGAAAATGA
>DAOSVX010000023.1:0-10354 GCA_035379765.1 Bacilli bacterium | reverse complement strand
TGTTGTTCAGAAACAGCGCCTGCGTATTTCTCTGAATATGAAGTTCTCAGAGATTCATGATCCTAAAGGCCTGTGCAAGGATATAACCGGACTTGGGAGATGGGGTAACGGTGATGTTGAGGTGTTCTTCGAGCACACTTCAGAGATTGACGATATTATGGAATTGATAGAGCAATCCTATAAAATGCAGGCGGATGAGTAATCCGCTGGTTTGGGAGACAAGAATATGTCAGATATAGACTTTAGCAAGATTAAGATTCCTCAACCCAGTTTTGATTATACAAACAATATGATCGATAGTATACAAAGGAGCCAAGAAGAATCATTAAGAGCCATTCAGGAGGCCAGAGAAGCAAAGGAAGCAGAAGAACTTAGGCGACACAATGAGCTTGTCGCAGCATTAAAAGAAGCTGGAGAGAAAGGCGCTACTATTGTTATTGGGGATAATGCAAATGGAATCCAGATCCAGCAGAATTCAGCCGGAGCCCAACAGAAAATGGATAACGAGCAGGCCTTCAATTATGAGAAAGCTTCAGAGATATTAAAGGAAATAAGCACGTACTTTGATTTTCCGCAGTTTCAACAGACCTTTGGAGGCAATACAGAAAATGTAAAAAATATCATCCAGAATACGATAGATGCTTTGGATAAAAAGGATGATGAAGGACTAATAAAAAAATCGCTAAATGTGCTAAAAGATCTGGTGATAGGAGCTGGCGGTTCTCTCATAGGTTCTGGTATCTTAGCTTTGCTCGGAACTATCCCATTCTAAGGGTTGAGACGATGGCAATCGTGGAGCAATTCCCTTGCACCAATCCGACGCCAAGGTGGAGACAGTGGGCGCAAGGCCCAGAAGCCATATATAAGGTACGTTCAAGCTGTGGAGCAATTCCCGCGAACGTACAAAAGCGTGTAGATAAGTTTTCGCGAACCGAAAAAAGCGATTGAACAATTCCCGTGAACGAACGGGCGGAAAATTGGAGGTTCACGAGAACTGGTCAATATGCAGACATCAAGATGGAGCAATCGGGCCATATTGAATGCTTAGTAATAATGAAAAATAAAATGTAAATCAATAAATAATATTATTGATTTTTATTTGCTTTATGTTAATATAGAATTAGACAATAAGGAGGGATGATGTGAAAAAGAAAAGATGGCTAATTTGGTTAATAATATTGATGTTATTACTTTTAGGATCATTGTTGCTTTATTATTTTATTAAACCTAATGATGATAATTTGTTAGATGATTTAGAAAATCAAATTGCTAATGTAGAAAATAGCATTAGTGATAATGAAGCTATTGATGAAAATATTACAACTGAAGTTAATGCTGATTTAACTGATGATGAAAAAGACTTAGAAGATCTAGAAGTTAGCCTAGATAGTATTCTTGATAGTTTAGATGATATAGAAAGTGCCGAAGCTAATTTAGGTAGCGAGGTAGAATAGAAAGGATATAAGAATGAAAAAAACAATATTAGGGATCATATGTTGTATGTTACTAGTTTTAACTTTTGCTTTTGTTCAAAATGTTAGGGCAGAAAATTTAGAAGCTGGTAATACAAATGCTCCAACAAATTCTGAAAATGGCAATTCTGATACAGCAGCTTTAGCTAGAGAAAAAAGACTGGTTATAAAAAGCCAAACTCAAGAATTAGCAGAATTAAGAGAGGAATTAAAAACCAAAGTAGCTGAACAAAAAACTTTAATGCTTCAATATCGTGATAAGGAACAATTAACTGAACAAGATAAATTAGAAATAAAAGAAATGCTTCAAACTATGGAAAACTTGCAAACAAAACTAGGAAGTATTTACCAAAATGCTGTAAAAGCTATGAATAGTTATAAAGCTGATACTTCAACCGATAAAATAACTGGATTAGATTTAGTTATTACTTCACAACAAGAAAGGATTCAACTTTTACAAGAAGCTATAACTGCATTAGAAGAGTAACGTTATGAAGAATAAAAAAACAATAATTTCTATTGTTATAGTATTAATAGTTTTAATAATAATTGGAGCTTTAGTATATTTATACTATAATAATAACAAAAATGAAAATATCAAATATAACATTAATATGGAACCAACTCCTCTTAGCGAAACAGAATCCACTGTTTCATCAGAAGGATATGGTGCAACTGGAGCTTTAGAAGATAGTAATCTAACTATTCTTGATATGTTAACTTATGCTGTTCAGGATGAATACTTAGCACATGGTGAATACGAAGCTATCATTGAAAAATTTGGCAACCAAAGACCATATACAAATATAATATTATCAGAAGAAACTCATTTGTCTTATTTAAAAGAGATCTATGAATCTTATAATTTAAGCTTTCCTGAAGATGAATCAAATTCTCATATTGTAGTTCCAGAAACTTTATTAGAAGCAGCCGAAACAGGTGTTAAAGCTGAAGAAGATAATATAGCTATGTATGAAAAATTTTTGACTTATAATTTGCCGGAAAGCGTTAAAGATGTTTTTACTATATTAAGGGATGGGTCAGAGAATCATTTAAAAGCTTTTCAAAACCAAGTAAATAAATTATCTTAAGATAAGCAAAAGCTTATCTTTTTTTATAATATGTTGAAAAGATATTACTTTAATGTTAAAATAAGCTCGTGCTTAGAGGCGTGGTATAATGGTAGCATAGGAGTCTCCAAAACTTTTGATGGGAGTTCGATTCTCTCCGCCTCTGCCATTAGTGATTATGCGAACTTGGTATGAAAATATCAAGTTTTTTGATATAATAAATATAAGATGAATTAAGTGAAGATTGTTTTGAACAGTGGATAAATAAAAATTATGGTTAGGGAGGTTGTTAAAAATGGCAATATTAACATGGGAGAAGGATTTTAATAATTATGATATAAATTTAAAGTTTTTATGTCATTATAAAGATGGGTTTATAACTGAGTTTGATAGTCATGATATGAGTGATAATATTAATAATTTATTCAATCTAATGGAAACCAGTGATTATCAGGAAGTAATAAAGATGGATTTTTTAAAATTAGCAAAATATTTATTTAAAAAAATACCTAATTTATCTTCTGTAGAATTTATAAGTGATAATAGTAAATCAGAATATTTTATTGATGATATTATATAAAGGATTATTATATGAGCAATAATGTAGAATTAGATAAAATAAATGAAAAATATAAAAAATTACAAAATAAATATGGTGATAAAAACTTAGATGCTATTTTAAATGGGGGATTAAGTATAAATCCTGATTTATGTTTAATATTTATGAATCCAACTGGTAAAAATATTGCTTCATCAAAAAGCTGGCATGGTATAAAAGGACCTTGGGTCGGGACTAAGCCAATATGGAAAATATTAAATGAGTTAAATTTAATAGATGATGATATCTGTTTAGAAATTCAAAACAAGAAGCCTTTGGATTGGACTCCCGAGTTTGCCCTGAAATTATATAATCATATTGAAAATAAAAAAATATATATAACAAATTTAGGTAAATGTACGCAGATAGATGCTAGACCATTAAAAGATTCTCAATTTAAAGAATATCTAAATTTATTAGATAAAGAAATAGATGTAGTTAAACCGAAAAAAATAATTTGTTTTGGGAATCAAGTTAGTAGTTTGTTTTTAAATAAAAAAATTAGTGTTTCGGAAGTAAGAAGAATGAAATTTGAAAAGAAAATAAAGGGGAATAGTTATATAGTTTATTCAGTATATTATCCAGTAGGAAATGGTAGATTCAATATAGATAAAGTAATGGAAGATATACCATATATATTAAATGAATAATAAAAAAGTTATAATTTAAATTATAACTTTTGTTATGGTATAATTTAATTAATTGTGAGGGAGAGAAAAATGAAAAAGAAAATTATTTTAATAAGTTTATTGGCATTGTTTTTATTAGTTGGATGTACTAATAATAGCGCAAACACTTCAACTAAAAAAATTAATGTTGATGACGTAGTTGTTTTTAAGGATGCTAATTTAGAGATAATAGTAAGGGGAATAATAGATAAAGAAAGCGGAGATATTCTAGGTTCTGATATGTTAAATGTCTATTCTTTATCTTTAAACAAAAATAATGAAAATGGGGAAGTAAAAGATTTAACAGGGTTAGAATATGCCACTAATTTATCTAGCATCTCAATAGTATATAATGATATTGAGTCACTTGATCCAATTAGTAATTTAAGTAGTTTAGAATATATTAATGTATCTTATGGATCAGTAAACGATGAAGTTTATTTTGGTGATTTAAGTAATCTTAAAACCTTAAATTTTATTGATGTGGAATTAAACGATATTGATTTTGTAAGCAATCTTACTTCACTTACTCGTTTAACTTTTTCTAGATGTGGAATTAATGATATAAGTGCTATAAAAAATTTAAGTAATTTAGAAAGCTTAAATTTACATGGCAATAACATTTCAGATATTAGTTCTTTAAAAAACAAAACAAAATTAATAAGTCTTGATTTACAAGATAATGAAGTAAGTGATATTTCCGTATTAAATACCGATATTAGTTTAGAAACTTTGATATTGTCATATAATCATGTTTCTGATTTAAGTTCTTTAATGAATTTAAGTAATTTAAATGAATTAAGAATATATGAAAATTTAGATGCAAAAATAGCTAGTAGAACCCAAATAAATGCTTTAGTTAGTAAAGGAGTTAATGTTTACTATCACGAATAGAAGTGGGTGATATTTATGAATTTAGTAAAAGATGAATGGACTAAAAAAGATGGAATAGAATTTAATAAGTATTTTGAAAGTCTAGAAGTAAAAGCAAAAATAGATTGGGAAAGAAGGATAATTAACACCAATATGTCTCTTTTAGCTATTTCTACACCAATCATGAGAAAAATAGCTAAAGAAATAATAAAAGGTAATTATTTGTCTTTTCTAGATCTAGAGTTAGATAAATACTATGAAAATACAATTGTTAATGGAATTTTAATAACTAAAATAGAAGATTTTAACTTAATGAAAAAGTATTTAGATAAGTATGTATTAAAAATAGATAACTGGGCGTCGTGTGATTTAATATCTTTTGATATTAAAAATAAAGAAAAAGAATTTTATAATTTAGCTTTAAAATATACTAAAAGTAGTAAACCATTTGTTAGAAGAATGGGTTTAAATATTTTGTTTAAATTTATTAATAATGATGAATATATTGATAAAATATTTGTTATTATGAATAGTTTCTATAATGAAAAAGAATACTATGTTAATATGATTAATGCTTGGTTATTTTGTGAATGCTTTATTAAAAGAAGAAAAGAAACTATCAAGTTTTTAAAAAATCATAAATTAAATAGATTTACTATTAATAAAGGAATAAGTAAGTGTCGTGATAGTTATAGAGTATCTAAAGAAGATAAAGAAATGTTAATTAAATATAGAGTAAAATAACTATTTGCGTTATAATAAAAAACAAATGAGGTGGGTTTATGGATTTAGAATTCTTAATTAATGCACTAATTAATGAATTACACAAACAAGGAGAATTATCGCCAAAGATTTTAAAAGACAGGCATTACACAAATTTACAGTTTTATGAACTTAGAGCAGCTTTATTAACATTGGTGTTTAATTATTTTCCAGATTTAGCTTGGAAAACTAAACGTCATTTTGATGGAACAATGTATAAAGGAGATTTCCTTGTAGGAATAAATACACCTTCGGGAGTAGGATCTTATCATTTACCTGAAATATATTTTAATAATTTTCATATCCCTGAGATTGAATGTGGACCGGAATATGATGGCTATTATCCTGATGATGTAGTTTTAAGACTAAAAAGTATTCCTTTTGCCAGTGATGATTATACTGAATCTGGGGGGGAGGAGACTATATATAAACCTTTGGAAATAACTGTTAGTCAAAATGCAGAAAAAATAGGGGCTGCTATGAATTTAGTTTTAGACTTATTAAGAAACGATGATAAGATAAGTTTTAACAATATAAGCGATGGGCACCATACTCGTGAACTATTATATCGTCAAAGAAGAATTTTAATTGGAATGTTATGTCAAATATATAGAGATTTAGCATGGATGAGTGAGTTTGATAAAGACGGTAAGCCAATTCCCGATTATAAATTTTTAGTTGGTTTAGAAACACCTCAAGGATGGGCAGTTTCGGTTTTTAATAAAACTCGCATTAAAGAATTTGGGGTGCCAATTATAGATAGGGCTCCTATTGAAATAGATGATGTATTTTCTAATGATCCAAATGAGTTGGTTGAAATTCATAATGGGTTTCTTAGAAAAGTTTATTCTTTACCAGGCAGGACACATAAAATTTGATATAATATTAGTGGAGGATATATGAATAACGATAATAGTTTAAAAAAAGTTTATTTAAATCAATTACAAGTTTTAATATTTATGCATAAATTAGCAGAGATTAAAAAAGATAACAGCAATATATTTAATGATGAAATAGTTAAGGTTTTTGAAAGCTTGGTGTTTAAAAGATTTGCTGAATTGGCCAGTGTTCGTCGAACTGCCCTTACTAAATTAAATCCTAATTATGATAAAATAGTTATAACTAGAAATATGTATAATTATTTATGTCGTTTAACTGGTGTTTATCCTTTAGATGAAGATACAATGAAAAATTATGCTCCTATCATTGCGGGGAAGGTACAAGAAGCAACTGATAAAAGATTATAATAATTAGGAGTGATAGTTATGAAAATGCCACCAAGAGAAAAAATACACGAAGCTTTAACAGCTATAGCTGATGAAAGAATTATTTTAAATAAAGAAAATAATAGTGCTGAAGTTTTTTCTTCTGACAGATCTAAAAAATATTTAGTAGAATGGAATAACGAAGAATATTATTCTAATGATAATGCTACTTATTGGCAAGGTTATCCTGGGTATCCAGTTATAGCTGTTTTACTAATGCAAGGCAAAATAGATTATGATAAAGATATGTTAATTTATTTTAAAAACATAAATTGGAAAGCTTTAAATAATAAGTTTAAACGTGATTATGCTAAATCAGTAGAAAGTATATATGCAAGTTTAGATAAAATCGTTGTTATTGATTTAGAAACTAAAATAGATAAAATTTATCAAGACTTAGCAAAATTAAATATAATTATTAAAAAAAGTAGATTATATCCACCAAAATAAAGATATGTTATAATTTATATATAAAATAGAAGGAGGATATATGAAATATTATTTATGTGAAATTTGTGGCAATTTAGTTGAATTGGTAGAGGAAGGCGGTGGAGAATTAGTTTGTTGTGGCCAACCTATGAAAGAACTAATTCCAAAGACTACCGAAGAAGGTAATGAAAAACATTTACCAATTATGGAAATTAATGGTAATAAAGTAATCGTTAAAGTTGGAAGTGTTCCTCATCCTATGACTTCAGAGCATTATATAAAATGGATTGTTATTTTATACAATGGAAAATGTCAAAGGACTAAACTAACACCAGAATCAAAGCCAGAAGCTATTTTTGAAATAGAAAATAATGTAACTGATATAAAAGCTTATGCATATTGTAATGTTCATGGTTTATGGGTAAGTAAATAGAGTATTATGAAAAAGAAGAGCATAATTTCAATTATATTGATAGTTGTTTTATTAATATTAGGATTGATGCTATTTAAAAACAAAACCTTTTTTAAAAATTCGTATAAAAATATCTATTTACCAAAATATTCATATTTGTATGAAGAATCTGAGTCCGAAGTAAAATTTATAAGTATAAAAAATTACAATAAATTAGAAAATGAGATAAACAAATATTTAGAAAATTTAAATTCATGTTACGATGAAAATTATTTTTATGACGAAGATATCAGAACAACAATTACTGGATATACCATTGAAAAATATTTGTTTCTTAAAAAAATCACTTTAAAATATGTAGATATAAATATGTGTGAAAATGAATATGTTTTAAGTAATAGTTGGAATTTAGAATTTTTGCCAAATGCCATAATAGAAGAGTCCAATATGTATAAATGTATTGCTGAAGAATGTATTAAAAAAGAAATAACTACCTCTGATTTAGAAACCATATTTAATCATTTAACAAATAGCAATACTATAAGAATTGCTAATAAAAATAATATTAATATGGAAGATTCGGAATACTATATAGACGTATATTATTTTTTAAATAATCAAAATTATACAATGATGATATTTGAATATGATGGACATTTAGCTTTTAAAGTGACAGATGCTAATGATCATTCGCAAAATGCTATTTATAATATAGATACAGATTTACCACAATTATTTAGTAAAATTTATAATTAAAATTAAAAAAGCACTTATATTTCTATAAGTGCTTTTACTATCTCTTCAAAGTTCATAGCATTAGAAGCTTTTACTAACACTACATCATCTTTTCTTACGACCATTTTTAAGTATTTTATTGCTTCTTCATTGGTATTAAAATTTTCATTTTTTGTATTAGATTTTATATATTTTGTATACTCACCAACGGTAACTAATATATCTATATTAGTTATTAAATCTCCTATACTTTGATGTATTTCAATTGTTTTGTCTCCTAATTCTTTTATATCACCTAAAACAACAACTTTTCTATTTTTATATTTTTGAATTACTTCTAAAGCAACTTTAATTGATTCGTAACTAGCATTGTAAGAATCATCTATAATAGTTATGCCTGATTTACTTTTTTCAATTTGTAACCTTTTTTTATTATTAGAAAAGTTATTTAAAACATTTCTAATTTGGCGATTATTTACTTTTAACAGTTTACTTACAGCAATAGCATCTAAAGCATTATATATAAAAGCTGAAGTTATATTTTTGTTTTTAATTTTCAAATTATTTACTTTAAATTTATAATCATTAATTCTTTGAGCAATATAATTACTATCATTATTTATGCTAACAGTAACTTTATTTGGCCAAGAAACGGTTTTTAAATATTCATCATCATTACTTAATACTAATATTCCTCTTTCGTTCATTCCATCTAAAATTTCTAACTTTGCTTTTAAAATATTTTCTTTAGATCCTAAGTTACCAATATGAGATGTGCCAATATTAGTTATAACTGATATAGTTGGTTTAGCTATTTTAGAAAGTAATGATATTTCACCGAAATGATTCATACCCATTTCTAATACACAAGCTGTTTCATCTTTTAAATTTAGCAAAGTAAAGGGAAGACCAATATGATTATTATAATTTTTTATTGGTGTTAATACTTTATATTTTTTGCTTAAAATTTCTGCTATCATTTCCCTAGTAGTAGTTTTACCAACGCTACCAGTTATAGCTACGACAGGAATATTATACATTTCTCTTTTATAAGTAGCTAGTATTTGTATACATTTAATTGTATCAGGAACAACAACAATGGTTTTGTCTAAATACTCGGTAATTTCATCAGGATTACAATCTAATATACAAGCTTTAGCACCTTTTGCAAAAGCATCCTTATAAAATTTATTGCCATCAAAATTAGCTCCTTTTATGCCTAAATAAATGTCTCCTTCTTTTAAATCCCTTGTATCTTTAGAAAAACTTAAACATTCTAAAGATTCATCACCAGATATTAATTTGCCGTTACATTTTTCTAAGACATCTTTAATAGTTATATTTATCATATAATCACCAATTATCATTTTAGCATAAAAAATAAAAAAAGTAATTTTTAATCTTTTTTAACTGTTTTAAAAATCATGGTATAATTTTATTGGAAAAGAAGATGTATTTATATGAACGAAATTACTCCTCTACAAATAAAAGAAATATGTTCTTATATTAATGACCAATATGATATGTTTTTTTCTAAACAATCAGGAGAGATAGGTGCTGATATTTTTCATGAAGGATATTGTTTTTATTATGCCGAACTTTTAAAAAAATTATTTTCAGATGGTGATATGATATATAATGATTTTCATTTTTTATTTAGAAAAGATAATAATTGTTTTGGAGCAAGAGGAAATTATTCAATAGTGGATTTTGATACCGGTTCAGATCCACCAACATTTTTTGTTTTGGATGAAATGTTTTTAGAAACAGGAGTTCCGTCTAAATATTATCTTTTTAAAAAAGACAATCAAGTTGAAGATTTTTTTAGAAGAAAAAAGGGCGAGAATGAAAAAATAGAATCAATAATTAATTTCCTTGCTACTAAAACAGTAGAAAAGTTTCCCTTTTTAGTAAATCAAGGATCAATTAAAAAATAAAAAATCGTAATATTATTACGATTTTTGTTTTTATTGGAGCAGATAACGGGAATCGGACCCGCATCCTAAGCTTGGGAAGCTTATATTCTACCATTGAACTATATCTGCAACTAAAATTCACAATTATTATGAC
>DAOSVX010000022.1:0-10599 GCA_035379765.1 Bacilli bacterium | reverse complement strand
TATTGCCGCTTTCTTAGAAGTTTTAATTTGGTTTTTAATAGCTAGAGAAGCTTTAAATACGGAAATTACTTCTATATTTATTCCTCTTTCTTACGCTGGAGGTTATGCAGCTGGCACTTATATAGGTTTACTATTATCAAAACAATTAATTGATGGTTTAGTAGGAGTTCAAGTAGTTATTAATAAGTGTGACGATACTATCATTAAAGAAATTAGAAAACATGGTTATGCCGTTTCTGTTATACCTTTACAATATCAAAAAGATAAAGATAAAAAAGCTATGCTTTATATGCAAATTAATAAAAAGAAACTAGATGATTTAACTGATTTAATAAAGAAACTAGATAATGACGCTTTTATTACTGTTAATGAAACAAAATATGTCTATAATGGTTTTATGAAATAACAAGGTGATTTATGATAGAAAGATTGAAAAAATTTGGTAAAAGCCTTTTAATATGTTTTTTATATATTGTTGTTATTCCTGGTATGTCATATGCCTTTTTATTAACTAAAGATTTTGATAATTTTAGCTCTTTAAAACAAAATATGGTCTTAATTTTAACAGAATTAATTATCTTTGTTATGGTGACTTTTATCTTTAGAAAAACTTTAATTAATGATTTTAAAGATTTTAAAGTTAATTTTAAAAAGTATTTTAAAATTATTTTAAAATACTTTGTTATTGGTTTAGGTATTATGATTGTATCTAATTTCTTAATAAATTATGTTTTCTTTAAAGGATCTATTGCTTTAAATGAAGAAGCTAATAGAGCTAATCTAGTAGCTTACCCTATTTATTCAATTGTTACTTTAATATTATTAGGGCCAGTCTCAGAAGAATTAGTATTTAGAGCTAATTTTAAAAATAGTATTAAAAACAAAACTTTATTTTTAATATTTACTTCTTTACTATTTGGTTCTATGCATTTACTTGCTTACTTTGATACTATGGCTGATATAGCCAGTAGTTGGCAACAATTATTATATATAATTCCTTATGGGGCTTTAGGAGTTGTTTTTGGTCTTACTTATCTTAAAACAAATAATATTTATAGTGCTATTATGATTCACATGTTACAAAATATAATATCAGTAGGTGTTATATTATTAGTATTGTAAAGGAGAAATTATGAAAAAAGGTAAAATCTTATTAATTGTTTTAATATTTATTGCTGTAGGGCTTCTTTTGTGGGCTCGTTTTATTAGTACTACAGGATTAAATATTAGAGAATATGCTGTTAGCAAAGAAACTTTACCAGATTCTTTCGATGGCTTTAAAATAGTCCATTTTTCGGATTTACATTATGGTAGAACTGTTGATGATGAAAAGCTAGAAGACATAGTTAATAAAATAAATTTATTAAAACCAGATATAGTAGTATTTACTGGAGATTTAATTGATAAAGATGTTACTGTTACAGAAGAAACATTAGAAAAAGTAAAAGAAAAATTAAGTGATATAGATGCTTCTATAGCTAAATTTGCTGTTAAAGGTAATCATGATTATAGTACTAATTTATTTGAAAACATTATGACTGAAGCAGGTTTTAAAATTTTAGACAACGAAAGTGATTTTATTTATTATAAATCTGATACTCCTATTATTATTAGCGGTCTTTCTTCTTCGATTAAAACCCAACCAGATTATGAAAATTTATTTACTAATTTAGAATTAACCGAAGAAGAACTAGCTACTTATTATAAAATATTATTGGTTCATGAACCAGATCAAATATTAGAAGTAGAAGATAAAAACTTTGATTTAGTATTGGCTGGTCATAGTCATAATGGCCAAGTAAGAATTCCTTTTGTTGGTGCTGTTATTAAAACCGAGGGAGCTAAAACTTATTATGAAAGTTATTATAAAGTAAATGATACTGATTTATATATATCTGGTGGTGTTGGCTGCTCAGTATTAAACTTTCGCTTTTTAAATAAGCCTTCTTTTAACTTTTATCGTTTATATAGTGAATAAAAAAAGAATTAATTAAAGTAATTAATTCCCATAGCATCCTTTACTTCTTTTAAAGTCTGGGATGCTTTTTGTTGAGCTATTATTGAACCCTCTCTTAGTATTGCATATATTCTATCTTTATCTTTCGCTAACTCTTCTCTTTTTTCTCTAATTGGTTTTAGTATCTCTTGTAAAACATCATTTAAAAACATTTTAATCTTGACATCACCAAGGCCACCTTTTTCATAATGAGCTTTAAGTTCTTCTAAACTATTATATTCAGGAAGATACTTTTTAAAGTGCTCAGGGGTAGCAAAAACATCTAAATAAGTAAACACTACATTGCCATTTACTTTACCCGGATCTTCTACTTTTAAATGATCTGGATCAGTATACATAGACATTACTTTTCTTTTTATTTCTTCTGAAGTATCAGATAAATAAATACCATTGCCTAATGATTTACCCATCTTATTCTTTCCATCAGTACCAGGCAAACGATAACAATTTTTATTTGTTGGTAAAACTGCTTCAGGAGTTACTAAAACATCTTGATAAAGCCTATTAAAAGTATTAACTATTTCTCTAGTTTGTTCTATCATTGGCAATTGGTCTTCACCAACAGGGACTGCAGTTGCTTTAAAAGCCGTTATATCAGCAGCTTGACTTATAGGGTAAGTTAAAAACCCCATAGGTATACTTTCCTCATAATTATGATGTTTTATTTCTTCTTTAACGGTAGGATTCCTTCTTAATCTAGCTAAAGTAACTAAATTCATATAATAAAAAGTTAATTCACATAATTCTGGGACTAAAGATTGAATAAAGATTGTTGACTTACTAGGATCTATTCCAACAGCCATATAATCAAGAGCTACTTCTATAATATTATTTTTTACTTTATTAACATCTTGAAAATTATCTGTTAGGGCTTGATTATCAGCAATCATAATATATATTTCATCATAAGAATTAGAGTTTTGTAATCTAACTCTTTCTTTTAAAGACCCAACATAATGACCAATATGTAATGGTCCAGTTGGCCTATCACCTGTTAAAATTATTTTTTTCATACTATCACCTTTATTTAATTCTATCATAAAAAAAAGACCAGTTAAACAATTATGATCTTTTTCTTTTTTCGGCATACATTTTCTTATCAGCTTTTTCTAATGACTTGTAAATATTATACTTTCCATTTTTATCTAATTTAAGTATTTCATAGCCAATACTTAAACTTATTTTAATTTTTTTAAATTTATTATACTTAGTTACATTATTTTGAACTTTTTTAGGTATAACTGGAGCATCTTTGGCATCATCAAAGAAAGCTATAATAATAAATTCATCTCCACCATAACGAATTACATAGTCAGTATTTCTTACTGAATCTAGTAATATCTTAGCAACCTTCTTTAAAACCATATCGCCTTTATCATGACCATAAGTATCGTTTATACTTTTAAATTTATTAACATCAATCATATAAACAACTAGTTCTTTATTAGTATGACGACGATTAGTTTCTATTTTTTTAATTATCTCTCTGTTATGAAGTCCTGTTAAAACATCTTTACTAGTAATTAATTCATATTTATAATTATACAAAATAAAGCAAATAATGATATAAAGCGGAGTTAATAAATAGTAATTAGTTAACCCTATTTCTATAAATATTCCTATTATGGAAATTAAAGTAATTAAAAATATTTTAATATTTTTTGATTCCTTTTTAAAAAACAAGTAATAAGTATATTCTAAAAACAAAACTAACATAGGTAATAAAGAAAACAGTAGCAAAATATTATAATAAGTAAAAGTATTTATAGAAAATGGCAAAACTAAAATAGTAGTTGCTTTTAAAAACATTAACAAAATACATATTGGTATATAAACTAAATAAATTATTCTGATATATTTTTTAAATTTAACATAGTATTTAGAAAGTAAAATGTTTTCTTCTACATACTCATAAAAAACATATGGTAGTAAAAAAACAAAATAAAAAGATAGTATCAAAATAATATACCTGAAATAAGAGTTTAATGGCAAGACTACTAAAGATATATTTAATAATGATAATATCCCTATAAAAATAAAAGCTGTAATAAATTGATAAGATGTTTTCGTAAAACGATGCTTAAAATTATAAATATAACTTATAAATAATGTTACTAAAAAGATTAAAGAACAAAGTTCAACGTTAACTACTCTCATCTCAAACTGCCCTATAATTAATAATTTAATTCATCTATAATTTGATCTATTTCACTTTGGTAAGTACTTAAAGCTCTAACATATAAAAGCGTTTTATCTACTTTTATTGTAGCACTATAATAATCTCCGGCTTTATCTGTATATTTATAATAAGTATTATTAGTTACTTCTGTATTAGCATTTGTTTCAGAACCAGCAATTACTTTCAAGTTAGCTACATACTGATCATATCCTGCTTTAGCAGCATCATCGGTTGTAAAAACATAGAACTCTACTTGATAAGCATCTGCTTTTTGAGCAATATATGCTGTAGCAACCGTTTCATCAGTTATATACTCAGTTGCATCAATAACATCAAACCCTAAAGTTTCCATTTGATTTTTAAATTCATCAGCTGTTAAAGCTGTCTTCTTACCACATCCCGTAATAAATAAAGAAAAAACTATTACCAATGCCAAAAGCCCTAATTTTGAAATCTTTTTCATAGATACCTCCATATCATACTACACGGTTAGTATAACATAAAAAAAACATTTTTAAAATGTTTTTTTATCTTAGTATTTAACTTATCCTAAAACTATTTGTTTCTACCAAATCTTCGGCAACTTTTTTGATTACATCCTCTGCCATAAGGCATATTTGTACACAAATTATAATTACCACCTTCGATTTTAATCATCTTGCCATTTACTAAGGCATCCGCCACTTTTTTGCGGGCATTATCGTATATCCCCTGAATAGTCGTTCTAGCAACATCCATAAAACGAGATGCTTCTTCTTGAGTCAAATCTTCATAATCAATAAGTCTAATGGCTTCATATTCTTCTAATGTCATAAATATACAATCTAAATTATCACAGTTCCTAGGTCCAAAAGTATTTACTTTTGGTTTAGAACAAACAATTCTAGATTTTACTGGTCTTGCCATAAATTACCTTCTATCTATTTCTATTTCTGTTTTTCATTCCTAAACCATTTCTTGGTCTTCTTGAATCATTATTTTTGGTATCTGGATTACATTTACCTAATCCTCTACCAGTTTTAGGTCCTTCTCCTAAAGGTCCTGTTCCATCTAACTTTGGCATTATAAAACTCCTTTCTTATTAAAAATCATTTGAAAAAATCAATTCCTTCCAAACAACAATATACACCGATTATTGACATATGTCAATAATTATTTTAAACTTTTTGGTGCCTCCAATCAGATTTGAACTGATACGATAAAATTATCACTAGTTTCTGAGGCCAGTACGTCTACCTATTCCGCCATGGAGGCAACATAATTATTATAACAAAAAACATCTATAAAAGATGTTCTTCTTTATTAGTACTTACTGTCAGGCTTTTTCCCCGACATATAAAGCCCTCTAACTTTTGAAATATCCGAAGAATGATCAAAACCGGTTAAATTGCTATCTAATCTATATAGTCTTACAAAATACTCAAAAGGCATACCATGTAAAGCTCCACTTATTTTTTTATATTCAGCAAGTAGCTGATTACGATGAGCTTCGCCTTGTCTATCTGGTCCATCTTGCCAATAATCAAACAATTCCTGTTGAACTTCTTCTTTAGGTTTAAAGTAATCACACAAAGATTTACGATGAGATGATAAGACAGCTAAAGATTTTTTTACACTACCAACCTTTTGTAACCTCATAAGTAATGTAGCATAATGTAATTCAACATTTCTTTTTAACAAAGTTTCATCTTGTTCAAATTCTTTTTCATATCTTTCTATCAAAGAAAAAAGCCTTCCTAATTCAACACCAACAGCATAAAAAATGTTGCCAGCAAAAATATATTCTTGAACTTCAAGCGGTAAATCAGAAAAAGCCAAAGCATCACTTAATATTCTTTTACTAAATTTATCCTTGTTTTGTTCAATAAATTCGCCTTTATCTTTCCATTTTTTATTAATAATGCCCAAACGATAAGTTTCAATAATAGCAATAGCTCTTTCTTCTAATCTAGGTTCAGCATAAATATTTTCGTCTAATTGGATAGCTAAAATTTCTTCGCTAGTCTTGGCTTTATGAATTTTAACTACAGTTTGATCCTCACGATGATTTTTTTTAGCATTTATCTTTAACGCTTCTAAACGAGAATGACCGGCAATTATAACATAATAAAACCCATCAACAGGTTTAAAGGAATTAATATCAACATTTCTATTCCATAATTGGTTCAAAAACTTTATATGTTTAAGCAATTCTTCATAGCTTAACTTTGCTACATCCAAAGGATTAATTAATCCCCTTGTAGCAATAGATTCAGCTAATTCTTCAAGTTTAGAGTTTTTTATTTTTCTTACTTGAGGTAAAAACACCAAGTCATCTAAATTAATAATAGCATATTCATATTTACCAAGAACCATATAATCATCTCTTTCTTAATGTTAGAAAAAATTTCAATCTATATGGTTCTATATTATATAACACATAATATTTAAAAACAATTTTTTATTTTATTGGCAATATTTTACAATTCAGAACAATGTTTATTTACTTTATCTAATCTAACAGATATACCATTAAATATATTTTTATTCTTATTGCTCCTATAATATATTTCAATTAATTTATTTTTATCAGCGTCACTAAATAAAGGGACAAACTTTGTTTCTTGTTTTATATAATTTTTTATTCTATTTATATTTAAAAAATAAACACTATCTTCAATAATTGAATTATTCATAGCACTACCTCTAATATAATTATATCAAAAAAACATCTATAAAGATGTTTTATTTTCATTTGGTGGAGTCGAGGGGAATTGAACCCCTGTCCAAAATATTCTTTTAGAAAATTCTACAAGTTTAGTTAAGATGTTGTTTTATTAGTGGAAAAAATCTTAACAAATAACCACTAACTAGTTTAGTAAATTTTTATTAATATATCCTAAACATATATATTAACTAAGCTCATATGTATGAGCCTCTTTGTAAGTCCTATGAGCACAGACAAACAAGAAGCTTAGCCTTGCTTAATTAAGCTACAGCTAATTGTAAATTATTATTGTCAGTTAATTTAAACTGTTGCTATTTAAGGCATAGCTGCCACTTGCCTTTATAAAAAAGAGCTACTTTGTCGAACCCAAAGCGACCCCGCGGGAAGATTATAGCATATTTTGGCTTAAAAATCTAGTTATCGACGGCGTCTTTTCTTCTTTTTTAAAGAACCTAGTAAAAGAAATATTACAAAACTAGAACCAATTAATATGTAAGCTATTTTGTTATATTCTTCTTCTTTATTACCATTTTCTGTTTCTAATAATTTGATTTCATTTAATAAATCAGTAGCATCACTAGCAACATTTTCATTATCACTATAATCCAAGAAATAAGTTTCTATTTTGTTTTCTAATTCATTAACTTCTGTTATTAAAGATATTTTATGATCTTCCCATAAGGTAGTATTTTCATTATAGGTAATTAATTCTGTTACTTCGGTAGGTACCTCATATAAAGAAGGGGCAATACTTGGTGTAACTATACCACTACCTAAACTTTCATAAGCAGAAGCTATTTTATATAAAGTGTTTTCTTCATTTTCTAAAGCTAGAAATTCTATTCCATAAGGTAAATCATCAGAATCAAATCCTAATGGAACAGTAATACTTGGATATCCAGTTGCACTACTAACAAAGGTTGATGGAGCTCTAACACCACTTTCTTGAACACTTAATTTATATATTTTATTTTTGGTGGTTGGATAAACAATCGCATCCAAATTATATTCACTAAACACTTCATCAACATGATCTTGATATTTTTCTCTAGTAGAAGCTAAAGAAGCCAATCTAGTTGAGGTTGTCTTTCCACAAGAACTAGCATAACCACTTAAACTATATATTCTTCCTGATGCAGTTGCTAAACTCTCAAAACTTCTAATGCTACCCGTTGTATTTTCTACATAGGAATTAAACCCATCACAGAAAGTAAATCCTGCTAATGATGAAGACCATAAGTAGTAATAATAACTAGTAAAAAAATCATCAATATAAACAATTGTGGCCCCCGCACTTTCCATTTCTTTAATAGCATTTAACATCATATTATATATTTCTTCATTAGTTAAAGAATTAGCTTTTAAAGTTGAAGTAGAAGAACCTTCTAAAAAGCTATTAATAACTCCAATTGTTACTCCTTCTAAAGAAGTATCAGTAGTAATATACTCTTCATCAATATCATCTATTACACTTAATAATAAAGCATTATCACTAACAGTTTTAGAAAGAACTCCAACTGTATCTCTAGTTATATCATAAGGAATTACTCCATCAGAACTAATTAACCCTACTGTTGGTCTTATTCCTACTAAGTTAGCTGCTGAAGCAGGAACCCTAACTGAGGAATTAGTATCAGTACCTAGTGCTGCAGTTGCAAATGAAGCTGCTACCGAAACAGCACTACCACCGGAAGAACCATATGGACTATAATCAGTATCATAAGCATTATAAACTTTACCATAAGAACTATTAGAATTTCCAGCTGAAAAAGCAAACTCACTCATATTGGTTGTTGCTAAAATAATAGCTCCCGCATCTTTTAACTTTTGAATTACTTCAGCATCAGTATTAGGATAATTATCGGCTAAAGCTTTTGCTCCGGCTGTAGTAGGTATTCCTTCGACATCAATATTAGTTTTAACTACTATAGGTATACCATGAAGAACACCAACTTTTTCACCACTAGCTAGTTTTTCATCTAACTCTCTAGCTTCCTTTATAACATCTTCATTAATAAATCTAATAGCATTATATTGATCGTTATATTCTTCAATTCTTTCTAAATATAAATTAACTAGTTGCTCACTAGTTATATAACCTTGTTCAATATAATACTCTAGCTCACTTATTGTAGCTGTCGTAATATCAATAGGAGCTTTAGTTAACCCAAAAGAATTAGTAATAAATACTAAAAAAGAAAATATAAATAATATAGATAGTTTAATTATTTTTTTCACTTACTCTTCTCGTCTTCTTTCCATTTCTAAGTCTTTTTCTTTGATAGTTTGTCTTTTATCATATAACTTTTTGCCTTTACACAAACCTAACAATAGTTTTACTTTGTTGTTTTTTAAATATAATTTTAAAGGAACTAAAGTCAATCCTTCTTCCATTACTTCACTTTTTAATCTAAGTATTTCATTTTTATGTAAAAGTAATTTTCTACTACGTCTTTCATCATATTTGGTATTATTAGCTTTATTATATTTACCAACATACATATTAATGATGTATATTTCATCATCTTTAACTTTACCAAAACAATCCTTTAAGTTAGCATCGCCCTTTTTGATTGATTTAACCTCACTACCAATAAGTTCTACTCCAGCTTCTAATTCTTTTATAACGAAGTAATCAAAGTAAGCTTTTTTATTTTTTATCTCCATTTTTATCACCTACCAATTCAAAATCTATCATAGAAGTTTCTTTACTTGCTCCCACTAGTTTAACATCAACTTCATCGCCTAAACGATAAGTTTTTTTGGTATTTTGACCAATTAAAGAAAGTAAATCTTCCACATATACATAGTAATCTCCTTTTAAGGAATTTATATGAACTAAACCTTCTATTAAGTTATCAAGTTCCACAAAGAAACCATAAGTAGTTATCGTACTAATAACACCATGAAATGTTTCCCCGATATGGCTTTCCATATACTCAGCCATCTTCATATCTTCAACATCTCTCTCAGCTTTTTCAGCAGCTTGTTCTCTTTCACTACATTGTAAAGCTATTTCATCTAAATCACTATTTACAGCATTAATCGTTTCCATATTTATTTTATTTTCTAACAAAAACAATCTAATTAAACGATGAACTGTTAAATCAGGATATCTTCTAATTGGGCTGGTAAAATGACAATACATTTTACTTGCTAACCCAAAATGACCAATATTATCAGTTTGATAAACAGCTTTTTTCATACTTCTTAAAAGTAAAGAGGATAATATCGCAAACTCTTTTTTATCACTTAATTCTTCTAATAAATTTTGTAAGCCTTTATTACTAAAATCATTTTTACGAGATGTAACTTGATAACCAAGTATTTTAATAAGATTTAAAAACTTACTAATCTTTTCACTATCAGGAATATCATGGACACGATAAATAAAAGGTAAGTCTAAATAACTAAATCTTTCCGCAACTGATTCATTAGCAGCAATCATAAAGTCTTCAATAAGCTTTTCGCCGTCTTCTCTAATTCTTCGTTTGATATCAATAGCTTTACCAGTTTCATCTTGGACTATTTTAGCTTCATCTAGCTCAAAATCGATATAACCTCTAGATACTTTCTCTTTACGAAGAATCTTAGCTAATTCATTCATTTTAATTAAAGTATCTTTAAATTGTTCATATTCAGGATCAACTATATTTCTCATCAAAATATCATTAACTTTACTATAAACCATCTTTT
>DAOSVX010000021.1:0-11343 GCA_035379765.1 Bacilli bacterium | reverse complement strand
TAAAGTGGCACGCGAGCTGGGTTCAGAACGTCGTGAGACAGTTCGGTCCCTATCCGTCGTGGGCGCAGGAAAATTGAGGAGAGCTGATCCTAGTACGAGAGGACCGGATTGGACATACCTCTGGTGTATCTGTTGTAACGCCAGTTGCAGTGCAGAGTAGCTATGTATGGACGGGATAACCGCTGAAAGCATCTAAGCGGGAAGCCTCCTCCAAGATGAATTTTCCCATATGTATATAGTAAGAGCCCTTGAAGACTACAAGGTTGATAGGCTAGAGGTGGAAGCGTAGCAATACGTTGAGCTGACTAGTACTAATAGCTCGAGGATTTAACCCTATTATTGATGTAGTTGCATTATCTTGTTTGTAAAGGACAAAATCCTTTATTGGTGACGATAGCTTAGTGGACACACCTCTTCCCATCCCGAACAGAGTAGTTAAGCACTAATACGCCGACGATAGTGTAAGCGAAAATAGGTAGTTGCCAATTTTTTTTTGCAATAATTTTTTATAAGATTTTGTTGTATCTCCACTTTATATGTGATATATTTTAGTTAGGGTGGTATTATGGACGATAACAGTAGAATTCTTTATTTCATAGAAATGGAAGAAGGTAAAAAAAATCCTGTTAGTTTAGAAACAGCAAATGAATTCCTTTCTGTTGGTTATCCGGTATATTTGGAGTGTTCTGTAACTGATAGTGAGAAGGCGATAAAACAATTAAAAGAGGACTTCCCTGTTGAAAAAGGGTTTTCTATGCCGATGCCTGTAAGGTCTGAAGGGATTTTAACTTATACAATTCATATGAACTACCAGCCTACTGAAGATAAACCACCAATTTTATAAAAAAGTTTTAAAATATGTTGTAATACATATTTTTTTTATTTATAATAAAAATGGTGATACTAGGATGGACTATAAAGTTACAGTGCGCAATGAAGAAGAAATGATGGAAATAGCGCAAAATATTGAATCAGAGAAATTTCCTAACATGGTTATTTGTCTAGATGGAGAATTAGGAAGTGGCAAGACTGTTTTTGTTAAAGGTTTTGCGCAAGCATTAGGAATAACTGAAGTAATAACTTCACCAACTTTTAATATTATAAAAGAATATTATAGCGGAGAACTACCTTTATTTCATATGGATGTTTATAGAGTAAAGTCCGGCTGTCAAAAATTTGGCTTTAATGATTATTATAATAAAGAAGGGGTAAGTATTATTGAATGGTCAGAGTTAATAGAAAAATATTTGCCAGAGGAAAGATTAGATATTGAATTTAAAATAATAGATGAAAATACGCGAATATTAAAATTTAAACCTCATGGTAAAATTTATGAGGATTTATGTAATTCAGTTTTATAGCTCTTTTAAGAGCTTTTTTAATGCTTATAACCTTTAAAAAAAGCTTAAAGTATAGTATAATAACGCCTAGTTGGAGTGATATTATGTATTCATTATTTATTGATACTCATAACAATTTAATGGTGGTAGGTTTATATAAAAATTCTCAAGTTTTAGAATTTATAAAAGTAGATTCTAATCAAAGTCATAGTAATAAACTATTACCAACTATTAAAGATTTATTAGCTAAAAATAAACTATTACCAGCTGATATCAAAGAAGTAATAGTCGTTAATGGTCCGGGTAGTTTTACAGGAGTTAGAATTGGTGTAACGGTAGCTAAAACATTTGCTTATGCTTTAAATATAAAAATAAAAACTATTACTTCATTAGAACAAAAAGCTGTTAGTAGTAATAAAAACTTTAAAGTATGTGTCGAAAATGACAAAAACGGCTATTTTGTAGGTATTTTTAAAGATAATAAATTAACTGAAGATATGTTTTATTTAGACAATAAAGATTTTAAAGAGTATGTGGAAAGCAATCATTATGAAGAAGACATAATAGATGAAATAGAATTAGATTATCAAAAAATATATGATTATTTAAAAGAAAGACCATATGCTAATTATCATGAAATAAAACCTTCATATGTTAAGAAAATAGAGGTTTTAAATGATTAGATTAATAAATAAAAATGATATTGATTCTGTAAATGAATTAGGTTTATTAATTGATAAAGATTTTAAAAAAGTTTTTAATATAATAGATATTATAAATGATAAGTATGCTAAAATATATATTTTTGAAGAAGATAAAGAAGTTATAGCTTTTTTACATATAAGCATTTCTTATGAAGTAATAGATATTATAAATATTGTTGTAGAAGAGAATCATCGTAATTTAAAAGTGGCTTCTAAATTAATGGAATATATGTTTAATGATATTCCAAAAAATATTCAAAAGTTTGGTTTAGATGTTAATGTTAATAATTTAAAAGCTATAAATTTATATAAGAAATATGGCTTTAAAATTGTTAATACTAGAAAAAATTATTATGGTAAAGATGATGCTTATTTAATGGTTAAGGAGGTATAAAATGAAAGATATATATATTTTAGCAATTGAAACTTCTTGTGATGAAACAAGTGTGGCAATAGTTAAAAATGGTCATGAATGTATGGCTTTAACTATTTTATCGCAAATGGATATTCATGCTTCTTTTGGCGGAGTAGTTCCTGAAATTGCTTCTCGTCTTCACACAGAAAATATAACCATGGTACTGGACGAAACATTAAAAAAAGCTAATATGGATTTTAATGATATAGATGCTTTTGCGGTTACAAATGCTCCAGGATTATTAGGTAGTTTATTAGTAGGTTTAGAATGTGCCAAAACATTATCTTTTATATATAATAAGCCTCTTATAACAGTTAATCATTTGGCAGGCCATATATATGCTAATAATTTAGCTAATAATTTAAATTTTCCTTTACTAGCTTTAATTGTCAGTGGTGGTCATACTGAATTAATTATTATGGAAGGCGACTATAAATTTAAAAAGTTAGGTGAAACTTTAGATGATGCTATTGGGGAATCTTATGATAAAGTAGCTAGAGTATTAGATATGCCTTATCCGGGTGGACCTAATGTGGAAAAGTTAGCTTTAAAAGGTAAACCTAGCTATGAATTAAATTTACCTATGAAAAATGATAGTTATAATTTTAGTTTTAGTGGCTTAAAAAGCAATGTGATTAATTTAGTCCATAACGAAATACAAAGAGGTAATAAAATAAAGAAAGAAGATTTAGCTTGTAGTTTTCAAACTATAGCTATAAAAGAAATAACTAATAAAGTAGACTTAGCTTTAAAAAATTATTCGGAAATAAAAAATATGCTTATTGCGGGAGGAGTATCTGCTAATAAATATTTAAGAAGTGAAATTGAAAAAGTAACTAATAAGTATAATGTTAATCTATCAATGCCAAAGTTTATTTATTGTACAGATAATGCAGCTATGATTGGCGCTGCTGCTTATCCACTTTATTTAAATAAAAAATTTAGTTCTTTAGATATTAGTGTAAAAAGTCATGAATCTTTAGTTTGATTTGTGGTATTATATTAATATAATAGAGGTTAATATGAAAAAGAAAGTTGGACTAGCACTTGCTGGTGGTGGTGTAAGAGGATCATACCAAATAGGAGCTTTTTATGCTTTAAAAAAATGCGGTATTAAATTTGATGCTATTTCTGGAACATCAATTGGTTCTTTTAATGCTGCTATGTTGGCTTCTCATAAAGAAAGAAAGCTACTCAAATTTTGGCAGAATTTAGATGTAGCTAGGATACTAGAATTAGATCCCATTTTAAAAGAAAAAGAGTTGTCTTTAAAAAAATTGGGAAAAGTTGTTAAATTAACAAGTGAAAAATTAAAGAATAAAGGGTTTAATATTCAACCAATAAAAGATGAATTAAATATTCTTTTAAATGAAAAAAAATTAAGAAGAAGTAATATTAATTTTGGTTTAGTTACCCTAAAAAGTGATGATTTAAAGACGGTAAAAATATTTATTAAAGATATGGATCCAAATAGTTTAACTGATTATGTAGCAGCTAGTTGCTATTTACCAGTTTTTAAAAAGGAAAAATTAGTAGATGATTCATATTATTTAGATGGTGGATTTATTGATAACTGCCCAATTCAAATGTTAGAAGATATAGGCTGCGAGAAGATTTATGCGATAAAATTAAAAGCAGTTGGAGTATTTCAAAAACCCAAATATAAAACAACAGATATTACTTATATAGAACCAACTAAAAAATTGGGTAGTATTCTTTCTATAGATCCGGTTATTATAAATAACAATATAAAATTAGGTTATTTAGATACTTTAAAAGTAATGAAAAAAATAGATGGAGTAGATTATAGCTTTAAATTTAAAAACGAGAATTATTATTCTAAATTAATTAAAAGAGTTGATAAAGATTTACTTAGTAAAAGTATAAAACATTATAAAACAACTAATCCTAAAAAATTAGTGCTAAGAGTATTAGAATATATTTTACGAACTGAAAAAAAAGATATATATCAAATTTATCGTCCTCGTGCTATAATAAAATACATAAAAAAAAGAAAAGAAATAGATAAATTTCAATATGAATTTATTAGAGATTTAAGATAAGGAAGTGGAATTATGAGTATTAAAGAAATACTAAAAGATCCCGAAAAGCATATAGGAAAAGAAGTTACATTAGAAGGTTGGGTACGTAATCATCGTAAACAAAAAAGCTTTGGTTTTATTAACTTTTCTGATGGGACATTTTTTACTAATTTGCAATTGGTATATGATGATACCTTAGATACTTTTGGAGACATTCAAAAAATAAAAATAGGATCTAGCATAAAAGTATCTGGATTAATAATAAAGTCAGAAGGAAAAAATCAAGATGTTGATTTAAAAATAAAAAGTATAGAAGTATTAGGTGATTGCCCCGATGATTATCCTATGCAACCTAAACATCATACTAGAGAATATTTAAGAGAACAAGCTTATTTAAGACCAAGAACTAACTTATTTCAAGCTGTATTTAGAGTTAGAAGCGTAGCAGCAATGGCTATCCATGGTTATTTTCAAGACAATAATTTTCTTTATGTTCATACGCCTTTGTTAACAACGGCAGATTGTGAAGGGTCTGATCAAATGTTTAAAGTTACAACTCTTGATTTTAATAATTTGCCAATGAAAGATAAAAAAGTTGATTTTACTAAAGATTTGTTTGGTAAAGAAACATATATAACTGGAAGTGGGCAATTACATGGGGAAGCTTTTGCGTTAGCATTTAAAGATATTTATACTTTTGGGCCAACATTTAGAACGGAAAATTCTAATACTAAAGTTCATGCTAATGAATTTTGGATGATTGAACCAGAAATGGCTTTTTGTGATATAGATGGCGATATGGATATAATGGAAGGTATGTTAAAGTTTGTTGTTAAGTATGTTCTAGATAGGTGCTACGAGGAATTGGTTTTTTTAGATAGATTTGTTGAAAACAGTCTAATAGAAAAATTAAAAAAAATAGTAAACAGTGAATTTACAAGAATAACCCATCATGAAGCAATAGAAATTTTAAAATCTGCTGATAAAAAATGGGAGTTTGAGCCAAGTTATGAAGAAGATATTGCTAAAGAACATGAGAAATATATTACAGAATATTTTAATGGTCCAGTATTTATAAAAGATTGGCCAAAAGATATTAAAGCTTGGTATATGAAATTAAATCCTGATAACAAAACTGTTGCAGCAGTTGATTTAGAAGTTCCAGGTGCCGGTGAATTAATGGGTGGCAGCCAAAGAGAAGACGATTATAACAAAATTCTAAATAGAGCCCAGAAGATGGGAGTAGATGTAAAAACTGTTGATTGGTTTATGAATCTAAGACGCTATGGCGGATGTGTTCATTCTGGATTTGGGATGGGATTTGAAAGATTAATAATTTATCTAACAGGTGTTGATAATATCAGAGATGTAATTCCTTTTCCAAGAACTCCTGGCAATTGTGAATTTTAAACATTATAGAAAGAAGCGATAATTATGGGTAGAGCTTATGAAGTAAGAAAAGCTAGTATTCAAAAAACGGGTGCTATGAAAGCTAAAATATATTCAACTTATGCTAAAGAAATATACTTGGCTGCTAAAAATGGGGTTCCGGAAATAGATGCTAATGTTACTTTAAAAAGAATAGTCGAAAAAGCTAAAAGAGATCAAGTACCTAATGATATCATTGAAAGAGCTATAAAAAAAGCTAAAGGTAATGATAATGAAAATTATGAAACAGTGTATTATGAAATAATTGGTCCTAAAGGATCTACTTTAATTGTTAAATGTTTAACAGATAATGTGAATAGAACTATTAGTTATATTAGAGAAGCAAATAATAAAACTAAAACCAAAATGAGTGGTTTAGGTAGTGTTTCTTATAACTATGATAATTTAGGTATTATTGTTATAAAAAATGAAGAAAGTGAAAAATTATTTGAAGAATTATTAAATAATAATGTTAACTTAATTGACTATGAAATAGAAGATAATGAGATAACTATTACGATAGATCCTAACGATTTTCATAAAACAAAAGATATAATTGAAAAGGTAATTCCTAAAGCAAACTACTTGGTTGATGAAACGGGAATGTATCCTAAAGAAAGAATAACTTTGGATAATGAAGCTAAAGAAACATTTGTAAAATTAATAGAAATGTTAGAAAATATTGATGATGTTAGTGCTATTTATCATAATGTAATACTGGACTAAAAGTCTAGTATCTAAATTGTAATTTAGGAAAGAGAAGAATTACTTCTTCTCTTTTATTTAGCTAATTTGTTTTTAATTTTTTTAGTATCAGTATAAAATTTTAAAGCTATTTTATAAATTATGTAATCAAATTTGTTTATTATTAAATCAAATTCTCCTATTAATTCTATTACTTCGGTATTAAATCCTTTTTTTAATTCATATATACCATAATTTTTACTACATTTATCAAAAATACCACTTATACCATAAAAGTTAACATATTCCAATTTTCTTTTTAAACTTTCTTTAATATGAGCGTTGTACATAGCATATTTAGGATTAAATTTACGGTAATTATCATTTATGCCACTCATAAATGTTATTCCTTCATTACCTATGAAAGTTGAAAATAAAGCTCCTATATCAATATAATCAGATTCTTTAGCAAAAGATTTAGCTATTTTTATTTCTTGATTTATTCTTTTAAGTTTATTTTCAGCTAACTCTAGTTGTTTTTTCAAACTTTTACCGACTATTTCTCTTTTCATTTTATTTTCAATGCATTCTTTGTCTTTTCGGGCTTCAACCCATTCATTTTCAATATTATTTAAATAGCTTCTAGTATCAATGGAAGCAATAAATATTTTTGATTCGTTGTTAAATAGTTTAAACATTTCTTTATAATAATCACTTGTTCTTAAAGCAAAGTTCTTTCTACTAGCAGTTTCATCTAGCAGTTTCATAACGATATTATAATCTTCTTCTTTTCCTTCTCTTACAACAACACTTTTTTCATCGGCTATTTCAATATTTCTAACTGTGCTTTTATAAAATGTATTTAAAGTTTTATTATAAGTGTCTTGAAGTTTAAAACGACATAAGAATCTTGGTTGCATATTCTCAAATTCTTTATTAAACCCTAGATGTTTAAAGCCTAAATGTTTTAAATAATTAATAGTTTTGTCATCTTTCTTATTTATTTCTAAACCATTATTATCTCTTATTTGATAAATCCAATTGGGATCTATTTTTAACATAAATCCTTTATTATTTTTAAGATATTCTTTAGTTTTTTTAGTAAAATAACTTAATAATTTATGGTTATTAAAATCAAGAAGAAAACCTCTAGGAGCATAAAACAAACTTTTTTTAATAGGAGTTTGTTTTTCTAAAAGTAATGTTCCGGCAATAATTTTATTTCCTTCTTTGACACCAATATAATGAGGTATCCAACCATTAGTTCTTTTAAGTTCGCCCCAATTAACCATTTGATAAATACTTATTAAAGGATTTTTTCTGGCAAAGTTATCATATTCTTTTTCTTTTAATACACAAAATTTCATTTAATTCTCCTCATCTGGCGATATGCTTTTAAGAGTAACGGTAATATTAAATACCAGCCTTTTTTATTAACCAAATCAAATTCACCAATAAACTCAATATATTCACCACCAAGTTTTCTTTTGAATTCGTGAAGTCCGGCTAAGTTTTTAAATTTAGTATGAGGATCACCTACAGTACCAAACAAGTCTATAAATTGATAATTATTTTCTTTAGCATCTTTGATAGCTTCATAATATAGTCTATTTATGGCACTTACTTTAGTACCTAAAGAATCATTACCAATATAAAGAGTCCAAGATCCTTTGGCAGAATAAACACATATTAAACTACAAACAACTATTTCTTTTTCTTCTATGTTACTTAAAAGATCTATATCATTTTTTAATCTATTAATTTTATTTTCTATATCAATTTGATTTTTTCTTTTTTTAACGGTTATATTTAAAATGTCCAATTCCTTCTTAAATTTATTAACCACTAAAGAAGGAGATAAAACAGCTTCGAACATTTTAACTTGATTATATTTTTTAAAGATATTATAAAAATTAGTATAATATTTCAAAGATTGTTCATGGAAATCATCTTTTGAAGCATTGTTTTTAATTAAATCATAAAAAGTATTAATATCATCACTGAGTCTTATTTTTAAATCATAGTCATAACTTCTTCTAACTGTTTTTAAAAAAGTTCTATTCATCTTAGTTTCTATTTCCGCTAAACTATTATTTAAATTTATTCTAAAAGTATATCTAGGTTGGTTTCTTTCGTGTAATTTATTAAATCCTTTATGTTTATAACCTAATTCGATAAAATGGTTATAAAGTTTATAATTATTATTGCCACCATCTACTTTTTTAGCTTCACTATCTATATCATGATATCTTATAGCAGGATCTACTTTTAAATAGATACCATTTTCTTCTTTTAAAAAAGCTTTTAAATATTTTGTAAAAGTATTTAGTAGTTTTTCATTGTTCATGTCCATTATAAAACCTCTAGGAGCATAAAAATAAGCCATATTAAAAGGAGTTTTCTTTTTTAATAATAAAGTGGCTGCTATTAACTTGTTTTTTTCTTTTATACCAACGTAACAAGGTATTAAGTCACGACAATCTTTATTTACTAATCCCCAAGCCCAGGTTTGTAAAAAATGAGCATTATTATTTTGGCAAAAATCTAAATATTCTTTTTCTTTTATGTTTTTTACAAATTCCATATTAATCACTATTTATAGTATAACAAATTATTTTATTAAATGAAATATATCTTTGTTGCCTAATAGTGGTTTTTTAAGTTATAATATAAAAGGTGATAATATGAAGAAAACAGTAAAAGATATCGATGTTAAAAATAAAAGAGTGGTTTTAAGATGTGACTTTAATGTGCCAATAGAAGAAGGCAGGGTACTTGATGATACCAAAATTACCAAATCTTTAGAAACAATAAATTATTTATTAGATAATAATTGCCAGATAGTTATTTTGTCTCATTTAGGTAAGATAAAAACTATGGATGATAAGAAAAAATATAGTTTAAAACCAGTTGCTGATGTTTTAATTAAATTACTAAAAAGGGAAGTGTTCTTTGCTAATACTACCAGGAGTGAAGAATTGACAGAAAAAGTAAAAGCCATGGAGCCTAAAGAAATTATTTTACTAGAAAATACGCGATTTGAAGATCTTAATGGTAATTTAGAAAGTGATTGTGATATTCAATTATCTGAATATTGGGCATCCTTAGGTGAAATATTTGTTAATGATGCTTTTGGTACTATTCATAGATGTCATGCTTCTAATTATGGAATAACTAAGTTTTTGCCATCCGTTATTGGTTTTTTAATAGAAGAAGAACTTAAAGCTTTGGATATTCTAATAGATAATCCCGAAAAACCATTTACAGTTATTATGGGTGGAGCTAAATTAGAAGATAAAATTGCTTTAATTCAAGCGATAATTAAGAGATGCGATTATTTGCTTTTAGGTGGTGGAATAGCCAATACTTTTTTAAAAGCTTTAAACTTTAATATTGGATTATCTATTTGTTCTGATAAGTCTATTCCTTTAGTAAAACAAATAATGCTCGAAAATAGAGATAAAATTCTGCTTCCTTTAGATGCTATAGTTGGGAATAAATATAATAATAATTATGCTCGCTATTCTCTAATAAATGGTGTTAGTGATAGTGAAGTAATATATGATATAAGTGAAAGAACATTAGAAAAATATCGTAAAGTAATAAATGAATCAAAAACCATATTTTCTAATGGAACTATGGGTAAATATGAAGACAAAAAGTTTCATAACGGATCATTAGAAATGTATAAAATGTTAGCCAAAAGTAGTGCTAGAGTAATAATAGGTGGTGGTGATTCTTTAGGAGCAATTAAGAAATTTAAATTGGAAGATAAATACTTTTTCCTATCAACTGGTGGCGGAGCTACATTAGCTTATTTAGCTGATCCAAAAGTAAAAAGTTTAGAGAGGATAGAAGATAAATAATGAAAAAAGTAATATTAAATTTAAAAATGAATTTAGTTTTAGAGGAAATTAAAAAATATGAAGAAGAAATAGCTCTACTTTGTGATCACAATCCTGAAGTTATAATATGTCCAAGTTATCCATTTTTATATTTATTTAAAAATCCTAATTATTATTTAGGTGCTCAAGATGCTAGTCAATTTATTGAAGGTTCTTATACTGGTGAAGTAAGCGCTAAACAACTTGCTAGCATGGGAGTAAAACATGTTATTATTAATCATAGTGAAAGAAAAAAAATAGTTGCTTTATCTAATGATGTTTTATTAAGCAAAATAAAAAACATTTTAAATAATAATATGCAAGTAATTTTATGTGTCAGTGAAACAATAGAGGAAAGAAAAAGCCATAAAACAGTGGATGTTTTATTATCTAAAATAGTTAAGTTATTTAATCAATTAAATAGAGAAGATATTAAAAAAATCACTATAGCTTATGAACCAGAATGGGCTATTGGAACAGGAACAGCTCTTAATTATTTAGAAGTAGATGAAATAGCCAAAGTGTTAAAAAGTGAAATATTTAGGATGTATGAAAAATATGTTGATATTTTATATGGAGGAAGCGTTAATAGTTATAATATAACTAATCTTTCAACAACAGTTAATATTGATGGCTTTCTAATTGGTAAAGCTTCCCTTGATATGAAAGAAATAAACGATATATTATCTATGTGCAAAGAAAAATATTAATTTTTGACGTTATTTTACATGATCAACAAAATATAATTTTATATTTTGTTTTTAATTGTTTATAATTAAATAGTAAGCAGTAAAAAGAAAGGGTTATATGCCAAAAAAGATACGAGTTTTGATTATAGATGATGAT
>DAOSVX010000020.1:0-11526 GCA_035379765.1 Bacilli bacterium | reverse complement strand
CTCTTTATCTTTAAAATTAATAATTTTTTTTCTTTCTTTTTCACTAAATACTTTGTTAACACCAATATAGTTATCTTCTAACTTCTGGCCTCTTCTAACTAAAAAGTTTATTCCTCTTACTTCTGGTAATAACTTACATACACTAGAAATAGCATGTCTAATAAAGAAAGGAATTTTATTATAAAATTTATAATCTACTTCTTCTCTGTAATAGTTATATCCCCCAAAGAACTCATCTGCTCCTTCACCAGATAAAACTACTTTAACATCTTTACTAGCTAGTTTAGATACAAAATATAATGCCACAGCAGCCGGATCAGCTAAAGGTTCATCCATATGATACATTATTTTCGGAATAACTTTAAAATATTCTTCCTTAGTTATTATCTTACTAGTATTATTGATATTTAGTTTTTTGGCTAAATCTTCGGCGTAACTTATTTCATTATATTTACTTATTTTATAACCAACTGTATAAGTTTTATCTGGTCTAGCTAAAGCAACTAAGTAAGAAGAATCTATCCCACTTGATAGAAATGATCCTACTTCAACATCAGCTAACATATGTTTTTTTACAGAATCTTTCATAATATTAGCTATTTCTTCAACAGCTTTAGCTTCTGGTTGCTCTTTTTCATTAAAGGTAAGCTTAAAGTATCTTTTAATAATTAATTTACCATTTTTATATACTAAAAAATGCCCTGGTTCTAGTTTTTTAACGCCTTTAAAGAAAGTATCTTCCGTAGGTGAATAATTAAATGATAAATATAAAGGTAATATTTCTTTGTTTAGTTCTTTTTTAAATTTAGGATGATCTAGAAAAGCTTTTATTTCGGAAGCAAACATAAATACATTTTCATTTTGATAATAATAAAATGGTTTTATGCCAAAATTATCTCTAGCTCCAAATAGTTCTTTTTTTTCTCTATCCCAAATAACAAAAGCAAACATCCCACGAAGTCTTTGTAATAAATTATAACCATATTCTTCATAACCATGAAGTAATACTTCAGTATCACTAGTAGTTTTAAAATAATGATCTTTTTTAAGCAATTCTTCTTTTAATTCTAGATAATTATATATTTCGCCATTAAATATAATAACATATCTTTCGTTTTCATTAAACATTGGTTGATTACCAGTATTTAAGTCGATTATAGATAATCTTTTATGACCTAGAGCAATGTCTTCATCAATGAATGTTCCTTCTCCATCAGGACCTCGATGATTAATTCTCATCATCATTTTTTTAATAGTTTCTTCTTTATGTTTTTCCTTATCAACAAATCCTACTATTCCACACATATTATCCTCCTAATACTATCTTGTAGTAATCTTTAGTCATTAACAAACTACTCATGGTAAATTCATTAGAAACTTTTTTATTTATGGTATCAACATAATCTTCAGCAACCGTCTCGTTATCTTTTAAAATAAAAGTTTTAGTAGATGCATAATATCTACCTTTATCAGTTACCCAACTACGATCAGAAAATATTGCTATTCCTTCCCCATCACTTAATAAATCTTTACCAATTAAAAGTCGGGAATCATACTCCATACCAAATAAGTTTAAAAGCGTTGGTAAAACATCTGTTTGACTACCTACTTTAGATATATGAACTGTTTCGGTAGTAGAATTCCAAAGAATAAAATTACTACGATTTACTTCAATTATGGCATCTTTTTCTTCTTCGCGATCGGATAACTCGTTAATAATAGTTAAATCACTAACATCAGATACTCCCGTAGCCATATTATAAGGATGATGATCTCCTACTAAAGCAATAACAGTATCATCTAATTTACCAGCGGCTTCTAGTTTATCAATTAATAATTCTAAAGCTTTATCTAATTCTATCTGCGTTGCTAAGTAAGCTTTAGCTGTTTCGCTATAATCCAAATCTTCTACTAAAACTTTATTTTTATGAGCAATACTATTACCAGTCCAATTATAATGGGTATGACCACTAACAGTAAAATAATAAGTTACAAATGGTTCATCATTTGCTAGATAATCATCAATTGTTACTTCCATCATAGATATATCACTAGGTGGCCATTGTTTACAATTCATTCTATCTTCCATACCATTACCACACCCAAGATAATTACTAAAACCTAGTTCTGGCATAGTTTTTTGTCTTTTATAATAAGTATAACTCCAATCATGGAAAGCATAAGTTGTATACCCAATATTACTAAAAGCATTACCTAAAGCATATGGTAAATATTTATCACCAGGATACCAAGCATTTCTTCCTTTATCAGTTACTACTGCAGCATTCATAGCTTGATACTCTCCTCCGGTAGTACTTAAAAAGATTGGTGAATAAAAATTATCAAAAACAATCCCTTCATTAGCCAGTTTATAAAGAGTTGGTGTAACATCTTCTTTAACAGCTATTTCATTAAAGCCTTCCGCAATGATGAAAATTAAATTCTTGCCTTCATAAATACCTGTATATTCACTTTTATTAGTAGGTGTTTCATTTTTAAAATAATTATGCATTTCTTTTAAGGTATCATCAGTAGTATTAGCTATTAAAGTATCAAAATCTATATCTACCATATTATATTCTGTTTTCTCTTCCGTTTTTATTGAAGCGTTTTTTTCAATATAAATATTTTGATTATCAAAACCAAATATTACTCTTTTAATATCTAACCTAATAGTTGTTAAAAGACCCAGTGTATTAGCACTAACAGTTGGATCATTGGTTAGAAAATACATTTCATAAGGCGAATATAAAACACTTTTAGTTGGTAATAAAAGTAATAAAGATAATCCAAAAGAAATAAAAGCTATACCTAAAGTTAATAATTTTTCTTTTAATAAAGTTTTATCAAAACTAAGATGCTTTTTAAATATAATAAGCAATATTATTGGTAATAAAAGTAATATTAAATGATACCAAGAGTTTACTATTTGACTTAAAACAATTGCTCTAAAATCCCACGCTTGACTAGCAAGTCCAATATTTAAAAAAGAAAATATAGTCGAAAATAGTTTATGATGAATATAATGAAAAGAAAACAAAATAGATAATACTATTGTAAAAAAGAAAACTAAAAATTTATTAAATTTAGGTTTAGATAAATTACTTAAAAAAGCTAAAAATAAAGCTAATGGTATTGTAAATATAAAAGCATATAATAAACCTAGATCAAATAGTTTATTAAATGTAAAAATTTTAAATATTACTTCTAAATATAAAATAATTATGAAATAATAAAAAAACAATTTTAGTTTTATTTTTTGCATACTATCACCATAATTAATATTATACTATTTTTATTTACTCATTTATAGTCTTAATTACACCTGTTTTCATTAAATCTTTTTCGTGATTAAAGTTAATTGCTAAACCAAAAACGAATATATTTGCCAAAAGATAGACCCATAACATTAAAATAACTATATTTGATAATCCCGCATAAAGAAGATCATATTTAGCAAAATTGGCAATATAATATGAATATATAGCCGTTGATAAAGCCCACCCAACTTAAGTAAAGATTGCTCCGGCATTAACATAAGCACTTGGTATTTTTTTATTAGGAGCCATAGTATAAAGTAATTTTATAAATACAAATAATACAAACCAAGTAAAAGGTCCTTTTAACAACATAAAAATTATCCTAATGTTTCTTTGAGCAGTATCACTTATATTAGTGTTTTGAATTAGTTCTAATATTTTACTACCAAACAAAGGAACTACTAAAATAAATAAAAATAAAACTACAATAATTAAAGCCATAATGATAGCTTTAGTTCTTATTTTGATGTTATTACCATTTTTAAGTCCATAAACAGCATTAGATGTTAAAATTAATGATTTACAACCATTAGAAGCAATATAGATACATGTAACTGCTAAAATGGCAAATCTTAAACTAAAAGATATATCACCCAAACTAGGAGTAATTAAATCAGCTATTTTAGCGGAAAAAGTACTACTTATAAAATCATTTATAAAACTTATAGGAAGATGAAGAAAAGTAGCTCCATAACCTATTAAAGTTATTATGGGGACAACTGACAATACAAAGAAAAAAGCCAATTGCCCAGGTAATATAGACATATCAGGCCTTTTAATAATTTTTAAAAAATTATTAAAAACCTTCTTAGCTTTCTTTTTTATTTTCATACCTTAGTTTCTCGGCTTTCTTTTTTACTTCTCATATCTAAAGTAGCTTCATTTATAGCATCATCAATAGTTTTTATATCATCAGTTCTCATACTATAACCTATAGCTGCTCCATATTCATATGGTAAATGATTAAACTCTTTATAAAGCTTACGAATATAACTAACTATTCTCTTTTCTTCATAACCAATTAAATAAATTAAATACTCATTACCATCAGTTCTAATCATATCAGAATTATCCAATTGGGTTTTTATTAAAATATTAGCAGCCGCTTTTATTTGTTTATCTCCTTCAGTTGTACCATATGTATCATTAATATATTTTACATTATTTAAATCTACAACAATGGCTGCTTGGGGATAAATAGTGTTTTTATTCCATCCTTCAACATTATCAGATAAATAATTTCTATTTTTTAAGGAAGTTAAAACATCAATATATTTCATTCTATCTTCTTTACTTATTTTTTTACTTATTTTTAGTTTTTTTCTTCTCTTAATTATTATTATTAAAGCTCCTATCCCTAAAGATATAACTATTAAAGCATAAATAGCTAGTCTTGATAGCAACAAACTATTTTGTCTAATTTCTGTGAAACTAGCTAATCCTTCATACTCAACTTCTTTAGGATCTAAAGAACCAATATATTTACTAAATAGTTTGTTTAATGTAGCATCTCCATTTAACTTAAATGTGTATGGACTTGATATTTCTTTAGAATATCTTAAAGAAAAATTATCTAAACCATAATTAATATAATATTCAAAAGTGGTATTATCCATAGCTATTAAAACATCTTTGTTTTTAAGTTTTAGCAGTTCTCGATCATTAGCATAAGTCTTTACATCTATACCAGATAAATTATTTAAATAATAATAAACATTACTGTTTTCTAAAGCATAAACTGTTTTACCTTTTAATGACTCAAAAGAATCAATAACAATATAATTATCTTTTGGAGCAATTATATCAACTGTAGTATTAATTAAAGTATTTATATCAGTATAAGCACTTTCTACATTTTGATAATTAAAATATAAATCTATATCATTATTTTTTATAGCTTTCTGTAAATTACTTACTTTTTTATAATTTAGATATTTAAATTCTACTCCACTAAAATCACTAAATTTTTGTAAATATACACTAGCTATTCCTCCAAAGTTATTTGAAGAAATAACTTCAAATGGTGTACTCAAAATAGCTCCATAATTATAAACTTTACTAGTTAAGACATCCTTATCTTTTTCTTGAATATCTAAGTTTTCCAGAAAAAGATCTAAATTATTCTGATTAAGACTTTCTTCTAAGTTGCTTTTAATCCAGTTATTACTATATTTAGTCATTATAGAAGCAAATGTATCATCATTAGGAAAAGACAATGTATAATAAATAGGTATTTCACTAAAATGATAAACAATATAATAGTTATTTGTTAAGATTTGATCAATAAACATATTAAGAGGTACTATTGCATAAGTTACTTCAGTATTTGATAAAACTCCATCCATTAAAGAAACTCTGTTATCATAAGTAACAAAAGTTAATCCTGGTAAATATTCGTTAACCGAATCTTCATCACTAGATAGTATAGCTATTTTACCGTCACTTAAAGAATCTAAATCAGTTATTACCTCATCTTCTTTACTTACTAAAACATAATGATCTTTATAAAAGGTTTGATCGGTATCATCTAAGGTATGTTTGATAGATAATCTTAATCCACTACTTTCTGTACCATAATTAAAAGGCACAGAGTTAATAGTAAATCCATACTCATCAGCAAAATCATTTAAAAATTCAAAATAAACTCCATTACCATCCTTGCCAAAATTATTTATATCGTTAACTACAGCAACATTTATTACTGAATCTTTATTTTTATTTATCCATTCTTTTTCAACTATTGTAAGCCTATTTTTATCGCTTAATGTTAGATAGAAAAATATTCCTAATCCTATTAGAAAAGCTATCCCTATTCCTATTAAAATAAACTTTTTACCGTTTTTCATACTTCCTCACTATCTTCATTGTTATTATTCCAAACAATAATTGCATTACCATTATTTTTAGCACCACTTATTAAAAAGCCATTATCACTATCTTCTTTTAAAGATATTTGAAAATCATAAAGTGCCAATTCTTCTTCACTAAAATTATCAAGTACTAATAATGCTTTACTTTCAGCTTCTTCAAGTGAAGTATCAACTACAAAAGTCAAATTTATATAGACTATTTTACCAAATACATCTATATTAGCTTCACTTATTGTATCATCTTCTTTTACTGTAGCAATTATTTTATCTTGCTTACTAGAAGTTATTTGAACGTCCTTAATATCTGTTAATCTTTCCCCATATTTATCTTTATTATTACCGTTATAGAAATATACTAACAATAAAGAAACAATTATTATTATGCAGATCAGAACAATACCCATAAGAATAACAAAAACTCTATTCTGTTGGTAAAATTTCTTCACTCTATCCACCTTCTTTTTAGTAATTTTAATTATACTACATTATATAATTATAGGCAATTTAATACCCTAATTTAGTTTTTAATTCTGCCTCGCTCCAAATTTCAACATTTAATTTTCGAGCCTTTTCTAATTTGCTACCTGGATTTTCTCCTAGAATTAAGATATCAGTATTTTTAGTTACTGATTCTGTTACAAAACCACCACTATTTTCAATTATTTCTTTTAATTCTTCTCTTTTTATAAAAGACAAAGTACCGGTTATAACTATCTTTTTATCTTTTAAATTATCATTTTCCATTACATTATTGTTAATATAATCAAAATTTATATTTAGTTTTCTTAATTTTTCGATTAATTTTAGACTTTTTTCATTATGAAAATAATTATATATATTGGTAGCTAAAATATTACCTATATCATATATATTATTTAAATCTTCTATCGAAGCATTAGCTAGATTATCTAAAGATTTATATTTTTTAGCTAGTGTTTTAGCTGTTTTAGCTCCTACACCCTCAATACCTAAACCAAATAAAAGCTTTTCTAAAGAATTATGTTTACTATTTTCAATGCTTAAAAGTAAATTATTAATACTCTTAATACCGAATCCTTCCAATTCCATTAATTCTTCTTTTTTATGATCTAAATGATAAATATCAACAACATTTTTTATAAATCCCATATTATAAAAATCTTCAATAATTCTTTCCCCTAGGCCATCAATATTCATAGCTTCTCTGGATGCAAAATGAATTAAAGCATTAATGTTTCTTGCTGGACAACTTTCATTTGAACAAAACCAATCAACTTGATCAGGTTTTTTAATTAATTTAGAATGACAAATAGGGCAAACATCAATCATTTTAAATGGTTTTTCATTGCCAGTTCTTCTTTCTTTAATTGGGCCTAAAACGGCTGGAATAACATCACCGGCTTTGATAATAGAAACAATATCACCAAGTTTGATATCACGATCAATAATATAATCTTCGTTATGAAGTGTTGCTCTTCTTATTGTTGACCCTTGAATTAATACTGGAAATAATACCGCATTAGGGGTTATTTGACCAGTTCTACCCACCGTAAATATTATATCTTCTAATTTAGTTAATACTTCAGTAGCTGGAAATTTATAAGCAACCGCCCATTTAGGATATTTAGCTGTATAACCAAGACGCTTTTGAGCAGCAATCTTGTTCACTTTAATAACAACCCCATCAATATCATATGGTAAAGACTCTCTATGGTTATGATAATAATCTATATAGTTAATTATCTCTTCTAAAGAAGAAGCTAATTTGCCAGTTTTATTAACATTAAAGCCAAGATTTTGCATAAAGTTTAAAGCTTCATAATGAGTTTGTAAGCCATAATCTTCAGGATCGGGGAGATGATAAATAAAACAATTTAATTTTCTTTCGGCTGTTACTTTAGTATCTAGATTTCTAACACTTCCAGCTGCAGCATTACGAGCATTTTTTAATAATTCTAAGCCTTCTTTAGCTCTAACTTCATTTACTTCTTCTAAAGACTTTTTACTCATATATATTTCGCCACGAACTTCAATATCAATTGGTTTACTTAATTTTAAAGGAATTGTTTTAATCGTTCGAACATTTTCAGTAATATCTTCCCCTATTACTCCATCACCACGAGTCGCACCTTTTACAAGTAAGCCTTTTTCATAACTTAAGGATATTGATAATCCATCTATTTTAAGTTCACAAACATAGGAAGAGTTTTTTACTTCTTTATTTACTTTATCAACAAAGCCAGAAACTTCTTCTTTGCTAAAAACATCTTCTAAACTAAAAAGCGGAATTTTATGAGTAACTTTTTTAAATTTTTCTAAAATAACATCACCAACTTTTCTAGTTGGAGAATCTTTTCTTAAATATTCTGGGTATTTAGTTTCTAGGGTTTTTAGTTCACGCATCATACTATCCCATTCTTGGTTAGAAACACTAGGTTTATCTAAAGTATAATACTCATAATTCCATTTATTAATAGTCTTAATAAGTTCATCAATTCTGGCTTTTATATTCATTGTAATCACCTATTTAATTATATCAAAAAAACGATGTTTTTTACATCGTTTTATTTAAATAAATCACTATGACTGCCAGTTCTAATTAGCAATAATTCTTGTGTTTTATAATCACAACAATAAACTAATAACCAATCAGGTTCAACATGACACTCACGATCATTTTTATAGTATTTGCTATCGCAAAGCAAATGATCTTTTGCTTTTACTGGTAAGGGTTCACCAGCAGTAATAAGACTAACTATTTCAAGCATTTTGTTTTTATCTTTGCCTCTTCTTGTAGCCCTTTTTAAATCCTTTTTGAAATCACTAGTAATTTTTATTGCAAGCCTCATAGATTTAGCGACCCATATACTTCTTCCATATCTTTATAAGTCTTCATTTTGCTGGTTTTATTTTTATTATGTGCCTCTTTCAAAGCTCTAATTGTTTTTTCATTTGGTATTTCTCTTCTAATTTCAAAAGGAATAGACTGGCTTTTTATTGATTGAATTAAAAACATTGTTATTGCCGAGGTCATATTAAGCCCTAAATCTTCAAACAAAGACTCAGCCTCCTCTTTTATACATAAATCAGTTCTGATGTTTATATTTGCTGTCTTTTCCATACTATCACCCAAAATGATAATATCACGCTGTGCGCACTTTGTCAATACTGCTCTATTCCCATAATTTATTATTATATTCTTTATTATCGACTAGATCTTTAATAGCCTTCATAACTTTTTCTTTATCCTCTTTATATGTTATTCCATACCACTTAGCTTTGGTTTTTAAAACTTTTACCGTACAGTCGTGCTCTTTAACCATTTTTTCGACAATAGTAGGAATTAAGAATTCCTCTTTTTCGAGATTATTATTATTTTTGAAAAATGCTTCCCAAGCTTTTTCTAAATAAGGAAATAAGGCTGGGGTGAAAGCAAAAGCATTCATTGATACCAAGGAATCTGAAGATACTTTAAAGGGATTTCTTCCGTCCAATGGTTTAGCTATTATTTCACCAGCTATTTTTTCAACTGAAGATTCAATTAAACTTATCAAATATCCTTCATGTGTTTGACATACTCCTCTTTTAACAGCACCATTTTCAGTTAAAGTGTTAGCCGTTTCATAACCAATCATCGCGAAATTAGTTTCGTTTAAATCCGCCCCTTTTAAAAACTCTGCAGCTTTTAAAAATGTTTCTCGGCCATAAAAGTCATCAGCATTAATAACCATAAAGTTTCCTTTTACAACATCTTTAGTAGCTAGTATAGCTTGGCCAGTACCCCATGGTTTTTCTCTTTCAAAGACCATTTCTACTGGTGTATCTTTAATATCTTGAGACACATAGGTTACTTTAATTCTATTTTCTACTCGCTTTCCAACTGTTTCTTTAAATACTTCGATGTTTTCTTTTTTAATAATAAAAACAACTTCTGTAAAACCCGCCAAAACAGCATCATAAATTGAGTAATCAATAATAAACTCCCCGCTAGGACCTATTGGTTCTATTTGTTTTAATCCACCAAACCTTGACCCCATACCAGCAGCCATTATAACCAATACCATTTTAACCTTCTTTCTTTATACTTTTGTGGTTTTTTAATAACTTTACTACACCATGGCTTTTACTAAAAGCCACCTCTATAAAACGTTCATCAACACCAATAACTACTCCATTACCATATTTTTCATGGGTAATGATATCGCCTTTTTTAAATTCATTATCATTAGTATATAATTCTTCTTTTTTGATTTTTTTAGTCTTTTCAGTTTTAGTGGTTTCTTCTAATAAATCTTCATCTATTTCATCAATAAACCTACTAGGAGGATTAGTTGATTCTTTACCATACAATATTCTTCTTTTAGCATTGGTTAAGTATAAATATTCTTTAGCTCTAGTAATTCCCACATAACAAAGCCTTCTTTCTTCCTCTAAGCCATCTTTTTCAAAGAAAGAATTAGCATGGGGAAATAAGCCTTCTTCCATACCCATTAAAAATACCGCTTTAAATTCTAAGCCTTTAGCACTATGAAGGGTCATTAAAGTAATAGCATCATCACTAGTTTTATAATTACCCATATCACTTACTAGGCTAACAGTTTCTAAAAAGTCGTTTAAATTAACACTGCCAGTATTTTGTTCAAATGTTGATGTAATACTTTTAAATTCTAATAAATTTTCTAACCTTAAATCGCTTTCTAAAGATTTATCATTTTCTAAGTCTGTTTTTATACCAGATTTTTCTAAAATATTATCTATTAACTCAGTAATAGATAAATCTAGGGAATCTTTTTGTAATTCTAAAATTAATTCTTTAAATTTTAATTCTTTACCAGTACTAATTATTTCAAAAATTGATTTGTTTTCTTCTTTGGCTTTCTCCTCTAAAAGAGCAATTGTTTTACTACCAATTCCTCTTTTAGGAACATTTATGATTCTTTTTAAACTTATTTCATCTAGAGGATTTAATATAAGTTTTAAATAAGATATTAAATCTTTTATTTCTTTTCGATTATAAAAATAATAACTACCAACTATTTTGTAAGGAATATTCTTAGCTATAAACTGTTCTTCTATTACTCTTCCTTGGGCATTTGTTCTATATAAAATAGCAATATCTTTGTTAGTTAATCCTAGTGATTTTAAATGATTTATTTCTTCGATAACAAGAGTTACTTCATGACGTTCATCATAACTTCTAAGATACTTTATTTTTACCCCTTCTTGATTAGCTGTCCATAATTTTTTTTCTTTTCTTTTTTGATTGTTTTTAATAATAGCATTAGCAGCATTTAGAATTGTTTTCGTACTACGATAGTTTTCTTCTAATAAAATTGTTTTTACATTGTTAAATGATT
>DAOSVX010000019.1:0-11772 GCA_035379765.1 Bacilli bacterium | reverse complement strand
GAATATTATGAATTAGCATGCCTAATATTATCTCCCAAATCGTTGCTTCTTCCGTTATTACATCAAGTGACATAGTTACTAAAAATATTATAAATATAATTGCTAAAATTCTAGGAATCCAATAAATAAACTTATTTACTTTTCTTTCTTTCATAATTTACTCCTTTCTACTATTTTTTTAATAGGAATAATTAACTTTTAACTATTTTAATTATAACATACACAATATTACTTAAAAGTTTTCAAAAGTAAAAACTGCTCTATTGTATTTTCCAATATATTCAATTTTATAATTGCCATTTGTGTAATTGTTAATGGTTTTTAACCAAAACTTTTCTGCTAGAGGTGAAGATGGCAAAGATTTTATTATCCATTTACCTCTATTTTTATTAAAAAGTTTATTTACTGACTCTCCACCTATGCCTTTATTTTTATAATTATTTAAAACAAATATTTCTTGTAGAATATATGAATCATTTTCTTTATCAACTAATATAAAACCACCAATATTGTTACCAATTTTTATAAAATAAGCAAGATTATTAGAACCATTAAAATATTTTTCTAAATCATCATAAATATATTTCCCACTTGATGAATCAAAATCAATAGGAAAATAATAGCTTATATCGTGAAGATATAACTGTAATAAGTTTTCTAAAATAAGTTTATCTTTTTTACTTACAATAACTAATTTATTTTTCACATCTATCACCTAACCTAATTATTTATTATTTAAAACAAGAAAACTATTCAAATAAAGAAGCAATATAATCTGCAAAGTTTGGATTTGCTGAAGTTACTTTATATAATTGATTATTTATAGTAAAATAATTCCCACCAAGTAATACTATAGATATACTGTTAATTTCATAATTTAAGTCAAGTGTTGGTAAAAGAGTACCACCAAATCCTGTTTCATTTGATATAGTCTTTGTATTAATAGCATTTATAATTTTACTAATTGTTTCTGTATCAGTAATTGTTTTTGTTGTTGTTTCTACTTCTTCGGCTATATCAGATTCGCTATAAGTTTTGTAAGTTATACTTACTAATTCATTTGATAAATCCGTTGTATTACTAATATTATTTGTTAAACTATCGTCTGAAACAAAAAACTTATCGTAGACAACATATCCACCTAATCCTAAAACTATGACAATTAATACTATTATCAATATTATAGTTCCCTTACCTAATTTGTTATTTTTTATTTCCATATTATTATTCATATAAACTAAACATTCCTTCTGCTAAAAATATATCACTAAAAAAATCTTTTTACAATCAAAAATAAAACTATGAATTTCTCCATAATTTCTATAAATGATTTGGAATTTATATCAATAACAAAAATATAAAAAAGATTGCCAAAATTTTATTTTAACTTCTTGTATGTATATCCTTTGATTTTTTGTTCATTTAATAGTTCCAATTTGTCCTGATATTTTTGTAATTTATTTTCGGCTAATCCTTGATTAACCCATTTTATCATTTGCTTTAACATTTTAATATCAGGTTTATATCGGCATTGTTCAAGACCAACTTTTTGTTTTATCCAACGAATAAAAATTCTTTTATACAATGTTGTTTTTAACAAATCTAGATAAATTATAGTATCCGCCTCATCAAATCCTCTATCAAAAAAAGGTCTTTCAACGCCTTCAATTATCCAGTTATCTTCGTTTAATATTTTATTAAAAATCTTTTCTATTTCTTCTTTACTTCTTCTAATATCTCCACTTAGATGGAATTCCCATACAACATTATCCAACTCATAAAAAGGAATACCTAATTGTAAAGACAACTTTTTTGCTAAAGTTGTTTTACCACTACCGACAGATCCTAAAATATATATTTTCGGCATAGCATATCCTCCTTATGGAATTTGTATTGTAGTATTATTATCAATAATTGTATTATATATTATTTTTATAAAAAATAAAACTACGGTTATTTCCGTAGTTTATTTAATTCCCAATTTTGGGAATGTCTTTTAAAATGGTCCGGAAAATATATGGATTACCAATTTGTTTAATATTTATCTTTTATATTATTTAAATATTCACGAATACTATTGACAAAATCTTCATCACCTTTTTTATCCCAATAATAACCAGGTTTGACAAAGTCTTCAAATTCACTTATTGCTAAATCAATATTTTCATTATTTACCTTATCATTTATTATTGACATAGTTGTATTTTTATAACCTCTCACTGCACAACCAGCAAAAGATTTATAATAAGATTTCTCTGGTAAATTAGATTTTTTATAAAAATACATTGCTAATTCATCTGTCATTGGTCTAATATTAGAAATAATAATTTTATTAGCTCTAAAAATCCCATGTGGACATGATTCGCTGGGACAATCTATTATTTCTGCGTCCTCTGGAACCTCGACATCACAAATAGTATCACCTCGAACCAAATATCTTAAAATCTTATCTTCAACAGAAAAATTAAAACCTCCCATTAACTCTGGCTCTGTTTCCTTTGGATTCCAATTTTCAGCAATATTTACTATTCCTTCTTGATATTCAAATCCATTTGCTCCAGATGTCGTTCCAAACATTACTTTTACAAATTTTTTGTCTTTTAATTCCATATTCTCATTCCTATTCAACATTATATCCATTCTTTTATATTATATCATAATATTATAAAAAGAGATTTCTTTTGGAAATCTCTTTTACATTCCTAATGGTCGGGAAAACAGGATTTGAACCTGCAACCTCTTGGTCCCAAACCAAGCGCACTACCAAGTTGTGCTATTTCCCGATCTAAATTAATTGGTACGCCCAAAGGGAGTCGAACCCCCAACCTTTAGGTCCGTAGCCTAACGCTCTATCCAATTGAGCTATGGGCGCATCTCAATTTGCATTAACATTATATATTTATTTTCTAATAAAATCAACCATTTTATTGTTTTTGACAATAAAAAAACTCGGATTACCGAGTTATTTTATACCATTTGAACTTAACCATGAAGCAAATGTATCATAAGTTGAATAGCCAACCCAAATATCAACTATCTTACCATCTTTAACAAGAACAACCATAGGTGTATACCCATATAAGTATGTATAAGCATTATCACCGGTATAACCATATGTTTCGTTAAATTTATCAGTCATATTGTTTATCATAGTTGTCATGGTTGTATAATCATCACTAGTTGTATCAACTGTTGTTATATCAACATAATAAGTTGTATAATCTAATTTTTCTTGAGCTTCTTTTAAGGTTGGCAAGAATTTTTGACAATAACCACATGATGATCTTCCTAAATAGACAACTTGAATACTTGATTTATCAGCAACATCTAAAAACTCTGATTCATCTATTGCTGTAAATGAACTTACATCATATTCGCTTGGTTCTTCCTCTTCTTCTTTATTATTACTTGTACTAGTTCCATTATCAAATACTACAAAACAAGTATTTATAACTAATAATCCTAATATTATATAAAGTAATACAAATAACTTCTTAGTTTCCTTTTCTTTCATTTTTTACATCCTACTTCCTATAAACAAAATTATACCACAGTCAAATATTATTTCAATCTATTAAAATGAAAAATAAGTGAAATTATTTACTTGTTTTTAAATACTCATTTTCTTTTTTGTTTATTTAGTAATCTTACTAAGGAATTCTCCTTAACTGAAAATGGTTGGTAAGGGATTCTAGCCATTCCTTCTGTAACTTTTGGTTGATATCCGTAAAATGTTGTAAGAACCATACTATCATATAAAGACAACTCTGGCAAAGTTAAAAACTCTCTTGATTGGGCTATAAATTCAAATAATCTTGGATCATATAAAGCTATTTCTTTATTTATTTGAGCAAAATTAACAGCATTTATATCATCTTCTACAGATGGATCATCATTTGGCAAAATACCACTAACTTCTTTGCTAGAAGCAAAATAGCAATTAATATTACCTTTATGTCCGGGATTTCTATCTCCAAAAGTACATTTATCTTGAACAATTGTGGCAACTGGTATCATCCTATGATTTTCAATTCCTTTTAAATGCCATATAGAAATAGCTTTTGTTTGATTGTAAGCTAATTGTTCATAATCTAACATATTCTCTAAAGAAAAATATTGGTTTTGATAAAAACAGTTAAAATTATAAACTGGATTACCATCTTTTTTGATAATCATTTTTGATTCACAACTGTACTCATTAGAATCAGGATACACAAAATAAAAGCCTTCTATTCTATCGTAATTATCTTGGCCTTTAACATTAACACCATAACGAATACAATTGTGTTTCGGAAATAAGCATCCTTCTACTTTTCCAATAGGCGAAAACAAAACTATATTAAATCCATAAGAGCCTGCATAATCTACAAACCCAACCGCTCTTTCCTTTGACCATAAATATATTCTAGTCGGAACTTCTTTTATCCCTTTTGTATCCCAGTCAATAATATCTAATCCAAAAGCTTTGGCAAAAACAATTGTTTTTTGAATTATTTCATTTTCTATATATAATTTATAAATGTTTTTCTCCATAAATTCTCTCTTTTCTTAGTATATTATTATAATTTTTTTCTTAAAAAAAGCAAGGTAAATCTTGCTTTATATTTAAAAATCGTGCTGCTTGACTGAATTGAACAGTCCTTTGATACTTACCGCACAATTACAGTATAACATAAAATAAGACTTTAAAGACTATTTGTACTCTTGCTTTAAAAAAATGGTATAATAAAATGGCAATTTATAAAAAAGGAGTAATAATAATATGACAATTGAAAAGAGAATAAAAATTAATAATCAAATTTATTTTATTACGGTTGAGGTAGAATACAAAAAATATAATGGCAAAACAACATTATGTTTAAAAAATTTTAAAAACGATTATTTTGATGGCGGAGATTTGTCATTATTAATAGAGAAAATTGAAAATAATTATGATAAAAATTCAGTAAAAAAATATGCTGATGGTGTAAGCTTTATGGCAGATTGTATTTATTTATATGTCAGAATACCAATTTTAAGTGGAATACGTAATATCTATATATCAAATAATGAAAACACACCTTATTCTACTAGTTATATTAAAAAGGAAGAAATTGAAAAATATATAAAAGAAAATAACATAAAGACTGAAAATAACAATAATTTTGAATTAAATAATGAAAACACTTGGTTAATATAAAAACTACACAAAAATTCAATGTGTAGTTTTTATTTTATTTATGGTGCCGCTTGACTGAATTGAACAGTCCTTTGATGCTTACCATGCATCTGTTTTACCACTAAACTAAAGCGGCGATTTCATTAGTATTATACCAATAGAAAAAACAAATGACAATATTAAGTTTATTAGATTGTGATATAATAAAAAAGTAATAGTAGGAGGAGTTTAGTTTTGAGAAAGTTAAAATTAAAAAATAAAATTAAAAAGTATTTAATTTTAGGATTAATAGGAATAATTATTTTAACAGGAGGTATTATCTGGATAAAAGTAGCTATATATCATCATTCTGATACTTATAAATTATTAGAAGTTGGTTATGAAAAAAAAGAAATAACTTTATTTAAAGAAAAACTTAATGATGAACAGATAGAAATGTTGATAACCAAAGATTATGACTATAATGTTTATAAAATATTGAATGAAAAATATTTTATAAGTAAAAACTATGAAAGATATTTAGAATACTCTAAAGCTAACCCTACTACTTCTTTAGAAGATGTAATAGCTATTGTAAATGTTAATGCTGATCATGATTGGTATAATGAAGACTGTATTAAAAGTACTGATACTTCTAAGGGAATACTAATGCTCGTAAATAAGTTTAATAAATTAGATAGTAATTATGTCCCTAGCAATTTAGAAAGTGTTAGTTTAACTTATGCTTACGATGATAATGAGTTGGCCGAAATTACTATTAATGCTTATATAGAAATGGCTAAAGCAGCTAAAACAGAAGGCTTAACTTTAATAGCGGCTTCTTCTTATCGTAGTTATGAAGATCAAGAAACCCTATATAACAGGTATGTTTATAATTATGGAATAGAAGATGCTGATTCTAAATCAGCTCGCCCTGGTCATTCTGAACATCAAACTGGTTTAGCTATAGATATTTTAACTTATAACACTACAACAACTAACTTTAGTAGCACTCCAGAAAGCATTTGGCTAGAAGAAAACTCTTATAAATATGGTTTCATCTTAAGATATCCCGAAAATAAAACTTACTTAACTGGTTATGCTTATGAAGCATGGCATTATAGATACGTTGGTATAGAAGCTGCTACTGTAATTCATGATGAAGACATAACTTTTGATGAATATTACGCTTATTATATAGCAAAATAAAACTCTCTAATGAGAGTTTTTTAAATTATGGCGTCCTCGATTGGAATCGAACCAACGACCTATCCCTTAGGAGGGGATCGCTCTATCCTACTGAGCTACGAGGACACATACAGATTATACAACAAAAAAAGCTTATTTTAAACTTTTTATGATAAAATTATGATGGGTGATAAAGTATGTGGATTAGTAAATTTAAGAATGCTAATTATAAAGGTTTTTTAACAAAATTAAAAGAAATAGCTCAAAAAGAAGGTAAAGTTTATTTATTTCTAATAATTGATTATCTTTTTTTATTAATATTTAGAGGTTTTGCTTTTAATGATTATTTAAATTATGAGTTATATAATAAAAACTTTAAAGAAAGAAGACAATATGTTTCTGTTAAAGATCAAGATAAGTTCTATGAAATAGTTTCACCATCTAAGTATAAAAATAAATTTTCTAATAAATCTAATTTTATGAGATTATTTAAAGATTTTACTAAAAGAGATTTTTTTGATAAAAAAAATAGTATAGATGATTTAGTAAAATTTTTAAATAAACATGATGAAATAATTATAAAACCAGTTGATGGATTAGGTGGTGCTAATATAAGTAAAATAAAAACTAAAAATGTTAAAAATATTGATTTATTTTATAACGATGTAGTTAAAAACAATTATTTAGTAGAAGAAGTAATAAAACAACATAAGTCATTAGCTGAATTTTCGAAAAGTAGTATTAATACGATTAGAATAATGACATCTAATATAAATAATAAACCTAAAGTTATATTTGCTACTCTAAGAGTTGGTAATGGCAAAAGTCATGTTGATAATTTTCATCAAGGTGGTATGGCTAGTTTAGTAAATATTGAAACAGGTATTATAACTAGTGATGCTGTCGATAAAAATCTAACTAAATATAAATATCATCCTTTAAGTAAAAAAGCTTTTAAAGGTTATAAAATACCCTATTTTAAAGAAACTAAAGAATTGGTTTTAAAAGCAGCAAAAGTAGTTCCCGAAATAAAAGTAGTTGGTTGGGATATAGCTATTACTCCTAATGGTCCTACTATTGTTGAGGGCAATAGAAGAGCTGGTTTTGATATCATTCAAGTAGTAAGTGGAACTGGTCGCAAAGACATAATTAAAGAAATATTAAAAGAACTAAGTAAATAGTTCTTTTTTAATTAATAAACTTGGCATCAATATAATAAATAGGTCTATTTTCTTTAAAATACTGCATTTCAAAATCAGTCATTATATTTTCAATCGGTTTTTCATCATGATGTAAATCTAAACTAACTCTACTAAAAGAATACCAATATTGAGATAAAGTTTCTAAAGAATAAGCAAAGAAACCTTTATTATCTGTTTTTAAAATTATATGTTTACTTTTTTTAAATATTCTATCATATAGTCTTAGAAAACTTTCATGGGTAAATCTTTTTTTCTCATCTTGTTTTTTAGGCCATGGATCACAAAATGTTAAATAAATAGTATCAATCTCTTTACCAAAGATATTAGCTACATCTTTAGCATCAGCATTTATTAATTTTAAATTAGGTAACTTTTCTTTAGTTAATTTATTTACCGCCTGAACCATTTGCGATTCATTTACTTCTAAACCAATAAAATTAATATTAGGATAAGCTTTTGCCATATTAATTATAAAGTTCCCCCTACCCATTCCTAATTCTAAACAAATAGGATTATTATTACCAAATAAACTACTCCACTTGTTTTTATAATTAATAGGATTATTAACTAAATAATCACTTTTATTTATTATTTTATCAGCATTTTTTATTTCTATATAACGCATTTAAACACTTCCTATTGGTAATTATAGCATAAATTATTATAATTATGTTATAATGTATTTGCTTGCCTGCGTGGCGGAATTGGTAGACGCGCTGGACTCAAAATCCAGTGATAGTAATATCATAAGGGTTCGAGTCCCTTCACAGGCACCAAAATTTAATAACTAATACATAGCTTTTTATTGCCAAAAAGACTATATTATGTTAAATTATAAAACGCATTCTTAAAAGGAAGTGTTTTTTTTGACAAATTTTTTACTAATTAGACATGGTGAACCACATTATGAAACCCCATTAATAACTCCTGATGCTCCATTAACAAATCTGGGATTACAAAAATCAATGGCTACTTCTCGGAAAATAGAATTAGCAGGATCAGAAATAGTTGTTTCTTCTCCTACTAAAAGAACTATGCAAACTGCAGATATTATATCTTCAGAATTAGAAATCCCTTTAGTCATCGAAGATGGACTAAAAGAATGGGTAGCAGATTTAGAAACTTTATATACAACCAGTGATATTCAAGTTCAAAGATTTCAAAAAGCTTTTGCTGAATATAGAAAAAACGAAGACTTTGGTGATGATTCTTATGAAAGATTAATAGATACTAAAAAAAGAGTTTTAGAAGTATTAACAAGATATTTGTATTGTAAAAAAGTTATAGCTGTTACTCATTCTGGAGTAATGAAAGTTTTTTCACCAAGAAAATATCGCTATTGTGGTATATTGCCAATAAGTCAAGATTCTGATACCATTAAAAAGTTATCTTATAAAAACGACTATTATTAGTCGTTTTCTTCTTTATATGTTGATGTAAATAAATCCATTTCTTTAGTAGTTAAGTCTTCTTTGTGTTCTACTTCTGGCAGATCACTAATAGTAGATAAACCAAAGTAATCTAGAAAGTCACTAGTTGTTATATATAAGTTAGGTCTACCAGGCATAGTTGATTTACCATTTTCTTTTATTAGACCTTTAGCAACTAATTTTCTAATCATTTGCGAAGTATTAACTCCTCTTAAGTTATCTACTTCTACTCTGGTAATTGGTTGATTATAAGCAATAATGGCTAGCGTTTCTAAAGCAGCATCGGATAGTAAATTGTTTCTTTCATTAGTTAAAAGTTTTTGGTAATATTCTTTATGTTCTTTTTTAGTAGTTAGTTTAAAAGCATCACCTAAATAGCTTATTCTAATACCCCTATTATCTTCTTCATACATTTGATGAAGATTTTTTAATAGTTCTTTTACCTCTTCTTCACTTACTCCTAATATATCTTCGGCTTCTTTGATAGTAAGTCCTTCATCACCTACTGCAAATAGAAGACCTTCTAAAACACCTATTAAATTCATTATTGTACCTCCAGATAAATATCACCAAAATTATTATCTTGATTAATTAACAATTCATTGTTTTTAGTCATTTCTAAAATAGATAAAAATGTTACAATTAGATAATCTTTATTTATTATATCAAATAAGTCATAGAATTTTACTTTCTTTTTTGTTTTAAATATATTTCTAATTACTTTAATTCTTTCTTCCACACTATATTCTTTTTTAGTAATAGTTTTAGTTAAAGGTTTTTGATACTCCTGACGATCCAAAAAAGATTGAAAAGCATTAAGTAATACTTCAATACTTTGGTTATTATTATATATTTCTTTTTCTTGGTATTCATTTAAGTTTTCGGGTAATTTAGTTAAAACTTCACTTCTTTTTTCTTCTAAAGATCTAAACTCAGTTTTTAAACTTTGATATTTTTGATATTCTAATAATTTGTTTCTTAAATCTTCTTCGGTATTTAGTTCATATTCTTCGTTATCATCTTCAGTAGTTTCATTTAGTAACATCCTGCTTTTCAAATGAACTAGTTCGCTAGCCATTACTAAGTATTCACTTGCTAAATCAATATTAATGTCTTTCATTTGATGAATATAAGTTAAATATTCATCTACTATAACAGCTATATCTATTTCATATATATCCATTTTATTTTCTTTTATTAAATGTAAAAGAAGATCTAGAGGACCTTCAAAATCATTTATTTTAAATTGATAATTCATAAAATCACTTCACTAAAATTATTATATCATAGTTTACTCACAAGTATAACGCATTGCTTCCATTTCAAAGTTTACTATTTTTACTAAAGTATCTTTAGCAAAATAAGTTGGTTCATCTAAATTAGTAATTGTTGCTAAAGATAAATCAGCAATAGCATTATAAGAGAAATTTACACCACTTTCTGCTAAAGTTGCGGTTATCCCATTTATATTATCTAATTTTTCTTGTTTAGCTTTATAAGTCGTTAATACCGTAGCATAAGTTTCTAAATCTTCATTAGTATAATTATAACTTTCTGTTATTTTTGTTAATTTATCATTTGTAAAACTATAAATAAATTTAGAATTTAAATTAGTACAAGTCAAACTGCTATTACCTTCACTATCACTACTAAGAGTTATAGCTGGATAATCTTCTGTGCTGTAAGGAATTAACCTTATTTGGTCAACATCTAAATTTTGATTTACTAATAATTGAAAGGTTTTAGAACTGTTTTTTTCTAAAGATGTATAAGCTACTATTTTAACTCTTTCTAAAAGAGTTTTATTACTATCATATAATTCAAAATATAAGTTTTTAGTACTTAAATTATAAGAATCAGACACTGTATTAACAGCACTAAATTCTAGATAAGTATCATCAGTAGTTATTAATTTAAAACCTGAATAAGTAACATTATCATAAGTTATATTAGTAGCTTCTAAAAAATCATAATAAATGTAATCAGGTGTTTCTTCTTCACATTTTTCTTCATTAGGTGTTTCTTCATTATTATTTGGTAATAATGATTCTTCTATATTTCGTAAATCAAGGTTTTTAATAAAATCAGCTATATTAGGTAGTAAAATAGCAAAACCAATCAAGAAAACCATAATTACTAAAACTGTAATGGGGCCTTTTTTCTTATCTTTTTTTATTTCCCCTATCTTAGTTGAAACTAATTTTTTATTTTCATCAGGTTTTACATTCTCTTCTTTTTGAGTCATCTAAATCCCTCTATTCTTGTATCAAGTATAGCAAAATTTAATTTAAATAACAATGTATTATTGAAAACTTAATTTATTTCTGCTATGATATTTTAGAGATTGGAGAAAAAGATGAAAAAGAAAATTATTTTATTATCAATGTTAGTTTTAATGGTGGCAGGATGTGGAAAAGTGGCTACTTTAAGTAATGGCGAAGAAGCAGTAGTCAGTATGAAAGATAATAATATGATTAGTATTGATGAACTATATAACGAAGTAAAAGATAAATATGCTATTAGTACTTTAGTAGATATGATTGATACTAATATATTAAATAAAGAATATCCTGATATTACTGAAGAAATGGAAAATTACGTTGATTCTAATATTGAAGGACTAAAAGCTAATTATGATACTGATGAAGAATTCTTACAAGTAATTAAATATTACTATGGAGCTAATTCCGAAGAAGAATTTAGAGAATATTTAAAACTTAATTATTTAAGAAATTTAGCTGTTGATGATTATGCTAAAAGCTTAGTTAAAGAAAAGGAAATCGAAAAGTATTATAAAAACGATATTGTCGGCGAT
>DAOSVX010000018.1:0-11813 GCA_035379765.1 Bacilli bacterium | reverse complement strand
TTCTAATAAAAAAAATATAGCTATTTATTACAATTTAAAAGTATATGCTATAGATAGTAGTGATTTAAGTTTTACAGATATCTTAGCAAGAGCTACTGAGTTTGAAAAAGTAAGTAATGCTAATATTGGTGATTATGGTAAATATGTAGAATCTATTACTTCTACAGGAATCGATTTATCAATTTATATGCCGAGTTCTTATAGTAAAGCTTCTTTAGTAATCTACACTTTAAAAGATGTAGTGGTTGTTCATAATGATGTAGCCGAAATAGCTTGGGATTTTATCAATGATTATGAAGATGATGTTAATGAAGTTATTATTACCATAAAATTACCAGGTAATAGTGAAGAATTAAGAGTGTTTTCTCATGGCCCTTTAAATGGAACCAATGAAATAGTAAGTGATAGCGAAGTAAAAGCAGAATGGTCAGATTTAGCTGCTTATGAAGCAGTTGATGTTAGAGTCGTTTTTGATAAAAGCTTAGTGCCTGATGCTACTAAGACTTCCGGAATAGATGGTTTAGATAATATTTTAGAAGTGGAAGCTAAAAGGGCTGACGAAGCTAATGCTGAAAGACAAAGTATTAAAACTAAATATATTATCTTATCCGTTTTATTTGGCGGTTATATAGCTGGTGCCATTGCTATAGCCATAAGATATTATTTTAAATATGATAAAGAGTATAAAGTAAACTTTAATAGTGATTATTATCGTGAATTTATAGATGATTATGATGTCGAAGTAATTGATTATTTATTTAATAAAAATATTACTCCTAATGCGATGAGTGCTTCAATAATGAATTTAGTTTATAAAAAGAAAATAGAAATTGTAAAAATAATGGATAAGAAAAAAGAATCATATAAATTTGTTTTAAAAACTAAAGATGGTGTTTCTACTACAGAAAGGAAACTATTAGATTTTCTTTTTGATAAAGTAGGCGATGGAAAAGAATTTACAATTAAAAATTTAAAAGATTACGCTAGAGGAACAAAATCCCAAACTTTCTTAGCCAGTTATAATGGTTGGAAAAAAGCTGTTTTAACTGATGCTAAGAGTCAAAACTTTTATGAAGATTTAAAGAAACCTAAAACTATTGGTATTTTATATGCTTTATTGGGTGGTATTTTATATTATCTACAATTATTTTATCAAACTGATATAGTATTTGGATATTTATTGTTTCCTGTAGCTTTAATTTTATTTATTTATATGATAGCTTTCAAAAGAAAAACAAAAAAAGGAGCTGAACATTATACTAAATGGAAAGCTTTTAAAAACTTTCTTAATGATTTTGGTAATTTTAAAGAAAAAGATTTGCCAGAAGTTAAACTATGGGAAAGATATTTAGTTTATGCTGTTATATTTGGCATAGCTGACAAAGTAGAAAAAGCTATGAATGTAAAAATCCATGAAATAGATCCTGAAGGTAAAATATATGGTAATACTTTTATGCCGCTATATTATATTAATATGAATTCCCAAATAAGTCATGCTGTTAGTAGTGCTGTGAGGGAATCAGTTAATTCTGCTGTAGCAAAATCTACGCAAAGTAGTTCTGGAGGCTTTGGTGGAGGTTCATCATTTGGCGGAGGAGGCTTTGGTGGAGGCGGCTCCGGTGGTGGAAGATTCTAAAAAAGACGAAAGTCTTTTTTTTTGATATAATAAACTTGGTGGTATTTTATGATAATAAATATCCAAGGAATTAATATTAAAGTATTAATAATTAAAAAAAATATTAAAAATATGTATTTTAGAATTGATGAAAATCTAAATCTTTTAATTACGGTCAATAAATGGATTAGTGAAAAAGAAATTAAAAGGGTTATTAAAGAAAAAGAAGCTACCATTTATAAAATGTATCAACACAAATTAAAAGAACTAGATAATAATGCTTATTTTATTTATCTAGGGGACAAATATAATGTTATGTATGATGATAGTATTAAAAAGATAGATTTTCATGGTGATAATGTTTATACTAAAGATGATAAGATGTTAGATAAATTTTATTCAAAAAAATGTAATGAAGTGTTTACTAAAAGAGTTGCCGATATTAAAAATAGTTTTCATAATTTACCAGATTTTAATCTAAAATTTAGAAAAATGAAAACTCGTTGGGGAGTCTGCAATGTTAAAGATAAAACTATTACTTTAAATACTGAGTTATTAAAAAAAGAGATATCTTTAATAGACTATGTTATTATTCATGAAATATGTCATTTTTATCACCCTAATCATTCTAAAGAATTTTGGACATTAGTGGGTGGTTATTACCCATATTATAAGAAAGCTCGAAAAATGCTTAAAGAAATTTAAGCCTCTTTTTTTATTTACTTTTACATGATAGAATATTAATAGGTGAATATTATGGAAAACATTGTTTCTTTAGATAATAAAAAAGTTATTAACTGGACTAAATTACAGGATAAAAAATATCGTGATCAAAATTTAAAATTTCTAATAGAAGGTGAACATCTTTTATTAGAAGCTTTAAAAAACCATGTTGTCGAAGAAATAATTGTGACAGATGAAAAGGTATATGATGAAAATATACCTCATTATAATGTTCCCGAAAAAATAATGAAAAAATTATCTTCTTTAAAAACTCCTCCTAAAGTAATAGCAATTTGTCAAAAATTAGAAGAAGGATTATTAACGGAGAAAATTATTTTATTAGATGGTATTCAAAATCCGGGGAATTTGGGAACAATAATTCGCAGTGCTCTAGCTTTTAATTTTAAAACGATAGTTTTAGGTAATAATACAGTAGATATTTATAATGAAAAAGTAATTAGAGCTACAGAAGGTATGATATTTAATGTTAATGTTTTAAAAAGAAATTTAAAAGATTTTATTTATGAATTAAAACAAAAAGAATATGTAATAGTGGGAACAGATGTAAAAAAAGGTATAGATCCTAAAAAAACAAAAAATACTAAGATAGCTTTAATAGTTGGCAACGAAGGACAAGGGCTTGATAATGAATTAAATAATTTGTGTGATAAATTAGTAAATATTAAGATGAATTCTGCTTGTGAAAGTTTAAATGTGGGAGTAGCGGCTAGTATTTTAATGTATGAATTGGGTGATTAAATGGAAGAATATGTTTTAGTTGGTAAAATAGTTAATACTCATGGTATAAAAGGGGAATTAAAAATAATTAGTGATTTTGAACTTAAAAGCAAAGTTTTTAAAGTTAATAAAGAAATCTTTATTGGACCTTTAAAAGAACCTTTTAAGATAAGTAGTTATCGTCATCATCAAATATTTGACATGGTTACTTTAAATGGTTTAAATGATATTAATGATGTCTTAAAATATAAAAATTATCATGTTTATATTAAAAGAAGTTCCTTAAATTTAAAAGATACTGATTATTTAATGAAAGAATTAATTGGTTTTGATGTTATGGAAAATAAGAATAGTCTAGGCAAAGTTATCGATATCATTTATAATAGTAAACAAACTTTATTGAAAGTTAAAAAAACAAAAGAATTTTATATTCCTTTTGTTGATAATTATATTCTAAAAGTAGATGCTTTAAGCAAAAAAATATATACCAAGAATGCTGAGGATTTGATTTTATGAAAATAGATATTTTGTCTTTGTTTCCGGAAATGTTTACTAATATTTTTAATGAATCAATTATTAAAAGAGCGATAGATAAAAAGTTAGTTGAAATAAATGTTGTTAATTTTCGAGAGTTTTCTAAATATAATAATAATCAAGTAGATGATACTCCTTATGGTGGTGGAGCGGGAATGGTTTTGATGTGTGAACCGATTTTCGAAGCTGTTAACTCTCTTAAAACTAAAGATTCATTTGTAATATTACTAACTCCTGATGGAGTAAAGTATAATCAAAAAATAGCCAAAGATTTAGTTTTAAAAAAACATTTAATAATTATATGTGGTCATTATGAAGGTTTTGATGAAAGAATTAGAACTTTAGCTGATATGGAATTAAGTTTAGGAGATTTTATCTTAACAGGTGGTGAAATACCAGCTATGGCTATAACAGATAGTATCATTAGATTAATAGATGGGGTAATTACCAAAGAATCATTAGCTAGTGAATCATTTAATGATAATTTACTAGATTATCCAGTATATACTAAACCAAGGTGTTATAATAATATGGAAGTACCAGAAGTATTATTAAGTGGTAATCATGAAAAAATAGATATCTGGCGCAATAAAGAAAGAATAAAAAGGACAAAAGAAAAAAGAAAAGATTTATTGAAGTAGGTGATATTATGGGATATCTTATTAAAAAAGTTGATAAAAGTCAGGAGATAGTTTATCTTGATTATGAACAAAATGGTTATATTTTTAAACCTAAAAATAAAAGTGAAACATCTTTAACTGTTAATGAAATAGTAGTTATTAATCCTTCTTTAATTGATAAGATTTTGACCATAAAATTTAATACTTTGTTTAAAAAAATAGCTGTAGAAGCTTTAAAAATAATATATGACGATGATGCTGATGCTGGCCAGGCAGAATTAGTTTTAGGTGAATTAAAAAGATTAAAGAGTATTGTTCTTCATAAATATCAAAAATTCTTAACAGCTGAAAAAGAAGAAATATTTTTAAAAAAGATTAAAGAATTAGAAAAAGAATTAAAAGTAAAAATAATGATGACTCGTCAGTTTAAAATAACTAGCGAAGAAAATTATGGCCGAAGCAGGTAAATAACTTGCTTTTTTATTTATAATTTGTTACAATCATTTTGCTTCAAAAAGTTGTAATCCGCTATAAATTTATATGATTACATATATATATAAGAAAGGAATTGATCGTATGAATTTAATTGATAAAATTGAAAAGAAGCAAATTAAAAAGGATGTCCCAGAATTTAGAGTTGGGGATACCGTTAGAGTAGATGTTTGGGTTAAAGAAGGAAAAAAAGAAAGAATCCAGGCATTTGAAGGAACTGTTGTTGATAAAACTGGTGGTGGAGCAAGAGAAACATTTTCTGTTCGTAAGAAAAGTGCCGGAATTGGTGTTACAAGAACATTCCCAGTTAATACTCCTACCATCAGCAAAATAACTGTTGTTAAAAAAGGTATGGTAAGAAGATCAAAATTAAGCTTCTTAAAAGGTATGCGTAAAGAATATAAAATTAAAGAAAGAAATTAATTATGAAAAAACTTTTTTTAAACTTACTACCATATATAATAATAATTGTAGTGGTAGTATTACTTAGAGTATTTATTGTTACTTTAGTAAGAGTAAATGGAACATCTATGAATCCAACTTTAGAAGATAAAGAAGTTATTTTGTTAGTAAAAGCAACTAAGTACTTTAAAGATTATGATCGCTTTCAAATAGTGGTTGTTAAAGAAGGCAATAGTTATATTATTAAAAGAATAATTGGTCTTCCCGGAGAAACAATTAAATGTATAGATGGTTTAATTTATATTGATGGTAAACTATTAGAAGATCCTTATGGAGATGGAATTACTTCTAACTTTACAGAAGTGAATCTAGATAATGATGAATACTTTGTAATGGGTGATAACCGTGAAGTATCTCAAGATAGCAGGGTAATTGGTCCAGTTAAAAAAAGTACTATTAAAGGTTATGCTTATTTAATAGTTTATCCTTTTAATGAGTTTGGTAAAACTAAATAATTTCCTTTATTTAGTTTTTTAATGTATAATTTTAATATAATTTATTTTAATTCCTTTTTTATAGGAGGTAATATGAAAATAATAACCATATGTGGTAGTTTAAAGTTTAAAAAAGAAATAATGGAAATAAGTGAAAAGATGGAACTAAAAGGAAATTGCTTTTTAACTCCTATCTTTCCAACAAAGCCTAATAAAGACGATTATACTGAGGATGAGATTTTGGTGTTTGGTAAAATGCATAAAGAAAAGATAAAACTATCAGATGCTATATTGGTCGTAAATGTAAATGGTTATATTGGAAATAGCACAAATAGTGAAATTGAGTATGCTAAATTATTAAATAAAGAAATTTTATATTATACAGATATCATAGAAGATAATTTAATAAAAACTGATTAATAGGGGAACCCTTTACAAAAAATAAAAAGGAGATAATAAAGATGGATGAATTGAATGAAGACAATAACCTACTAATTTATAAAAACAAAGAAGGAAATATAATAGTAGATGCTATATATAAAGATGAAACCTTATGGTTAACTCAAAAAGGAATGTCAAAAGTTTTTGATGTTGGTATTTCTGCTATTTCAAAACAATTAAAGAATATTTTTAATGATGGAGAGGTTGATAAAAATTCAGTTGTTTCCAAAATGGAAATAACTGCTTCTGACAATAAAAATTATAAAACAGATATATATAATTTAGATGCCATTATAGCTGTTGGGTATAGAATTAGTTCAAAAAAAGCAACAGAGTTTAGAATATGGGCAACTAAAATATTAAAAGAATATATGACCAAAGGTTTTGCCTTAAATGATGAAAGATTCATTAAAGGTAATAAGTATGATACAAAATACTTTGATGAATTGCTTGAAAGAATTAAAGCAATTAGAGTAAGCGAACGTATGGCTTATCAAAAAATCACTGATTTATTCATTGCAACATCTACTGATTATAATCCTAAATCAGAAGAAGCTTATACTTTCTTTAAAATTGTACAAAATAAACTTCATTATGCTATTTCTGGACATACCGCAGCAGAACTTATTTATAAAAGAGTCAATTCACAAAAAAATAATATGGGACTTACTAATTGGAAAAACAGTCCAGATGGTTTAATATATAAATATGATGTTAGTATTGCTAAAAATTATTTAAATGAAGAAGAATTGAACAAACTAAATGATTTGACAAATATGTTTTTAGTTTTTGCAGAAGACGAAGCAAAAGAAAGACATATTATGACAATGCAAGATTGGATAAGTGCTACAGATAATTTATTGAAGTTTAGAAGGAAAAACATTTTAAAAGGTTCTGGAAATATTTCGCATAAAGCAGCAGTAGATAAAGCAGAAGACGAATATGAAAAATATAGGGTAATGCAAGATCAAAAATATATTTCTTCAATTGATGAATTTTATAATAAGTATTTAGAAGAAAATAAAGATAAGTAACAGTATGAAAAGAGGCGAGAAAATAAAATGGCAAAAGATATGTATCAAAAAAGGGAAGAAAGAAAGAACAAAAAACATAAAATAGATACCAAAGTAAATATTAATTGGTATCCAGGCCATATGGCTAAAACCAAAAGAGAAATAAAAGAAAAGTTATGTTTGATAGATGTAGTTTATGAGCTAATAGATGCTCGTATTCCTTTTTCATCTAAAATAAATGATATAGAGGATGTTATTAAAAATAAACCTCGTATTTTAATTATGACTAAAAAAGATTTATGCGATTTAAAAGAAACTAATAAATGGATTAAATATTATCAAAAAAAAGGCTATGAGGTATTACTGTTAGATTTAACTAATAATAAAGATTATAAAGAGTTAATTACTTTAACTAATGAAGTAACTAAATCTATTCAAGATAAAAGGGAATTATTAAATTTAAATAAAAAAGAAATAAAAGCTTTAGTAATTGGTATACCTAATGTTGGTAAAAGTACTTTAATTAATTCTTTAGCAGCTAAAAAAGTAGCTAAAACTGGTAATACTCCTGGTATTACTAAACAATTAAATTGGCTTAAAACTAAAAGTAATATTCTTTTGTTAGACACTCCTGGTATTTTATGGCCAAAGTTTGATAACGAAACTATTGCTTTAAATTTAGCTTCAATGACAGCAATTAAAAACGATATATTACCAATTGACAAAGTAGCTATATATATTTTGGAAATGTTAAATAAATATTATCCTAACCTTTTATTAAGTAGGTATAAAATAGCCAAACTAGATGAAGATATTCTTGTTAGTTATGAAACAATTGGGAGGAACTTACAAGTTATTAAAAAAGGCAACGAAGTTGATTGTGACAAATTAAGTCAAATTATTGTCAACGATATGAAAAACGAGTTAATTAAGAATATAACATTTGATAGGTATGAGGAACATGAAAATAGATAATCAAAAATATGAAAAAGAATTATATCAAAAAGGAATAACTTTAATAGCTGGAGTTGATGAAGTGGGTAGAGGACCACTAGTGGGGCCTGTTGTAGCTTGTGCCATCATATTACCAAAAGATTATTGCTTAGAGGGTCTAACTGATTCTAAAAAGCTTAGTGAAAAGAAACGTAATATATTTTATGAACAACTAAAAAAAGATGCTTTAAGTATTGGTATAGGTATTATAGATGCTAAAAAAATTGACAAAGTAAATATATATGAAGCCAGTAAATTAGCTATGAAAAAAGCTTTAGCTAATTTAAGTATTAAACCAGAACATGTTTTAATAGATGCTATGAAATTAGATGTTGATATTTCATCTACTAGTATTATAAAAGGCGATATGCTTTCTATTTCGATTAGTGCAGCTAGTGTTGTGGCTAAGGTAACTAGAGATGCTATGATGTATGAATTAGATAAAAAATATCCTTTATATGGTTTCGGTAGGCATAAAGGATATCCTACAAAAGAGCACATTGAAAACGTTAAAAAATATGGAGTATTATCTAATTATCGATTTACATATAAACCAATTAGTGATTTAATTAAAAAAGGTGAAAAGAAAAAATGAAAAGTAAAATTCTTAAAAATTATTTAATTTTAACAATTATAATGTTAGCTATAGAATTTATTTTAAGAAGCATAGCCGGTTCTTATTTTTTGGGTTGGTCACTTTTAAGAATATTTATTTCGATAAGTTTTATTAGTTTGTTTTTGGCAGTAATATTTTCTTCTTTTAAAGATATTGTAACTAAAATACTAAATATAATTTTTTTGTTTCTAGTTTCAATATATGCTTTTGCACAAATAGGATTTAATGATTCTATTGGTACTTTTATGTCAGTTAATAGTAGTAGTCAATTAGATAAAGTAACTAGCTATATAATTGATTATATAGGTGGTTATTCATGGAACTTTTATTTAGTTTTAATACCCTTTATAGTTTTAATACTTTATTATATTTTCTTGGCCAAGAAAGTAGATAAGTTATTTTATAGACCTAGAGTTAGAAACTATTTAATTAGTATTATTTTCTTAATTATTTTCGGATTATCATTTTATTTAACTTTAACTCTTAATTTTATGCAGAATAAATATCAAATAGTTTCTAATAAAGATTTATTTTATTATCCCGAAACTCCAAGTGTGTGTGTTAATGAATTTGGGATTACCACTTACGCTATTATTGATTTTAAAGCCGCTATTTTAAATATTGAAATAGAAGAAACAACTAACGAAACCAAGAGCAACGAAGTAAAAGAAGTAAATAGTTATACAAGATTGATTGATGATAGTTTATGGGAACAAGTTATAGAAAATGAAACTAATAGTAGTTATAAAGTATTAAATGATTATTTTATCAACAGAGATATAACTTCTAAAAATGAAATGACAGGTTATTTTAAAGATAAAAATTTAATCGTTATTTTATTAGAGTCAGTTAATAACATACCATTTTTATATCCTGAGTATTTTCCTAATATAAATAAAATGTATAACGAAGGTTGGAGTTGGGTGAATAATTATTCTCCTCGTAATAGCTGTGCTACTGCTAATAATGAAATGACAGTTATGACTAGTTTGTTTACAATTGTTAATTGCTGTACAGCTAATACTTATAAAAACAATGTCTATCCGGAAGCAATCTTTAATTTATTTAATAATGCCGGATATTATACTTCTTCTTACCATGATTATGCTGATCATTATTATGCTAGGAAAACTTACCATATTAATATGGGTAGCACTGTATATTATAATGCTTATGATTTAGGTATTAGAGTTAATACTGTATATGAAGAATGGCCTAGTGATACTGAATTGTTTACTAACAGTGTTGAATATTATATGGAAAATGATAAATTTATGACTTTCTTTACTACTGTAACAGCTCATCGTCCTTATACAGTATCTTCAGAGTATGGTGATAAATATCTAGATTTATTTACTGATTTAGATTTACCTAAAGCTAATAAAAGATACTTATCAAAATTAAAAGAACTTGACAATGCTTTAGGAGAGTTGTTAAATGAATTAAGTGAAAGCGGGAAACTAGATGACACAGTTATAGTTTTGTTTGCTGATCACTATCCATATGGATTATCTAACAGTAATGTAGCTGAATTTTTAGGCGAAGATATCTTAGAAGGAAAAGAAAGAGATAGAACCCCATTTATTATTTATAATCCTAATTTAGAACCTACTAAATTTGAAGATTATACAACTATTGTTAATATTCTTCCTACTTTAGCTAATTTATTTGATTTAGATTATGATCCAAGACTATATATGGGAACAGACTTATTTTCTTCTGATTATCAAAGTTTAGCTGTATTTGCTGATGGCTCATGGGTAAATGAAATTGCTTATTATGATGCATCTAATAGTAAAGTTACTTATAAAAATTCTACTAATACTATAGCTGATGATACTATTATAAACATTAATCAAGATATAAATAATAGACTAAAGATGTCAGCTTTAGCAATTCGTAAAGATTACTTTAATTATTTAGAGGAAGCTAAAAATAAGTATATAGAAATAACTACTGATAGTATTTCTTAGAAAGGGATTTATGAAATATTTAGTTATCGTTGAATCACCTAGTAAAACTAAAACAATTAGTAAATATTTAGGTAATAATTATAAAATAACTTCTAGTAAAGGTCATATTAGAGATTTGGCTACAACTGGTAAATATGGTTTAGGAGTAGATATTGAAAATGATTTTGAGCCTAACTATATACCTATTAAAGGTAAAAAGAAAGTTATAACGGACTTAAAAAAAGAAGCTAAAACTTGTGATATGGTTTTACTAGCTACTGATCCAGACCGTGAAGGAGAAGCTATTAGTTGGCACCTTTATGATGCTATGGGTTTAAAAGAAAAAGATTATGAAAGAGTAGTTTTTAATGAAATAACCAAAGATGTTATTTTAGCAGCTTTTAAAAATCCTCGTAAAATAGATATGGATCTAGTAAAGAGTCAAGAAACAAGAAGAATACTAGATAGAATTATTGGCTTTAGATTAAGTAAATTAATGCAATCTAAAACTAGTGGTAAAAGTGCTGGTAGAGTTCAAAGTGTGGCTCTAAAACTAGTAGTTGATAGAGAAAGAGAAATAGCAGCTTTTAAAGAAGAAGAATACTGGCTTATTGAAGCAGATTTTAAAGACTTTAAAGCTTTATTAGAAAAATATCGTGGTAAAAAAGTAGAGATAAAAGGTGAAAAAGAAGCTGATGACATCTTAGCTTTGTTATCTAAAACTTTTATGATTGAATCTACCGATAAAAAAGAAAAGAAAAAAGCTTCACCACTTCCTTTTCGTACTTCAACTTTACAACAAGTGGCATCAAGAAAATTAGGCTTTAGTGCTGGAAGAACCATGAAAACAGCTCAAAAACTTTATGAAGGAATTGATTTGGGTAGTGAAACAGTTGGTTTAATTAATTATATGAGAACTGATTCTACTAGAATGAGTGCTTCTTTTATTGATGAAACATTTAAATATATTAAAAATAAATATGGTAGTGAATATGTTGGTTACGTTAAAAAAAGTAAAAAGAATGAAAATATTCAAGATGCTCATGAAGGCATTAGAGCTACTAATATTAATCGTAATCCCGAAGATATTAAAAAATATTTGTCTCCTGATGAATATAAATTATACAAACTTATTTATGCCCGTAGTATGGCTTCCTTAATGGCTGATGCTAAAATGGAT
>DAOSVX010000017.1:2981-11816 GCA_035379765.1 Bacilli bacterium | reverse complement strand
GGTTGGTGTCCACCAAATAACAAAGAAATTCTTCCCATGGATGAACTTATCAAAGAATTTGATTACCATAAAATTAGTAAAGCTCCTTCTCAATATGATAAAAAGAAATTAGCATGGATAAATGCTCATTATATAAAGAGTCTTAGTGATGAAGATTATATTAACTTTATAAAACCGTTTCTATTAAACAATTATAATACAAGTAATAAAAGTGAAGAATGGATTAGAAAATTATTACTAATATATAAAGATCATGTTAGTTACGGTAAAGAAATTAGTTCTTTGGTAGATTTATTTTTTAAAGAAGAGATTGCTGTTAACAATGAAGCTTTAGAATTTATGAATAGTGATGATTGTATACCTGGAGTATTAACCGAGTTTAAAAAAGAAATAGATAAAATAAGTGACTGGAATGTGGAAAATATAAATATAGCTATAAATAATACTAAAGAAAATTCTGGTATTAAAGGGAAAATGCTTTATATGCCTATTAGAATAAAAACTACGGGGATAATGCATGGACCAGAATTACCTGATACTTTATATTTATTAGGTAAAGAAACAATTATAAATAGATTAAATAGTTAGGAGAAAAAATGGAATTATATAATACTTTAACAAAGAAAATAGAAGAATTTATACCAAATAATAATGAAGTGGTAAAAATGTATACTTGTGGACCTACTGTTTATCATTATGCTCATATTGGTAACTTAAGAAGTTACGTGGAGGAAGACATTTTAGAAAAAACTTTAAATTATTTAGGTTATCATGTTAAAAGAGTAATGAATATTACTGATGTAGGACATTTAACAAGTGATGCTGATACTGGTGAAGATAAAATGCTTAAAGGTGCTAAAAGGGAACATAAAACAGTATTAGAAATAGCTAAGATGTATACTGACGCTTTTTTCAAAGATTCGGCAGAATTAAATATCAAAAAACCTGAAATAGTAATTCCCGCTACTTCATGTATTGATGAATATATTAAAATAATTGAAAAATTATTAAATGATGGATATGCTTACCAAGCCGGTGGTAATATTTATTTTGATACCTCTAAACTAAAAGAATATTATGTTTTAACTAATAATCAAGTTAATGATATGATAACTGGTGCTAGAGAAGATGTTGGTGAAGATATAAACAAGAAAAATAAAACTGATTTTGTGTTATGGTTTACTAAATCTAAATTTCTTGATCAAGAATTAAAATGGAATAGTCCTTGGGGAGTAGGTTATCCAGGATGGCACATCGAATGCTCGGGTATATCTATAAAATATTTGGGAGAATATTTAGATATTCATTGTGGTGGAGTAGATAATATCTTCCCGCATCATACTAATGAAATAGCTCAAAGTGAATCTTATTTAGGACATAAATGGTGTAATTATTGGTTTCATGTTGAACACTTAAATAATCAAGCTGGTAAAATGAGCAAAAGTAGTGGCGAATTTCTAACTCTTTCTTTATTAAAAGAAAAAGGTTATAATCCTCTTGCTTATCGTTTATTTTGTTTACAATCTCATTATCGTAAGCAATTAATGTTTTCTTATGAAGGATTAGATAGTACCCAGATTGCTTATGACAAATTAAAAAATAAAACAACTAGTTTAACTGATAATGGTGAATTAAATAATGAAATATTTAATAGTTATGATACTAAATTTAAAGAAGAAATAGCTAATGATTTAAATACTGCTAATACTTTAACTTTACTATATGATTTATTAAAAGATGATAATGTTAATGATAAAACCAAAAAAGAATTAATAAAATCATGGGATCAAGTATTATCTTTAGATTTACTTAAAAAAGATGAAACGGTTCATGCTGATCATGATTACATAATGGTAAAAATAGAAGAAAGAAAAAAAGCTAAAGAAGAAAAAAATTATGCTTTAGCAGATCAAATTAGAAATAATTTACTTGATAAAGGAATTGAATTAATTGATACTAAAGATGGTACAAAATATAAGGTGGCGAATAAATAATGGATTTAATATTAGTTTTAGGGGTAATTTTTATTCCTTTAATTGCTAGTATATATGTTAAAGTAACATATAACAAATATAAAGAAGTAGAAAATACTAAACATTTAAGTGGTTTTGAAGTAGCGCGTAAAATATTAGATCAAAAAGGCTTAGATAATATTCATATTGTTGAAGTAAGAGGTAACTTAACTGATCACTATGATTCTAATAGAAAAGTAGTAAGACTTTCAACAGATATATTTCATGGTGAAACAGTAGCAGCAGCTAGTGTAGCTGCTCATGAAGTAGGTCATGCTATTCAAGACAAAGAAGGATATTTCTTTTTAAAACTAAGAAGTTTTATATACCCAATAGTTAAATTTTGTTCTTCTATATCATATGTTGTAATTATTATTGGTTTCTTAATGGAAGCAACTAATTTAATATATTTAGGAGTAGCTTTAGTAGGAGCAGGATTATTATTTCAACTAATAACTTTACCAGTAGAATTTGATGCTTCTAAAAAAGCTAAAGCTAATTTAAAAAAATATAATTTAGTATCTAAAGAAGAACTAGAAGAAACAAGTAGTATGTTGAATGCTGCTGCTATGACTTATGTAGCTGGTGTACTAGGTACAGCTCTACAAATGTTACGTTTAATACTAATAGCTAATAGAAGAGATTAAATTCTCTTTTTTAATTTATATGATAAAATAAATATGGATTTTTAATAAAAGATTTAATTATAGAAATGAGCGATAACTATGAAATTAAGTAGTTCCAAGGCTTTAGAATTGTTAGATAATGCTAAAGGAAAACTAGATGATGATGGATGGGTTTTTCATCAGATATGTGTTGGTGATGCAGCCGGTGTGATAGCCAAAGCGTTGAATTTGAATGAAGATTATGCTAAAGCTTTAGGGTATATACATGATATAGGCAAGATTTATGATTTGCCCGATGATGGAGCTTTAACTCATGGTATTAATGGTTATGAATATATTAAAAGTCTTGGCTATGATGAAGATTATGCTAGTATATGTATTATTCATTCATATTTAAATAATGATATTGATTGCTTGGCAGGCGAAAGTAATGAACAAGGCATAAAATATAATTTTCAAAAGGAGTATGTAGAAAAGCATAAATATACAATTTATGATAAAATAATTAACTTGTGTGATTTAATGTGCTACGAAAAAGTTATGACCATGGAAAAAAGGTTAATTGATTTAATGATTAGACATGGTGTTTTTGCAACAACCCAGTATCATATTAAAGAGGCACTTAAATTAAAAAAATATTTTGATGATAAATTAGGATTCAATTTATACGATTTATTTCCCGAAATTAAAGATAACTTATAATATTTAAAGGAGGTTTTATGAATTTTGAATTAGTTAGTAAATATAAACCTACTGGTGATCAACCTAAGGCAATTAAAGAATTAGTTGCTGGTCTTAATGATGGTAAAAAAGAACAAGTTTTATTAGGAGCTACTGGTACTGGTAAAACATTTACGATAGCTAATGTTATAAAGGAAGTTAATAAACCCACTTTAGTATTAGCTCATAATAAAACTTTAGCAGGGCAGTTATATGGTGAGTTAAAAGAGTTATTTCCTAATAATAAAGTAGAATATTTTGTTTCTTATTATGATTATTATCAACCAGAAGCTTATGTACCTAGTAGTGATACTTATATTGAAAAAGATTCTTCTATTAATGATGAAATAGATGAATTAAGACATTCAGCTACTAGTTCAGTAATTAATAATAGAGATACTATAATAGTAGCATCAGTATCATGTATCTATGGTATTGGTGAAGTAGAAGAATATAAAAAGAATATGCTTATTTTAAGTGTTGGAGATAAAATAAATCGTAATGAAATAATTAAAAGATTAATTGAAATGACTTATGAAAGAAGTGAATTTGATTTACATCGTGGTACTTTTAGAGTTAAAGGAGATACGATAGAATTAATTCCTATTGGGTATAAAAAAGAAGGAATAAAAATATCTTTATTTGATGATGTAGTAGAAGGAATTATGATGTTTGATCCTTTAACAGGTAAAACTATCCAAAATAAAAAGACAGTTTCAATATTTCCTGCTAGTCATTTTGTAACTAGTGAAGAAAAGTTAAAAGAAGCTACTAAAAGAATTGAAAAAGAGCTAGAAGAAAAATTGGAAGTATTAAAGGCTAATAATAAATTAGTTGCTTATGAAAGACTAAAAGAAAGAACTAATTATGATTTAGAGATGTTGAAAGAAACGGGCTTTTGTAGTGGTATAGAAAATTATTCAAGACATTTAGCATTAAGAGGTGAAGGAGAAACACCTACTACTTTAATGGACTTTTTTCCTAAAGACTTTTTATTAATAGTAGATGAATCTCATGTAACACTTCCTCAAGTAAGAGGAATGTATGGTGGAGATAGATCGCGTAAAGAAACATTAGTTGAATATGGATTTAGATTACCAAGTGCTTTAGATAATAGACCGCTTAATTTTACTGAATTTCAAAATAAGATAAATCAAGTTATTTATGTTTCAGCAACCCCTGGAAATTATGAACTTGATAAAGTAAATAATAGAGTAGTAGAACAAATAATAAGACCAACCGGACTTCTTGATCCAACTATTGAAGTAAAACCTTCTAAAGGTCAAATAGATGATATTATGAATGAAATTAATAAAAAAGTAGCAGTAAATGAAAGAGTATTAATTACTACTTTAACAATTAGAATGGCGGAAGAATTGACTGCTTATTTAAAAGAATATAATATTAAAGTGGCTTATTTACATAATGAAATAAAAACTTTAGAAAGATTAAAAATAATTAGAGATTTAAGATTAGGTAAATATGATGTAGTAGTAGGTATTAACCTTTTAAGAGAAGGAATAGATATACCAGAAGTTAGTTTAATATGTATTATTGATGCTGATAAACAAGGCTTTTTAAGAAGTGATCGAAGTTTAATTCAAACTATCGGTAGATGTGCTAGAAATGTTCATGGTCATGTAATTATGTATGCTGATAAAATGAGTGATGCAATGAATACAGCGATAAAAGAAACCGAAAGAAGAAGAAAAATTCAAGAGGAATATAACAAAAAGAATCATATTATTCCCACTACTATTAAAAAAGAAATTAGAGAGTTAATTTCTAATGAAATAGATAATAAAACTGATAAGAAGGATAAGTTGTCTAAAAAAGAACAACAAAATATTATGATTACAATTGAAGAAGAAATGAAATTGGCAGCTAAGAATTTGGATTTTGAAAGAGCAATGGAATTAAGAGATATATTATTTGAAATGAAAAGTAATAAGTAGTACAATTTTATTTAGGATAGGTGAAAAAATGAAAGCATTAGTAACAGGAGCCAGTTCTGGTATAGGAAAAGATATAGCTAAATATTTAAGTGACAAAGGATATGATTTAATAATAACCGCTCGTGATAAAAAAGCTTTAGAAGAAGTTGCTAAAGAATTGAAAACAAATGTTAGAGTATTAACATTTGATTTAGCCAAAGAAGAAAATGTTTTTAAATTATACGAAGAAGTTAAGAACGAAGATATTGATTTGTTAGTAAATAACGCTGGGTTTGGTTTATTTGGAGTATTTAATAAAACTGATTTAGAAACTGAACTTGATATGATTAATGTTAATTTAAAAGCTCCTCATATTTTAACTAAATTATTTTTACAAGATTTTGTTAAAAAAGATAAAGGGCATATTTTAAATGTGGCAAGTGCAGCGGGATTTTTAGCAGGTCCTCATTTAAATACTTATTATGCAACTAAGAATTATACTTTAAAATTAACAATGGCTATATATCAAGAATTAAAAGAACAACATAGTAATGTTCATATTAGTGCTTTATGCCCAGGACCAGTTGATACCAAGTTTAATAGTGTGGCTGGCGGAGCTTTTTCGATAAAGGGATTAAACAGTAAAGACGTAGCTAAGTATGCTATTGATAAAACTCTAAAGAATAAATTAATTATAATTCCGGGATTAAAAACTAAATTAGCTATTTTTGGCATCAGGTTTTTATCATATAAAACCCAACTAAAAATAACCTCTAAAATTCAAATGGCTAAAAATAAATAATACTTGAAATTAGTTATATATTTTGCTATTATACTACATGTAATGCAGATGTAGTACAATGGTTAGTATGTAACCTTGCCAAGGTTAAGATGCCAGTTCGATTCTGGTCATTTGCTCCATTAAGCAAAAATGTCGAACTTTTCGACTTAAAGATAAGATTCAACTTATAACGAGTTGAATTTTTTTGTTGTAAAGGAGGAAAGATATGAAATTGGAAATAACAAAAAAAGAACTTGAATTTGATGAGGATATTAAAAGAAAGGTGGATATTGTTTGTAAATTCTGTCATACGAAGGCTAAATATGTTAATGGTAGTGTAAGAACTATTGATAAAACTAACCTCGCTTATGTAGAACCTCATCGGATTTATATTGGTTCATTAGTATTCCTCGTATTTAATGGCAGTGAATCAATATTCCTAAATAGTCTTACCAATAGGTATGAACTAAAAGATTTAGAGAGAATCTTAAAATCTAGTGAGAAAGGTTTGGTGGTTTAAGTGACTTACGAGGAAGAATCAAGAACTTTTTATAAAAAAATGCTTAAAAGAAGGTTTATATATGAATTATTACTTTATAGACAATATTTTGAAAATGAAGAAGAAACCTTAATGCAAATTTTCAAATCATGCCTAGATAATTGGGTATTAGATGATAATGAGGTTGAAGAAATAATAACCAATGTTAAAAACGAAATGAAAAAAGAATATAAGTTAGAAATTGTTAGTGATGAACCTTTAAAATTTAGAGAATTGTATGGAATATATACTAATCCGTTTGACATTTCTTAAAATTATGATATTATATAAAGCCAAGAAGTGCAGTAAACCTTTGGGGGAGGTTGATGTAATGAGGAATTATATATATTTAAAACAATGTTTGATTAACTTAAGAGGTGTCAAAGGTATTAATTATTAATGCTTTTGTGCCTCTTTTTGTTTATTTAAGAAAGGAGAATACTAATGACCGAAAAGAAAATGGCAGGTATTTATATAAGAGTATCAACTGAAGATCAAGCTAGAGAAGGTTTTAGTTTAGGTGAGCAAAAAGTAAAATTACTTGATTTTTGTAAGTTTAAAAATTATGAAGTGTATGACATATATGAAGATGCAGGAATATCAGCCAAAGATACTAATAGACCAGCATATCAAAGAATGATGCAAGATATGAAAGAAGGAAATATCAGATATATTGTGGCTCTTAAGTTAGATAGAGTAACAAGAAGTATGTATGATTTAGAAAAACTTATAAAACAACTTGATGATAATAACTGTTATTTAGATTGCTCTAATGATGAGATAAATACTACTACCGCCAACGGAAGATTAGTTTTAAGACTTCTAACTAGTGTAAGTCAAAGTGAAATAGAAAGAACATCAGAGAGAACTAGATTTGGACTTGTAGGTGCAATCAAAAATGGACACATTCCTGGCAACATTCCACTTGGATATAAAAGGGAAAATAAAAAGGTAGTAATTGATGAATTAACTAAAGATACCATTGTCAAAATATTTGACTTGTATGTTAAAGGTTATTCGTATCAAAAAATATCTCATGTGTTGAATAAAGATAATGAATTAAATAAGAAATGGGGAGATGACTCGGTATATTCTATAATCAATAACAGATTATATACTGGTGATTATATTCAATATAGAAATACTGATCACGAAGTTATTTATGAAAATGTTGTTCCTACAATCATATCAAAAAATATCTGGAATGATTGTCAAAGTCAGAAGAATAAGAATAGTAGAAATTATACAAGAGATATTACCTATTTATTTCTTCAAAAGTTAAGATGTCCTCATTGTGGTAGAGTAATGGCAGGAAGATCACCGGGAGGAAAAAAGAAATATAAATATGTTTATTATAGATGTTTTGATTGTAATGGTTATGTTAGAGAGGACATCATTGAAAAGAAATTAACACCATTAATAGTGCAATTGATAGAGTTTGATTCCCTCATTAAAAATCAATTCGCCCCGCTTCTTTTAAATAAACTTGATAATCCGCTACCTAGATTAGAAAAAGAACTAAAAGTAGCAGAAGCAAAAAGAGAAAGAATTAAGGAAGCATATTTTAATAATCTTATTAGTCTTGAAGAATTCAAGGAAGAATCAAAAAATAATGACAACCAACAGGAACTAATCTCTAAAAAGATAAAGGAAGAAGAAATAAATGCTAGTGTTGATATAAGTTTTGAGAGTTTAGTATTATGTCGAGATATAAAAAGGTTTGAATGGATCAAAGTTAATGACATTATGGAATTATCCCCTCTTTATGAATATCAGAAATTATCTCTTGAAGAAAAGCAAAATATGTTTATGAAATATCTTGATTACATTGAACTAGAATCAGAAGGTAAAAGTATTAATATTAAAAAGGTTTATTTTAAAGAGTCAATTATGAACGAATATCAAGAATATATAAATACAGCTTGGGAAGGAATGTATACTTTAGAGTTGAAGGATGGTAAATATACAATCTTTGGAACTAATGAAAAAACTCATGAAGAGATTGTTAAGTATGTAGAGAAATTAAAAGATTTGTATGATGTTGATTATATTGAGTTTGAGCTAGTTAAAACCGATGAAGGAACTCTATTTAATATAAAAGATGTAGATGTTAAGGGAAATCAAAGAGCAATTAAATTGATTCCTATTAAGACAGAAGATAAGTTTGATAAGATGAACAATAAACAACGATTTGGTATTATTAGTATTCCTACTGAAGATAATA
>DAOSVX010000017.1:0-2881 GCA_035379765.1 Bacilli bacterium | reverse complement strand
AATATAACTACTGTGAGATGCTATATATAAATTAACGTGGCACGTTTTGTTTTTACGGAAGTAAAAATGAAAGTGGCGATAGTTAATTTGAAGCCTCGCAGAGCCCCCGTATTTTGTTAGAATGACAAAATACATAGGGGGTTATAGATTTTGTCAGAACAAAATTGCCTATCCAAGAAAGGGGGAAGATTTTATAGAAGAATTAGCTTATTCATTTCACTTGGGTAGTGATAAGAATAAAAAAAGAATTGCTAGGTCAAGTGCTAAAAATAATAAGAGTGGTACTACTTCTCTATCAAATAATGCTATCCAAAATGCTCAAACTTTATCAAGAGTAGATAAACATAATTATCGAAAATATGATAACGATCAAGAAGATATAGTTATTATTAAAGGTAGTTCTAGTATTGTTGATGATGTTAAAGAATTATATAAAAGAGAATTTGAAAAAGCAAGAAACGAATATAACGAGAAACAGGTTAGAGATGATAGAAAGATAAACGATTATTTTACTCACATTTCTAATAATGCTAAAAATGATCTTGCCTGTGAAGTAATCATTGAACTTGGAGATAAAAAATATTGGGATACCAAAGATGATGATTATAAAAGAAAAATGACAAATGTTTATCAAAAACAAGTTGAAGATTTAGAAAATGTCGTTCCTTCATTTAAAATAACGAGTGCAATTATTCATTATGATGAAACAAGCCCTCATGTGCATATTGTTGGAGTTCCAATTAAAGAAGGTAATAAAAATGGTATGAGTAAACAGGTTGGAAAAACGGCAATCTTCACCAAAGACTCATTAAAAGTAATTCAAGATAAGATGAGAGCATTGTGTATTGAATCATTCAACAATGAATATGGATTAGATGATGTTTTAAAGGAAAAGTTAAAAGGTAGAAACAAAGATATTAATTCTAAAGATATGGATGGTTATCAAGAAATGAAAAATCAACTAGAGAAGAATAAGGTTAAATTAGAACAAGCCGATAATAAATCAAAAGAACTAGATACTTTTTCAAACGAAATAAATGATATAGTTAGCAATTTAAAACAGTCTAAATTAAGTAAAAACACCTATTTGTTAAATGAAGAGGATAAGGCAAAATTAGAAAAGTATATTGATGAAGTTAAGATAACAAATAAAGAGTTTCAAGAGATGAATCTATTATTAGTTACTATTGATAATGTTAAGGATCAATTAGACGATGACAAGAAAATTATTGAAATTTACGAAGAAAACAATTCAGCTCTATCTACTAGAAATAAGGCACTTAATAAAAAGATTGAGGAGCAAGATAAAACAATCAACAAATTAGAAGAAGAAAACTATAGTTTAAGGCAAACGGTAAGATATTTTAAAGATAAGTTCAAAAAATTATTGAAGTTTTTACAAGAAAAACTATTTGGTTGGGGAAAGAAAGAACCAATGTATAAAAAGGTTGTTGAAGATTTATATGATAAAGACATATTAGATGAAGACGACATGAGGAGTATAGAAAAAGACAATTTTGAATTATAATTAATTTATATGAATACTATATTGATAGCGATTATTGTCAAATTATAACAAAATTTATGTTGTTTTTAATGATTAAGTAGTATAATTATATTAGAATACATCTTGTTAATCATAATTTTTGAAAGGAGTATATTTAATGAATGATTATGGAGAAATCATAAAATTACCCTATAAAGTTGGAGATGTTATTGAGCTACTAAGGAAGTTAACAAAATATGACAAAATAAAACCTCTTACTTTATTAGAGTTTGATGAGAAAAGTAATACTTTTCATTTAGTAGGGGACAATCTTAAAAAATTAAAGATAAATATTAAAGTCGAAGAAGTAGAAAATGGATGCACAAAAATTGAAATAACTTCTAAAACTAAAGGATTTATATTTACAAAAGATAAAAAAGTTGTAAAAAGAATAGTTAATACTATCCTAACAGAACTTGAAAATTATAATAGAATTAAAGATAATGATGATTTTTCAGTTGAAGTAATCAAAATCAAAAATACATTTAAAAAAAATATGGGTAGATTTTTGCTATTTCTTTTACTTGTAATAATTTTAATATTCATTACTATTATTATGAATAGTATTTATAATTATGTTGAGTATTATGTTAGTATTTCACTTGCAGATAGTTTAAGTGTATTATTTTGGTTTTTAATTATTATTTTCATAGTCTTATATCCTATATTAATTAAAAAGAAAGGTAAAGTTTCAAATAGAAAAAGGATTGCAGAATTAAAAAGTAAATTGTGTGACTTAATTGAAGGTGCAAAAAATAAAAAAGCGATAGATAATTCTTTAAATCAAGATGATAGTAAAAAATCTCAAAATAATAAAATAAATTCTAATAAAGTACTTAATTACGTTGAGAACTTAACTCCAGATAAATTGAAAAAAACAATGTTATGGTTTTTCTCTATTTGCGTTGGGGTAGCAATAATTATTGCTACAACACTAGCATTATCTAATAGTTCTACTCAGATAGAAGGAACATTCGTTCAACAGCTAGATGGTTATACTGGCGGTTGTGCTGCTATTCCAGATGAAATAACATTTAAAGATGGACTTGTTTATGGTAGTGGAGCAGAAAGTACTTCTATTGATGGAAAATATGAATATAAAATAAGAGGTAACAAGATTTATGTTATCATAAATGGTCAAGAAGTATTCTCTGAATTAACAATTAAAAATAAGAATACTCTTATTTATGGCGATGGAGTTTATGATGAACAATATTATGGAACCACGGTAAAGGTATGCGGTGTTAATGGAGACGGAATATATTTAAAGCAATAATAAAGTACAAAATGTTATGCAATACAAAAACGGTTCAAAATATTTTAAATGTTAAAAAA
>DAOSVX010000016.1:0-13782 GCA_035379765.1 Bacilli bacterium | reverse complement strand
ATGGCTATGAATTTAAAGCAACTGGTAGTGTTTTAAAATTTGACGGGTATTTAAAAGTTTATAAAGACTATGAAAAAAACGAAGATGTTATCTTACCAGATTTTAGTAATTATAAAACTAATGTTTTAATAAGTGAAGATATTTTAAAAAGTCAACACTTTACTAAACCATTACCAAGATACACAGAAGCTAGTTTAATTAAAGAAATGGAAAAACTAGGTATCGGTAGACCAAGTACTTATGCTAAAACAATGGAAATACTAAGAGAAAGAGTTTATGTTAATGTTATTGATAAAAAATTCTTTCCAACCGAAGTAGGAATTGAGATAACTGATAAATTACAAGAATTTTTTAGTAATATTATTAATGTTAAATATACAGCTAAAATGGAAACCGAATTAGATGAAATAGCTGAAGCCAAAAATGAAGAAGTTAAGGTATTAAAAAACTTCTATCAAGACTTTGAACCATTAGTGGAAAAAGCTTTCAGTAATATGGAGAAAAAAGAACCAGAAAAAACTGGTGAGAAATGTCCATTATGTGGTGGAGACATGGTTAAAAGAAATGGTAAATATGGTGAATTTGAAGCTTGCTCTAACTATCCTAAATGTAAATACATTAAAAAAGAAGAAAAGAAAGTTACAGTTATCATGCCATGTCCTAAATGTGATGGCAACATAGTTGAAAAAAGAACTAGAAAAGGTAAAATATTCTATGGTTGTTCTAATTATCCTAAATGTGATTTTGCTTCTTGGGATAAACCTTTAGAAGAAAAATGCCCTGAATGTGGAGCTTACTTAGTCGAAAAAAATAACAAAATAAAATGTAGTAGTTGTAGTTATGAAAAACAGGATTAAAGCCTGTTTTGTGCTATAATTACGGTGGAAGGAAGGTATGAATGAAATGGCAACAACTAGTTTTATAGAAAATACGGTTATAAAAAAAGATAGTGGCAAGTTGTTTGCAAGCGTTTTTTCAAGCAAAAAAAATGTAACCAAAATTAAGAAATACGATAGTAATGTTATTACCTCAAAAACTTATTTTAGAAAATTACGAGAATTAGATAATAAATAAATTTTTAAATTATGAATTAAAAAAAACAGGATTAATTAAATCCTGTTTTTGTTATTTATAAATTCATTGTAAGCTATATAATCAAATGAACTATGATTGGTTTTATATGGAAGATTATTTTCTTTTAAGATCTTCTTTACTAAGTAATCAGTAAAGTAGGGGTTTCTTACTAAAAGAGGTCCTAATAGATAAGTGCCATAGAAGTTATTATATTTGTATCCTTCTTCGTTACTATCTTTTTTATAACCAGTTCCTTCAATTACTGTAAATAAACTATTTTCATTATTTATCATAATAGTTTGTCTATTTTGAAAACCAATAATATTTTCTTCTATTAAGCTAGTTTTATATAGTTGATCCCCAACAATACATTCTTCAATATCTATTTCTTTTAAATAGTATTTAAAGATATTTAAACATTTCTGCTTTTTATTATCTAAATCAATAATATGTTCACCAAATAAACCTAAAGCATTGCCAGTAACAATAAAATATTTATTATCATCGATAGCTTTTTTTATATTTTCTTGATATTTATTTAAATCATTTAAAACTATCTTCATATTTTCTTTACTACCAGAACCAATATAGAATATATCATAGTTATTAAAATTAATTTTATCATCTACAGTCAAAAGATCTACTTCTACTTTTGCTTTTTGCTGTTTAAAGTGTTCTTTTAAACAAAGGACATTACCATTTTCACCATTTAAATTCATTAAATCATAATATAGATGAGCAATTTTTATTGTTTTCATTTTAAATCTCCTACTAAATTCTTTATTCTTTCAGTCATGTCAAAGCAAACCATGGTAAATATTTTGCCTTTAGTTTTTTTAACAACTTTCAATAAATTATTAATATCTTTTAATAAAACAATTTTCTTTTCATCAATATTAGCATAACTAAGTCTAGTAGCAACATCATATTTGAATCTACCAATACAAATAATTTTATCAATATTAGAATCATTTAATTTTTCAAACTCAACATCATATAACCAAGATAAATCATTATATTTATATCTTCTGGAAACATTATCAAAACCTAAGATAATAGTTTTTTTACCTTTCGTTCTAGTTATATATTCTAAAGATTGGTAGTAAGATAAAGCATTTTCGTTTTTACTTTCAAGCATTATTAAATCCCTATTAAATATCTTATAAACATTACCTCTTTTAGCTTTTATAGGGTCTGTGTTATAAGTTTCATTGATAATTTTATCATCTATACCTATAGTTTTTAAAGTAGTATAAGAAGCTAGGGTAGCATAAGCAGCATAGAGAATATCTTTATTTATTTTAACTAAATGATTATTAATTTTCATCGTTTTATTTTCTAGATTAACATCAGTTCCTTCATAATCAACATTACCTCTTTTGAAGTCTTTGTTAGGACATTTATAGTTACCTAAATGACCATAATGATAATAATCATAAATTAACTTTGTATGACATAATGGACAGTAAGCATTATCAACTGCATTTATTTTTGGTTTTAAATAATCATATTTGGTTTTATTAATTCCATAAGTAGTTATTTTATCTTGATAAGTAGTAGTTATTTTATTGACCATTGGATCATCAGCATTAATTATTAAATGGGTTTTACTTTTAACAGCAGAAAAAATATTATCATAGATAAACTCCGGAGTTTTATTTCGAACTGGTTGATCTCTAGTTATATTAGTGACTACTAAATGAGTTAGAGTAGGTTTTAGAAAAGCTAATTTAATATGTCTTTCATCTAATTCAATTAAAAAAACATCTTTTTTAGGGTTTTTCTTAAATATCGTAACATTATTTAAAATTAAAGTGGTAATAGCATAAATACCATTAGAACCACTTTTATTGCAAGCTACAGAGTAGCCAGCTTTTTTAAGCCCATGCTCAATTAATTCAATAGTACTACCTTTACCACTAGAACCTGTAACACCAATTACATATTTAGGATAGTTTACTTTAGTAAGAATTTTAGGATCAGCATCATAAGCTAATTTACCAGGAAAAACACTGGCTTTTCTTCCTAAAATTTTACCAGTAATAGTAACTCCTTTAGTTAAAAATATTAAAAAAGATGTTTTCATATTACTCACCAAACTAATTATAGCAAAAATATTACTCTCTGTTGTAATTTGTTGTCAAAAAAGTAATTATATGCTATACTCGAGGCGTCAAATAGATATTACGATATCGGTGTGTGTTCTGCATACATTTGTTAGTGATTTCTGTTTGAAGAAAGGAGTTGGTGTCATATTAAAAGGCGCTTTACTCCTAGTGGTACACTCTTAATGTAAAATGCATTTCTAGAGATTATGGTGTTCTTTTCCTAAGCTTTTTCATTTGGTTTTATTATTAAGTGAATCATTTCTGGAAGGAAATAGAATATTGTAATTTTGCTATTTTATGTTAAATCCATTTTGCCACTAACTTTTCCGTAAGTAGAAAGTGATGGACGAAAACTTGTCAGTTTTTGGAGATGTAAGCAATAATTTATATTTTATATATGATTTATAATTTATTGTATACTTACAATTAAAAGCCAACAAGACAGGTTGGTTTTTAATTGATAGGTATGAACTTAAGAAAAATAAATAAAAAGGCTTGATAGAGAAGCTTTTTTTTGATAATATAGGTTTGGTTTAGAAAAACCAAATACACACGACATTGATTTGATTAGCAAGTGTCTTAAAGATGTTAATTAAAAATGAGATGATCGGCGGCTAAAACGAAAGGGATGATTTATAATGGCTGTAGTTTCTATGAGTTATTTATTAGAAGCTGGTGTTCATTTTGGGCATCAAACAAAAAGATGGAATCCTAAAATGAAAGACTATATTTTTACAGCAAGGGATGATATTTATATTATTGACTTGCAAAAAACTTCAGAGCTATTAGAAGAAGCTTATGAAGAAATTAAAACGATTGCCACAAATAATGGAACATTTTTATTTGTGGGAACCAAAAAACAAGCTGGAGAAGCAGTAAAAGAAGAAGCTTTAAGAAGTGAAGGGTTTTATGTAACCGAAAGATGGTTAGGTGGAACTTTAACTAATTTTAGAACTATTCGTAAAAGAATAAAAAGATTAGAAGAAATTGAAACAATGGAAGCAGAAGGAATATTTGATGTTCTTCCTAAAAAAGAAGTTGTTAAGTTAAAGAAGGAATATGACAAATTAAATAGATTTTTAGGTGGCATTAGAGAAATGCATAAATTACCTCAAGCTTTAATAGTAGTAGATCCTAAAAAGGAACTAAGTGCTATTAAAGAAGCCCGTAAATTAAATATTCCCGTATTTGGCATAGTTGATACTAATGGCGATCCTGATGATGTTGACTTTGTTATACCTGGTAATGATGATGCTGTTCGTTCTATTAAACTTTTATTAGGTGTTTTAGCTAACGCTATATGTGAAGCTAAAGGCTTAGAAGTAATAGATTATGTTACAGAAATTGAAAAAACTAAAAAAGTCCCTGAAAAGGTTGATTTAGAAAAAGCTTTAGAAAATCAAGAAATTCCTGTTAAAGATTATGTTAGACCAGAGAAGAAAGAAAAACCAAAGAAAGAAGATTTAACAGAAAAACTAACTAAAGAAATAGTTAAAAAGGAAAATTTAGAAGATAAAACTTTAACTGAATTAAAAAGTATTGCTAAAGAAAAAGAAATTAAGGGATATAGTACATTAAAAAAAGCAGAATTAATAAAATTAATAGAAGAAAATAAATAAAGAAGGGAATATTATGATAAGTGCAAATTTAGTAAAAGATCTTAGAGAGAAATCTGGAGCAGGTATGATGGATTGTAAAAAAGCTTTAACAGAAACAAATGGTGATGTTGATAAAGCTTTAGATTATCTAAGAGAAAAGGGTATTGCTAAGGCCGGGAAAAGAGCTAATAAAATAGCTTCTGAAGGGTTAGCAAATATCTATGTTGATGGTAATAAAGCAGTTATATTAGAAGTAAATAGTGAAACCGATTTTGTTAGTCAAAACGCAGAATTTAAGAGCTTAGTAGAAGAAATGGGCAAAGCTTTACTAAATAGTGAAGCTAAAACTATGGATGAAGCTTTAAAAGTAAAAACTACTAGTGGTGAAACAATAGAAGAATTAATTATAGCTAAAACTGCTAAGATAGGGGAAAAGTTATCATTTAGAAGATTTGAATTAGTAACCAAAAATGCTGATGAAGTCTTCGGACCTTATCTTCATTTAGGTGGTAGAATTGCTAGTTTAGTAATTTTAAAAGGAGCTAATGAAGAGGTCGCTAAAGATGTTGCTATGCAAGCAGCTGCTATGAAACCAAAATACTTATTTTCTAAAGATGTTCCAAGTGAGGAATTAGATAGAGAAAAGAAAGTATTAAAAGAACAAGCTATTAATGAAGGAAAACCAGCTGATATAGCGGAAAAAATGATTGAAGGTAGAATTAAAAAATACTATCAAGAAATTTGTTTGGCAGATCAAGCTTTTATAAAAGATAGTGGAGTTAATGTAAGTACATACGTAACTAACAATGGTGGAGAATTAGTAAGTATGATTCGTTACGAAGTAGGCGAAGGATTAGAAAAAAGAAATGAAAATTTTGCTGAAGAAGTAATGAACCAAATAAATAATTAATAAGGAGCCGTTAATGAAAGAAAAAAGTAAAAGAAAATTTGTTATAAAAGATAAAAAGAAATTTATTATTGGACTTATAAAAATTATCTTAGGACTTCTAATGTTAGCAGCATTTATAATTATTGGACTTTATAGTTCTTAAAAAATAAAAGTGTTTTTTAACACTTTTTTTATTTTCTAATTTAATATATAATAAAAAAGAAGGGTGATACAAATGGATAAAAAAATAAAACAAGCTTTAGAAAAAGAAAAGACAAGGCAACAAAATACTATTATGTTAATAGCTAGTGAAAACTATGTATCCAAAGATATTTTAAAACTCCAAGGATCAGTATTTACTAATAAATATGCGGAAGGCTATCCTGGTAAAAGATACTATGCCGGATGTCAAAATGTTGATGTCATAGAAAACTTAGCTATCGAATATGCTTGCAAGTTATTTAAATGTAAATACGCTAATGTTCAGCCCCATAGTGGTAGTAGCGCTAATATGGCAGCTATTAGAGCATTAATTAATCATGGTGATAAAATCCTAAGTATGAAACTATCTGATGGAGGGCATTTAACTCATGGTCATCCTATTAGTTTTAGTGGGCAAGATTATGAAATAATAAACTATGCAGTTAATAAAGATGGCCTTATTGATTATGATGAATTAGAAAAAATAGCTTTAAAAGAGAAACCTAAATTAATAATAGCTGGAGCTAGTGCTTATGCTCGTATTATTGATTTTAAAAGATTTGGTGAAATTGCTAAAAAAGTTAATGCCTATTTAATGGTTGATATAGCTCATATAGCTGGTCTTGTAGCAACTAATTTACATCCATCACCATTTCCATATGCTGATATAGTTACCTCTACTACTCATAAAACTTTAAGAGGACCTAGAGGAGGAATAATTTTAACTAATGATGAAGAAATAATAAAAAGAGTCAATAAAACAGTTTTTCCTGGTATTCAAGGTGGACCTTTAATGCATGTAATAGCAGCTAAAGCTCAGTGCCTTTATGAAGCTTTACAAAAAGATTTCATAGATTATCAAAAACAAATTTTAAAAAACGCTCGGGCTTTAAGTGAAGAATTAAAAAAACAAGGGTTTAAAATTATAACTGGTGGTACTGACAATCATTTAATTTTAGTTGATGTTAAATCATCTTGTGGTTTAACTGGTAAAGAAGCCGAAGATATACTAACATCAGTTAATATTATTTGTAATAAAAATGCTATTCCTTTTGATGAAGAACCACCATCAAAAGCTAGTGGTATTAGACTAGGTACACCAGCTATGACTACTTTAGGTTTAAAAGAAAAAGAATTTAAACAAATAGCTATTTTAATATCAGAAGCACTATGTAAAGAAAAAACTAAAACAGAAATAAAAAAAGAAGTAAAAGAACTATTAAACAAAAAGGCATCTAAATAATGCCTTTTTATGTTTAATTTTTTAAAAGAAAGGAGAATATGTTATGCCAAGAACTGGAGAAGAACCTGGTAAAGGATTGTATATTTGCAATAATTGTGGATGCAGAGTTAGATTGGACGATACAACAGACAAATTACCACCTTGTCCTAAATGTAATGGGACAAATTATACAAAAGTACAATAACATTTACAACATTTTAAAAAGTTTAGCTTTGCTAAGCTTTTTAAAATCCAACTAAAAATTATGATATAATTTTTTTGTGGTGATAGTATGGAATATTTTTATTCATGGGGTTTGTTATTTGTTTTGCCTTTTACTATATATTTTTATATTAAAAATGATAAAAGCATTCGCATAAAAATGATGGTTTCTGGTTTAGGCTTTGGAATTATGGCTGTATGTTTTAGTTATATCTATTTTAATTATTGGAATCCAACTTATTTAATTACTAATTTTCATATAGAAGATTTTTTATATGGTTTTCTTTTTGCGGGGATGATTACAGGTGTAGCAAATTCATTAAATAAAACCAAATTAGTAGGTAAATGCAAATTAAATATTAAATTAACAGCCATTTATTCAATTATTTTACTTTTATCATTTATAATATTTGTTAATGTTTTAAAAATTAATTATATATATATTTTATCTTTTGTGCCTTTATTAATAGGTGTTATTTCTTATAAAAAAGTAAAAGGCAAAATAATTAATGTAATACTAACTTCTTTAATTAGTTTGTTTATAACATTATTTGTTTATAATTTAATAATACTAATATACCCAGATGCAATTATTAATCATTTTTTACTCCAGAATATAAGTAATATTGTTTGGTTAAAAGTTCCAATGGAAGAATGGCTATTTGCCATTTGTTTAGGAGTGGGTTGCACATATAGTTATGAAGCAATATTTAATTTAAAAGAAACTAATTAATTTATTTTATAACTTCTTTAGCGCTTCCTAAATAAGCTCTATATAAGCCACCTACACCTAGTTTAATACCACCAAAGTATCTAACAATAACTATTAAAGAGTTATTTAAATTATTTTGTTCAATTATATAAAGGATGGGAGTACCAGCTGTATTAGATGGTTCTTTATCATCACTTTTTTTAATTAAGTTATCTATTTTATAAGCGTAAGGGAAGTGTTTAGCTTTACGATGTTCTTTTTTGATCGTATTTAAAATATCTTTTACTTCTTCTTTGTTATCAATTTGATAATAGTAAGAGATAAATTTTGATTTTTTGATTTCTAAAGTATTAGTTTTAATTAATTTCATTTTTTTCACCACTCTAATTATATTAAAAAAACTACTAATAATATAGTATAATGTTTTTGATGGGTGGTAATTATGTTAAAAAGTAAAATTGATTTAATCCCTCATTTACCAGGTAGTTATCAAATGAAAAATAAAAATGGAACGATAATTTATGTTGGTAAAGCGAAAGATTTACGTAATAGAGTTTCTAGTTATTTTAATAATAAACAAACTGGTAAAACTAAGAAAATGGTCAGTGAAATAGATGATTTTTCTTATATTGTTACTAACTCGGAGTTAGAAGCTTTTATTTTAGAATTAAATTTAATTAAAAAGTATGATCCTAAATATAATATCTTACTTAAAGATGATAAGAGTTACCCTTATATTGAATTAGTTAAAAAGCCCTATCCTAAATTATCCGTAGTTAGATATTTAAAAGTAAAGAAGAGTAAAAACAATTTACTTTTTGGACCTTTTCAAAATGTTTATGCTGCCAGGCGAATGGTTAAGTTATTAAATAGGTTATATCCATTAAAAAAGTGTTCAGGTAACCCAAAAGAAGTATGTTTATATTATCATATTGGCGAATGTTTAGGTTATTGTGTTAATCAAATAAGTGATAAAAAGATAGAAGATATGATTAAAGAGATTACTAGTTTTTTAAAAGGTAATGATAAATTAATTAAAGATAAAATATTAGAAAGAATAAAGTTTCATAGTAATAATTTAAATTATGAAGTAGCTAAAGAGTTAAAAGAAGAATTAGATTATATGAATATTTTACTGGCTAAACAAAGAGTAGAAGTATTATCTTTAAAAGAAGCCGATGTTATTAATTATTACTTTGATAAAGGTTATATTAGTATAGAGATATTCTTTATTAGAAATTCTAAGATAGTTGGTAATTATAGTGATATATTACCAGTTATTAATGATGAATTAGAAAATATAGAATATTTACTAAGTTTGTTTTATCAAAAACACGAAATACCAAAAATGATTATAATTAATCAAAAGCTAAATAGTTTATTATTAAAAGAAATATTAAATGCCAAAATTATAAAACCTTTAAAAGGTGATAAAAAGAAATTGTTAGATATGGCTTATAAAAATGCGAAGATAAATCTTATTAATAAGTTTGAAATCATTAAAAAAGATGAAAATAAAACGGAAAAAGCCAATCAAGAATTAAAAGAAGTATTAAAATTAACTTCTTTAGATAGAATAGATATTTTTGATAATTCTAATTTATTTGGTAATTATTCAGTTAGTGCGATGGTAGTTTATAAAAATGGTCTGCCCTCTAAAAAAGATTATCGTAAATATAAAATATGTTTAGAAAAGCCTGATGATTATAATATTATGAAAGAAGTAATTTATCGAAGATATTATAAGGCTTTATTGGAAAAATTAGAATTACCAGATTTAATTTTAGTTGATGGTGGTATTAATCAAATAAACGCTTGTAAGGAAGTATTAGATAGCTTACATTTAGATATTAAAGTCTGTGGTTTAAAGAAAAATGATAAACATAAAACTAGTGAACTAATAGATGGTGATACTTTAGAAAGTATTGCTCTTCTTACAGACAGTAATTTATTTTATTATCTAACTAATATTCAAGATGAAGTTCATCGTTTTACGATTAGTTATCATCGTCAGATTAGAAGTAAAGGAAGCATTAGTAGTATTTTAGATAATATTCCTAATATCGGTCCCGAAAGAAAAAAAGCTTTACTTAAAAAATATGGTAGTTTAGCTAAAATAAAAGAAGCTAGTATAGAAGACTTAGTTAAAATAATTCCTTTGAAAGTAGCTGAAAATTTAAAAGAATACTTGGAAAATTATTAAAAAAGCTAATTTTTGTGAAAAAAATAGCTTTTTTTGTTAAAATTTCACTTTAAAAAAAGGAAATTTGGTATAAATAGCGTATATATTAATTAAGAGGGTAAAATATGAGCTATATTGACCAAGAAGAGATTAATAAAATAAGATCTTCGGTAGATATTATTGATATTGTAGGTAGTTATATTCCTTTAACTAAAAAAGGTAAGAATTATTTTGGTGTTTGTCCTTTTCATGATGATCATACTCCTAGTATGAGTGTCAGTGGCGAAAAACAAATATATAAATGTTTTACTTGTGGAGCTAGTGGGAATGTTTTTACTTTTGTGCAAGATTATGAAAATGTTTCTTTTATTGAAGCAGTAGGTATAGTAGCTAATAAAGCAGGTATTACTCTTTCCCAAACAATATCTAAGCCAAAAAAAGATACCAAGTATCAAAAATGTTATGAAGTTATGGATATGGCTTCTAAGTATTATCAAAATAATTTAAGAACTAAAAATGGTTTAGAAGCTAAGAAATATTTATTAAATAGAGGATTTAGCGAAGAAGTAATAGATGATTTTCAAATTGGTTTATCTTTAGATACTAAAGATGGCTTAAAGAGTATTTTAATCAAAAAAGGTTATCCCCCTAAAGTTTTATTTGATTTAGGACTTATTAGTAAAGCAACCAGTGATTCTTTTGACCAATTATCAGGCAGAATTATTATTCCTTTACATGATATAAATGGTAATGTAATTGGTTTTACGGGAAGAATATATCGTAATGAAAAGACTCCTAAGTACATTAATACTAAAGAAACAGTTATATTTAAAAAAGGCGATAATTTGTATAATTATTTTTTAGCTAAAGAATTTGTTAAACAAGCAAAAAATATTATTTTAGTGGAAGGCCAAATGGATGCTATTAGGCTTTATAGTGAAGGCTTTAAAAATGTGGTGGCAACTGGAGGGACTAGTTTAACTAAAGAACAAATAGGACTTTTAAAGAAACTAAAAGCTAAAATAATTCTTTGTTTAGATAATGATAATCCTGGTTTAGAAGCTACTTATAAATTAGGTGAAGTTTTAGAAAAAAACAATTTAGAAGTTTATGTTATTCGTCTAAGTAAAGCAAAAGACCCTGATGAATATATTAAATTATTTGGTAAAGAAGCTTTTCAAGACAATTTAAATAATTTAGTTAAATATTTTGATTTTAAATTAATGTATTTAAAAAACAATAAAGATTTAGCTAACTCAGTTGATTTATCTAATTATATAAATGAAGTGTTAGACACTTTAAAAAATGAGAAAGATGAAATATTAAGAGAAATAACCATTAATAAATTAAGTAAAGATTATGATATTGATATCGAAATACTTAAAAGTAAACTAGGAGAAATGGCTAAAATAAAAGTTGAATCTAAACCAGTTACTAAAAAAGAACCAACTATTAGAAAAGATAAGTATCAAAAAGCCAGTGAAAGATTAATTTTCTATATGATGAATAGTCCAACTTACATAAAAATGTATAAACGTCAACTAGGGTTTGTACCATTTACTAATTATCGTAATATTATAAATGAAATACTTTATTTTTATGAATTAAATAAAACTATTAACGAAGCTGACTTTATCTCCTTTATTAGTTCTAAAGAAGAAATGTCTAAAATGGTTCTAAGAATAGTAAATGAAAATGATGATGAAACTTTCCTAGATGATGAAATGACTTTATACATAAATATTATTAAAGAATATATGTGTAAAGAAAGAATAGCTAAATTAAAAGAAGAACTAAAAAAAGAAATGGATATAAATAAAAAAGTAGAAATATTAACTAAAATAGCTAATATAAAGAAAGAGGAAGAAAAATGATTAACGAAATAAAAACGTTTGAAGAAAGAAAAAAAGATTTACTCAAAAAAGGTAAGAAAAAAGGTTTTATTACTTTTAAAGAATTAGCTGATGTAGTTTCGGGATTAGATTTAGATAGTGATTCTTTGGATGAACTATATAATTTATTTGTGGAAAATAATATAACAGTAATGGCTACTGAAGAAGATGAAGAAGCTGGTGGAGGTACAACTAAAAAAGATGATCATCCTTTAATATTAGATAATGATACCATTGCTAAAGATATAACTATTAATGATCCAGTTAGAATGTATTTAAAAGAAATAGGTCGTATTAGTTTACTTTCTGGCGAGGAAGAACTAACTTTATCTATTAGAGTAGCTAATGGTGATGAAGAGGCTAAAAGATTACTGGCCGAATCTAATCTACGTTTAGTTGTATCAATTGCTAAAAGATATGTTGGTAGAGGTCTTCTTTTCCTAGATTTAATTCAAGAAGGTAATATTGGTTTAATGAAAGCAGTCGAAAAGTTTGATTATGATAAAGGTTATAAGTTTTCTACTTATGCTACTTGGTGGATAAGACAAGCTATTACCAGAGCTTTAGCAGATCAAGCCAGAACTATTAGAGTTCCTGTTCATATGGTCGAAACTATTAATAAAATGGCTCGTATTCAACGCCAAATGACTCTAGAATTAAATAGAGAGCCTAGTGAAGAAGAAATAGCCGAAAGAATGGGTATTACCGTTGAAAAAGTAAATGAAATAATCAAGATTAGTCAAGACCCTGTTTCATTAGAAACCCCTATAGGGGAAGAAGAAGATTCTCATTTAGGAGATTTTGTTCCTGATGAAAGAAATATGAGTCCAGAAGATTATGCGACAAATGAAATTTTAAAAGAAGAAATAAAAAGTGTTTTATTAACTCTTCAAGAAAGAGAACAAGAAGTCTTAGAATTGCGTTTTGGGCTTATAGATGGTACCTGTCATACTTTAGAAGAAGTTGGTAAGAGATTTAATGTTACGAGAGAAAGAATAAGACAAATAGAAGCTAAAGCTTTAAGAAAACTTCGTCATCCTTCTCGTGCTAAGAAGTTAAAGGACTTCTTAATCGATTAATGATTAGTAAAAGATTAAAAGCTATTAGTAGTTTTATTTCTTCCGACGATAATTTAATTGATATTGGTTGTGATCATGCTTTATTAGATATTTATTTAGTTAAAAATAATATTATTGCTAAATGCTATGTAAGTGATATTAATCCTAAAGCTTTAGATAATGCTATTTTAAATATTAAAAATAACCATCTGGAGGATAAAATAACCCCTATATTAGGAAATGGGTTAGATAGTATAAATGATTCTCATATTGATACTATTATTATCTCAGGACTAGGTTCTTACAGTATAATAGATATTTTAAAAAATAAAATAAAATTAAAAAACATTGCTAAAATAATTATTCAAGCTAATAATAATCATTATGCACTAAGAAAGTTTTTAGAAAAGATCAACTTTTATATTCAAGATGAAATAGTTATTTATGATAATAATAAATACTATATTACGATGTTACTTAAAAAAGGTTATAAAAAATATCATTATGAAGACTTATTATTTGGACCAGTATTAAAAACTAAAAAAGAAAATAAAAAATATTTTCTTTATTTAAAAGATAGTTATCAAAAGATATTAAGATTATTACCAAGAAAGAAACTAATAA